>JBEGTL010000082.1:0-19925 GCA_041179425.1 Pseudomonadota bacterium | reverse complement strand
GAGGCTGTTTGGGCGACTCATTGTTGTCTCCACGGGTGGACTTTTTTGGGCCGTATCGACACCCCGCCCGCCACCCGTCCGAGCACCCCACCCCGCAGCTCGCGGTGGAGTCTTCGTCCCCCTGTTTTTTTGGTGGGGTTTCGGGACTTCGCTTCGCTCGTCTTCGCCGTGAGGGGGCGACTTCGCTTCGTTCGTCCTCGCTGTGAGGGGGCGACTTCGTTTCGCTCGTCCTCGCCGTGGGATTCGTTTTTGTTGCGCGTCGCTCCGTGATGAGACACTTAGCTGAATAGGAAAGTATCTTCTGGAGGGACTGCCGTGACGCTTACGCTCTTCTACCACCCGCTTGCTTCGTTTTGTCACAAGGTGCTGGTGGCTCTCTACGAAAACGGGACCGCGTTCGACGGGCGCATCGTGGATCTTGCCGATGCCGCTTCGAGTGCCGAGATGATGTCGTTTTGGCCCGTGGGGAAGATCCCTGTGCTGCGGGATGAACGACGACAGCAGACGGTTCCTGAGACGAGCATCATCATCGAGTACCTGGGCGAGCACTACCCGGGAGCCGTGGCGCTCGTGCCCGCCGATCGTGAGGTCGCGCGCGAGGTGCGGCTCTGGGATCGGTTCTTCGACTCGTACGTCTCTCAGCCGATGCAGAAGATCGTGATTGATCGGCTCCGTCCTCCGGGACAGCGTGACGCGGCCGGCGTCGACGAGGCCAAGCAGACGCTGCAGCGAGCGTATGCGCTTGCCGAGCGGCAGCTCACAGGGCGGACGTGGGTGGTGGGCGACACCTTTACCATGGCCGACTGCGCGGCCGCCCCTGCGCTGTTTTACGCGGACATCGTGTTTGCGTTCTCGACCACCTACCCGAATCTCGGGGCCTACTTCGAGCGGCTCGTCGCGCGGCCCTCCTTTGCGCGGGCTCTGGTCGAGGCGCGGCCTTACTTCGCCAACTTTCCCATGCACGCCGACATCCCAGCGCGCTTCTTGGAGACAGCTCGATGAGTCTGCTCGTCACCCACACTGGTAGGCGTGAGCCGGGTCTGCTTTGAACGCCCAAGCCCTCAAGCTCGACCGCGTGTTTCATGCGCTGGGCGACCCCAGTCGTTTGGCCATGGTCGAGCTGCTCAGTCGCGGTCCGGCCTCGGTGACCGAGCTGGCCGAGCCGTTCGAGATGGCGCTTCCCTCGGTGCTGAAGCACCTGCGCGTGCTCGAAGAGGGTCGGCTCGTGCGCTCGACCAAGAGCGGGCGCGTGCGCACCTATCGCCTCGAACCGCACGCACTGGCGACGATCGACAAGTGGGTCGCGCAGCGGCGTGCCACCTAACAACCAACGTTTTGATCGGCTCGATCGTCTGCTCCGCGAAGACGACGACCCACCCGCGAGCAAATGACATGAAAGCTGGCTCTACCGACCACTCCACGTTCGTGATCGAGCGCCGCTTCACCGCGCCAGTCGAGCGCGTGTTTGCCGCTTGGGCCGACGCGGACAAAAAACGGCGCTGGTTTGCCTGCCACGACGACTGGTCCACCGTGGCCTACCGGCTCGACTTTTGTGTCGGGGGGAACGAGCACAATGCGGTCGCCACCGACGAAGGCGTGGTGCACACGTTCGATGCGCGATTTTTCGACATCGTTCCGCAGCAGCGCATCGTCTACGCGTACGACATGTTGGTCGGCGACGTGCGTATCTCCGTCTCCCTGGTCACGGTGACATTCGAGCGCAGCGCAGCGACCACCAAGATGACCTTCACGGAGCAGGTCGTGTTCCTGGATGGACATGGCGACAACGACGAGCGGCGCGAAGGTACCGAAGTGGGACTCGACCGGCTGATCGCCGAGTTCGGCAACGTGTAGCGCGTCCCCTGCCCGCGCACGCGCCGAGATGGCCGCGCTTGCCCTGCGCCGCCTCGGCATCACAGACAGTCAGCTGACCATCGTCGCCGAGGGCGCGCCCGCTGCCACCGACTTGGAGAGCGGCAAGCTGCCCGAGAGCTCCAAGCGTCGCGTGACGCTCACCGTCACGCCCTGACGTTCCCACAGCGAGAGCGAGAGCTCGCGCAACAGCGACGCCGCCACTGCGCTGCTAGGCAGACCGAGCGGCGTGCGCAGGTGTTCGTCGACCTCATCGCGGCACGCGACGGTCAGCTCCGCAATCGCCCTACGCTGCGCCACGAGCACGCGCTCGCGCGCGTCGAGCTCGAGCACGGACATCGCCCACATGTGCACGCGGTGCGAGAGTGCGGCGTGGCGCGCTTCGTCGGCCGCGACCTCGCGCATCGCAGCACGAACGCCGAGATCTCCTGCATTCCGTGCTTGGTAACCACCGACCAGCGCGCCGTAGGTCTCGCGCACGCATCCTTCGGTGGCATTCTCGGTCGCGATCTCTTCGAGCGTGCGCAACGGCAGCTCTTCTACCTCGGCTGCGATGGGCTGCCCTCCACGAGCGCGCGCCAGCGCACCGACGACGCGCGCGTGGCGCACCTCGTCGTCGGCGGCGTGGAGTGCGGTCGCGATCATGTCTCGCGGTGCGCCGTACGCCGTGAGCTCACGCGCCAGCCGCTCGAACGCGTACACACTCGCGTCTTCGAGGTGTGCAGCGTTGGCCAGGAAGTCGCCCACGGCGCTCTCGTTGTGCACCTCGCTGACGCTGCACAGACCCGCTGGCACACGCCCCACGCAAGCGCCCGTCCCTGGCTGGTTCGGCAGCTCGACGGCGCCCACCACTTCGAGCTTGCCTGCATCGGACACACGCATGGTCACGCGCTCGTACACGATCGGGCAGGTGTCTTTGTAGTGGGTCGCGACCACTTGCAGACCGCTAGCCTCTTGGCTGACACACGGCGCAGAGAAGCCAGAACGCATGGCGAACAAGATGGCTTCATCGGCGCTGTCGACCTTGCCGAACAGCGTCGCGAGCTCGGCGTCGGTAGCCCAGCGCTTGACCTCGTTGCCGCGTGTGGTCACCACGGAGTACTCGACGCAAGCCATCACACAGTAAGACTGGACGAACGCGGAGGGATGGTGTGCGACTTGCGTTGCGCACGCGCCGTCCGTCGCAGTCGCGCACGAAGTCCCCGTCTCGCTCAAGACCTTGAAGGTGTCGAGCGTCCAAGCGGGGGGCGTGCCCGCGTCCTTCGGCGGTCCGAAGTTGCCGCTCACCTGGCGCACCGCGATGTAGTCGTACTTGTCCGTGGTCGTGAAGCCCGCTGCGCGCAGCTGGTTGGGCGTCTCGGCCGTGCAGCTGGGGGCCGTGCCCGCGTCAGAAGGCAACGCCGCATCCGTGGCCCCTGCGTCGGCCACCGATGGAACACTCGCGTCAGGTGTCGGAGTCGGCTTGCCCGCGTCGGACGGCGTGCTGCCACCATCGACGGGAACGCCAACCGCTGCGTCTGCAGAAGCGACCGCACTATCGGGGATGCGCACGGCTCCATCGGACGAAGCCACAGCTCCATCGGACGAAGCCACGGCTCCATCGGTCGCTCCCACGGTCGACGGATCTTGTCGCGTGCGCGCGCCCGGCTCGTCGGCGCCCGACTCACACGCGGCGGCGCTCAACGCGCCTGTGACCAGCGTGCCGGCAAAGCCGCCGCGCAGGATTCGAAGGATGAGCAGCTCCACTCCGACGGGGCGTGTCGACAGAGACGTGCCTTGCACAGGAGAGCGAACCGACAGCGAAGATGCAGGGTGTTTCATAAGACGCCTCCAGCAGAGTGGCACAGATCGGCACGAAGTTGCGCGCTCGCTAGGCACTACGCAAAACCAAGGCCAGGCCTCCCATGCTTTGGTGAGGCCCCTTGCGTGCGCGGCCCCGTCCAGTGCGACAGACTCGCGTCCAGCGTGGTTTCGGCCACACATGCGGAGGCGAGCACGATGGCGTGGGACGATCAGCAGTACCTGAAGTTTGCCGATGAGCGCACGCGGCCGGCCCGCGAGTTGTTGGCGCGCGTGCCGCTCGAGGCGCCAGCGCGTGTCGTCGATCTCGGGTGCGGGCCGGGCAACTCCACACAGCTCCTGCGCGAGCGCTATCCCCAGGCGACGCTGTGGGGCGTCGACAACTCGCCCGAGATGTTGGCGCGCGCGCGCGTCGAGCTGCCCTCGGTGGACTTCGTCGAAGCCGACCTGACCACGTACCGTGTCCCAGCGCCGGTCGCTTTGTTGTTCGCCAACGCCGTGCTGCAGTGGCTGCCCGGACACGAGACCCTGGTGCCGTCGCTCTTTGCGCAGCTCGAGCCAGGCGGCGTGCTGGCGTTTCAAGTGCCGGTCAACTTCGAGGAACCGAGCCACCGTCTGATGCGCGAGCTCGCAGGTCCGTGGTCGACGCGCGTTGCTGCAGTGCGCAGCCGAGGTCGCGCGGGCGCGGCCACGTCGTACTACGACTTGTTGGCTCCGCACGCGAAGTATGTAGACGTCTGGCAGACCACCTACGAGCACGTGCTGCCCGATGCGGCCGCGATTGTGGAGTGGGTCAAGGGGACAGGACTCAGACCTTAGACGAGCAGGTCCCTGCATCCAACAGCGTGGACTGTCAGACCGCCCTCCACGAGCGAGGCGTCGTTGCGGACGTGATCGACCTGGGCGACATCGACCACATCGAGAGCAACATCGCCGCTCCCAATCACGTGCTCGCGTTCTTCGACGCGCTCTGATTTCTGCGCGAGCCGCCCCTCAGAGCCAGTCGGGCCGCACGCGCGCGTACGAGTCCTCGCCGGCAAAGCTCAGCGCTGCCAGCTGCTCGATGCGGGGCAGCTCGGTCTCCAGGTAGTACTGCGCAGCGCACAGCTTGCCGCGATAGAACGCGCCGTCCGGCGTGCTCTCGTCGGCGCCGCTCTCGTGCAGCGCTCGCTCTGCCACGTTGGCCTGCAGCAGCCACATGAAGCCCACCACCAACGTCGAGAACAGCTCGAGGTAGTCGGCGCTGTGCAAGAGACGCGCGCCCGGCTCACGGAGGGAGACCAGGTGTTTGGTGAGCCCGAGCGTGGTGCTCAGCGCGCGCTCGAGCAGGTCGGCCAGACGACCGAGCTGGCCCGCTCGCGCATCGCGCAGCACGCTGCCGATCTCGCGCGCGAGCAGCTCGAGTGCGGCCCCGCCCGCGAGCGACACCTTGCGTCCCAGCAGGTCCATCCCCTGGATGCCGGTGGTGCCCTCGTGGATGCTGTTGAGCTTCTGATCGCGCAGCCACGCTTCGGGCAAGTACTCGCTCGAGTACCCGTAGCCACCGTGGATCTGCACCGCCAGGGCGTTGCTCTCGAAGCCCTTCTCGGCCGGGAAGCTCTTGGCCACAGGGGTGAGCAGGTCGAGCAACAAGAAGCTCTCCTTTTTTTGCTCGGCATCCTCGGCGTGCTCGGCCAGATCCGACAAGCGCGAGGCGTAGGCGACCAGCGCGAGTCCACCTTCGACCATGGCCTTTTGTCGCAACAGCATGCGTCGCACGTCGGCGTGCTCGATGATGGCCACCTGGGAGCCCACACCCTTACTGGTTGCGCCGCGCCCTTGCGGACGTGTCTTGGCGTACTCGAGCGACTCCTGGTACGCGACGTACGCGGAGGCGACGCCGTTGAGGCCGACCATCAGACGCGCCTCGTTCATCATCTGAAACATGTACGACAGGCCGAGGTTGGGCTCGCCCACGAGGTAGCCGACGCAGTCTCCGTTCTCGCCGAAGTTGAGCGCGATGCTGGGCAGACCACGCCAGCCAATCTTGTGGATGACGCCCGCCACCGCCGTGTCGTTGGGGACGAGCGCGTCGCCCTCACGGCGCTGGGCAGGCACCAAGAACAGACTGATCCCTTTGACGCCGGCAGGTGCGCCATCGATGCGCGCGAGTGCCATGTGCACGATGTTGTCAGTCAGATCGTGATCGCCCCCGGAGATGAAGATCTTGGAGCCGACCAACCGATAGGTGCCGTCGCCAGCGGGCGTCGCGCGTGTGGCCACGTCGGCCAGGCTCGAGCCTGCCTGGGGCTCGGTCAGTGCCATCGTGCCAGTCCACTCGCCGGCGTACATGCGCGTCATGTAGTCGCGCCGCAGGTCGTCGCTGCCGAACGACTCGATCAGTCGCGCCGCGCCGGCCGTGAGTCCGATGTAGCCCTGCGCGCTGAGGTTGCCGGCCATCAGGTAGGCGTGTGCGAACGCGGCGACGGTGCTGGGCAGCTGCTGACCGCCCACTTCGAACGGCCGCGTCGCGTTGACCACGCCCAGCTCGGACAACCTGCGGAGCAGCTCGCGCATGCGTGGATGCGTCTTGACGCGACCGTCTTCGAGCCTGGGCGGCAGCTCGTCCATCGGACGGTAGGCCGGAAACAGCGCCTCGCGCGCGAGCTTGCGACAGGCGTCGACGTAGAGCGTGAAGGTCTCGCGCGAGTACTCGGCGAACGCAGGTAGCGCGCACAGCTCCTCGGCGCGCAGCACTTCGAAGAGCAGAAACGAGACGTCGCGATCGTTGAGCAGCGGGTTGACCATGGTGTGCACCCGATAGCCCATCTCCCGCGCGTGGTCGATCTCGCGCGGGACACACCGGTCGACGTGAGCCACGCGCCGTGCGTTTGAGCGCGAAACAAGTTGGACCGCGGCGGCCGATATGGCACTGGACCGATGCCCCAGCTTTAGAACTGCTTTAGAACAGAGAGACCCATGGAACTTCACGCCACCACTGCTCCGCCTCCGCACGGCACCATCGATACCCAGGTCGTCGGCAACGTGCTGCTGATCGGCATCAATCGCCCTGCCAAACGCAACGGTTGGACCCCCGAGATGTTTCGCGAGCTGGCCGAGGCCTACACGCGGCTCGACGACGAGCCCGAGCTGCGGGTCGGCGTGCTGCACGCACTGGGTGATCACTTCACCGCCGGGCTCGACATGCCGTCCGTGCAGGCGCACCTCGAGACGGGCAAAAAGCTCGTGCCGGAGGGCTTGGTCGAGCCGCACGACTTCGGAAAGCCCGGCTACCGTCGTCGCACCAAGCCGGTGATCGCGGCGGTCAAGGGCATCTGTTTTACGGTGGGCATCGAGCTCATGCTGGGCGCCGACATCGTGGTCGCGGGCGAAGACTGTCGCTTCTGCCAAAAAGAGGTGCCGCGCGGGCTCATGCCGGGCGGCGGCGCCACGCTGCGCATGTCCGAGCGCGCGGGCCTCGGCAACGCAATGCTCTACCTACTCACCGGCGACGAGTTCGACACCGCCACCGCCTATCGCCTCAACTTCGTGCAGAAGGTCGTCCCCAACGCGGCGGTGCTCGACGAGGCGCTGGCCATCGCGCAGCGCATCGCGGAGCAGGCCCCGCTCGCGGTGACGGCCACGCGGCTCAACGCGATCAAGGCCGTCGAAGAAGGGCCAGCCGCGGCCGTGGCGGACTTCGCCAACATCAGCAAGCGCATCTTCGCGAGCGAAGACTGGGCCGAGGGCGTGCGCTCGTTCGTCGAGAAACGCACCGCCAAGTTCACCGGACGCTGAACACGACGCGCCTAGATCAGCGGTCTGATCTCCACTTCGTTCACCTTCACGATGTAGCCAAAGCGTGTCGCCCAATCGAGGGCCACGCTCAGCCCGCGAGCTTGCCCGTCACGACGCGCTCGATGCCGCCCAGGTCGCGCACGGCGCCTAGCTCGCCGAGACCGGCCTCCGCGAAGAGGGCACGCACGGCGTCTGCCTGTCCGAAGCCGACCTCCACCATCAGCGCACCCCCGGGCACCAGGTGTCCGCCCGCCTGCGCCGCAATGCGTCGATAGAAGCTCAGCGCGTCGTCGCCGGCGTCGAGCGCGAGGGTCGGCTCGTAGTCGCGGACGTCGGCGTCGAGCGTCGGCAGCTCGTGCGCGCCGATGTAGGGCGGGTTGATGGTGATGCACGCAAAGCGCTCGTCGCTCGCCAGCGCGGCGAACAGGTCGCCTTCACGCAGCGAGACCCGCTCGGCGAGCCCGAGCTTGTCGGCGTTTTGCCGCGCGATGGCGAGCGCGGCCACCGACACGTCCGTGGCCACCAGTGCGCGATCGGTGCACTCCGCCGCGAGAGTCAGTGCGACCGCACCACTGCCGGTACACAAGTCGACCACGGGCCCCGCGACGCTGCCTTCGCGCAGAAACGTGAGCGCGGTGTCGACCAGCGTCTCGGTGTCTGGACGCGGGATCAGCACGTCGCGCGTCACCACGAAGCTACGGCCGTAAAACTCGCGCTCGCCGAGGATGTAGGCGATGGGCTCGCGCGCGCGGCGTCGCTCGACCAGCGCACGAATCGTCGTCAGCTCCGCCTCGATCAGCGGGCGATCCGGGTCGAGGAACAAGGTCAGGCGCTTGACGCCGAGCGCGTGCGCCACCAACAGGTCGGCGTCGAGCCGCGGCGTGTCGATGCCGCGCCGCTCGAAGTCGGCCTGCATCCAGGCGACGATGCGCCGTACGGTCCAAGCCTCCACCAGCCGACCCTTACTGTTTCATCCGCATCTTCATCTGCGGGCGAGGTGCCAGGCCCGCATCGGACAGCGCGGACAGCGCCAGCTTTTGTAGCTCGGGGTTGACGTTGTTCTGCACGAACGGCGCGACCATGTTGGGGTCGAGCGCGATCAGCTGGTCGAGCGCCTTCTTGGCCAGGCCACGATTTTTGGTGGCCACGTAGGTGTAGACCTGGGCGCGATAGAGCAGCGGGCCGACCTCGACCGACCACTGTGGGTCGTCGGCCTTGAAGTCTTCGAGCAGCTTCTTGGCCTCGACGTGGCGGCCGGTGCGCCCCCACCCCTCGGCGATGACGGCGGCGTACTTGGCCTTGGACTTGGGGTCGGGCTGGCGGTCGATCTTGATCTCGTCGACGAGCGGCCGAGCGTCCTTGGGGCGACCCATGAACAGGTACATCATGGCGCGCTGCGAGCGCACCTCGTCTTGCACCATCGTGGGCGCCTTCTCGATGTCGATCGCCTCGAGCGCCGCGATGGCCAGCTGCGGGTCTTCTTGGGCGAGCAGCTGCGCCCGCGCGAGCGCCTTCATGGCGTCTTTGTCGGCCCCCACCGCGAGCCGCTCGATGGCCTCGCGCCGCCCGCCCTCGCCGGACGCACCGCGCATGATGTCGAGGATCTCGCGCTGCTTTTGGGTCATGCGCCAGACGTAGATGCCGAGGCCGAGGGCGGCGATCGTGAGCACGGCCACCACGCCGACACCCCAGTACCCCACCGTCGGCATCATCATCAGGGACGTGACCCAGAGCACCAGAAAGCCCAGTAAGACCGTGCCGATGATCTTCCACTTGATGCGCGGCATCTCGACCTGCGCGGCCGCTTCCGCGATATCGACCTTCTTGGGCGCACTAATTTTGGGCTTGGCCACGATGAAAACTCGGCAGTTACGGGGATTGGGCGGCTCTTGTACCGCTGCCTGAACGCCGCCGCAACGAGCGGAGCAAGAGCGCCGCGGCACAACACGAGACGAGCAGCAAAGCCGCCAACGACACGCCGAACAGCGGCGAGTGGCTATCGCGCAGGCGCGGCTCGAGCCCCACGTGGTCGGCGTACAGGACGATCACGTGGCTCAGGTAGAGGAACAGCGTCTCGCCCGCGAGCACGGCGAGCAGGTGCGGCAGCCGTGCGACGTCGCGCAGCAACGATGCCAGCAGCGCCGCGAGCAGCAGCACGCAACCGAGCTTGACCAGGCTGTAAGCCGGACTGACGCCGCGCGGAACGTCCGCGTAGGCCGAGAGCAGGAAAAGCCCAACGAGCAGGGTCGTGCTCCCCGCGCCCGCGAGGCCGGAGGCGAGTCGACGCGGGGTCTTCAACAGCAGCGTCCCGAGCGCAAAGCCGCACCCCAGGTAGCCTGCCCACGGCGACAACGGGAAGAGCGAACCCGCGTGTCCGGTGACGTAGTTGCCGAGCCACGACCAACGATCCGAGAACGAGAGCGAGCGCGTGAGCGGCGCGGCGAACAAGGCACCCAGACCAAAGCTGCCCGCGATGATCGCGCGCGGCAGGGCGGCGTCGACGGCAAACGTCAGGAGCTCGAGGGAGAGCAGACTCACGCCGATGCAGTGCAGGACGTCGACGACCACGGCCGCGCGCAGCGTCTCGGCGAGCGGCGCGCCCAGCACGACGCCCAGCGGCGCGTGCATGAGGTAGCCGAGCAGAACCAGCCCGAGCGCTCGCCGCACACGGGCCCAACGTGAGGCGGGGTCGTTGGCTCGCCCCTCGGCGAGGCAGAACGAGAGGCCGGCGGTGACCAAGAAGATGACCGAGGTCAGTCCGCGCGCGAACGTCCAGGTCTCGAACGCCGGACCGTGGCGGTAGCTGGGCGCGAGCACCGAGGCGACGCTGTGGCCCTGGATCATCTGCACGGCGGCGATCAGACGCAGCACGTCGATGAAGACGAGGCGCGAGCGGGGCGGCATGACCTGCGTCATCGCTGTGGGCGACGCCCCCACACACGTCCCAGGAAGTCGCGGGGCTTCCGCCCGTTTTGCAGACCCGTGTACAATCTACCTTTGCGCCGTTCGGCGCAGCACTAGCCCTTCCGGGCACGGGGAGCCAGTCCACATTCATGGCGACTGACAATCGACTCGGCGAACTACTCGTCCGCGAAAAGCTGATCAGCCTGACGCAGCTGCGCCAAGCGCAAGACGAGCAGAAGAAGACGAACACGACCCTGAGCTACTCGCTCGCCAAGATGGGCATCATCTCGGATCACGAGATCACCGACTTTCTCAGCCAGCAGTACCGCGTCGAGACGATCAACCTCGAAGAGTTCGACATCGACGAAGACGTCGTGAAGCTGGTGCCCAAAGACGTGTGTCAGCGTCACGGCCTGATCCCCGTCTCGCGCGCCGGCTCGTCGTTGATCGTCGCCATGAGCGACCCGTCCAACCTGCACGCGGTCGACGACATCAAGTTCCTCACTGGCTACAACGTCGAGCCCGTGGTCGCGCCCATCACCGCCATCGAGAAGGCGGTGATGCGTTACTACTCCGTTCCGGAGAAAAACGAAGAGATCAACTACGACCAGATCATGGAGGGGTTCGACGAGAACCAGATCGACTTCGACTCCCTCGACAACGAAGAGGCGAGCTCGGTCGACCTCGAGCGCGCCTCCGAAGACGCGCCGGTGGTGCGCCTGTGCAACGCGATGCTGCTCAACGCCATCAAGAAGCGCGCGTCCGACATCCACATCGAGCCGTACGAAAAGCAGATGCGCGTGCGCTACCGCATCGACGGCGTGCTGCACGAAGAGATGCACCCGCCCCTCAAGCTGAAGAACGCCATCTCGTCACGCCTCAAGATCATGAGCTCGCTCGACATCGCCGAGCGCCGCTTGCCCCAAGACGGCCGCATCAAGCTCAAGCTCGGCAAGGGCAAGGAGATGGACTTCCGCGTGTCGGTCATGCCGACCTTGTTCGGCGAGAAGATCTGCATGCGTCTGCTCGACAAGAGCAACCTGCAGCTCGACATGATGAAGCTCGGCTTCGAAGAGAAGCAGATGAAGGACTTCAAGTGGGCCATCCAGCAGCCGTACGGCATGGTGCTGGTCACGGGTCCCACCGGCTCGGGCAAGACCACCACGCTCTACTCGGCGCTCGCGGACCTCAACCAAGAAGACACCAACATCAGCACGGCCGAAGACCCGGTCGAGTACAACCTCTACGGCATCAATCAGTGTCAGATGCACGAGGACATCGGGCTCAACTTCGCCGCCGCGCTGCGCTGCTTTTTGCGACAAGACCCCGATATCATCATGGTCGGCGAGATCCGCGACTTCGAGACGGCCGAGATCGCCATCAAGGCGGCGCTCACAGGCCACTTGGTGCTCTCGACCCTGCACACCAACGACGCGCCCAGCACGGTCTCGCGCATGCTCAACATGGGCGTCGAGCCGTTCCTGGTCACGGGCGCGCTCAACCTGGTGCTCGCCCAGCGCCTGGCGCGCAAGACGTGCGTGGAGTGCAAGACGCCCACCACCATCGAGCCGCAGGCACTGCGCGAGGTGGGCTTCACCGAAGAACAGATCAAGACGGCCCAGCTCGTGCGTGGCAAGGGCTGCGAAAAGTGTGGAGGCAGCGGCTACAAGGGTCGTGTCGCGCTGTACGAGGTCATGCCCATGACCGACACGCTCAAAGAGATGGTGTTGCAGGGCTGTTCTACCGCCGAGCTCAAAGATCAGATGATGCGGGAGGGCATCTGGACACTGCGCATGAGTGGTATCGACAAAGCCTGTAAGGGTGTGACCACGGTCGACGAGATCACCAGCTGCACTGCCGCAGATCGCATCGGTTGAGCGCGTGGACAAAAGCGCAGCGCAAAAAAAGCAGACAAGGGACCTAGACAGCGACCTCGCCGGTTTTACACAAGCGTGATGCCCGCCACAACTCCGCACGAGCCCAACGCGCCGCGCGTCCTGCTCGTGTCTCCACGGCGCTACGAAACAGCTGTCTGGCGTTGCCGACAGGTCGAGTGCGAAGACGTCGTGCGCGACGTCGACGACGTCGAGCTGCTCGCCCCGGGGGTGCTTCCGCGGCGCGAAAACCTGGTCACCCGCAAGGCCCAGCGTGCCGCACGCCGGCTGCTTCACCTCGAGCTCGACTTCGTCCCGCAGCCCGAGCCGGCCAGTCTCGAGCGCGACTACGAGATCCTGTTCTTCTACGCGCAGAGCATCGACGACCTGGTGGCCCTCGAGTCGGTTGTGGGGTGGCGCGAGCGCTGCGCAAAAAAGGTGTGCCTGATCGAAGAGCTGTGGGTCGAGGACTTGCGCCGCTGGGGAGACCACGGCCTGCATCGGCTCGAGGGGTTCGACTGCGCGGCATCGACGTCGAGCCACGAGAGCAGCTCGGACAGCGCCTTCGTTTGCTCCACGCACTCGCAGACAGCCAGGCCCAGCAGCGCGAACACATGCCCAGCGTGCGACCTCACTGAGATCGCGAGCCTCGCGATGCGATCAGTCGAGCACGGCCGGCTCACCAACCAGGTCGATCGCTTTCCACTTCCCGGAGGCAAAGCGCGCCGCCAACACGACGGACAGGGCGCACACGTACGCCACCAGCGAGCCCATCACGGCGTCGACGCCGCCGTCGAACACGCGCACGGCGAGCCACGCCAGTGGCATGAAGAACACCCAGCCGAGCACGATGCGCGCGTACATGCACCACGTGGTGTCGCCCGCTGCACGCAAGGTCTCACTGATGGTGATGCCCACCGCGTCGAACAGCTGCCACGCCGCGGACCACAACAGCATGCTGGCGGCCACCGCGCCAAACGCGTCGACGGCCACGTCTGGGGGCTGAAACCAGCGCAGCAGCAGGGGGCCCCACAGCATGTAGAGCAGCGCCACCGCGCCCATTCACGTGCACGCCACCTTGAGCGTCAGCTTGACGCTCGGCCACACCAGGTGCTGGGCGCGCGCTCCAATCGACTCGCCCACCAAGATGGCGCCCGCCGAAGCCAGCCCGAAGGCGGGCATGAACGCGAGCGAGTTGAACTGCAGCACCACGTTGAAGGCGGCCAGCACCGTGGTGCCCAGGTGGCCCACCACCAGGTTGATGAACAACGCGAACGCGCCGAGCTCGAGAAACCAGTTCACGCCGTTGGGCACCCCAAAGCGCAGCATGCGCGTGAACTCGGAGCGGCGAAGCGCGAGCGGGGGACGCGTCGACCGCGCCGATGGCTCACCTGCGTTGGTGAGCTGGTTGCGATCGCGCCAAAAGCGACGCGCGATCACCACGAAGCCGAGCGACGTGCCGATGGCGCCGGCCGCCGCCGAGCCGGCCACGCCAAAGCCGGGCAGACCCAAGCGTGGCTCGATCAGCAACCAGCACAGGAGCAGGTTGGTGGACATCGCGACCACGCCCGCCAGCATCGCAGGTCGGGTGTTGCCCATCCCGCCGTACCAGTTGCCGAGCGCCTCGACACCGATCGCGGGCGCAACCGAGAGCAAGCGGATCGCGAGGTACTCGAACATCGACGACTCGACCTCGGGCGCGTACTCGAGTGCCCCCAGCAAGGCTGGCAAGAGCGGGATGATCAGCAGCCCGAGCACGCCAGCGAGCGCGGCCAAAATCAAGCCGTAGTACGCGTAGCGGGGCACCGCCGCGAGATCGCCGCGACCGCGCAGCTGCGCCGTGAAGCTCTGCACGATGAAGACGGTGCCCATCGGAAAGATAATGACGGCGAAAAAGTTGAGGCCGCCGGTCGTGGTCGCAGCGAGCGCATCTTCGCCGAGTGGCGCGACCATCAACGCGTCGCAAAAGCCGATCACCGACTGCGTTGCGCGCGCCAAGATCACCGGCCACGCGAGGGTGAGCAAGGTGCGCAGACTGCGCGTCGAGAGCGTCGGCAGCGCGGGGGAAACTTCAGCGATCGAGGGAAGGGTCATGAGGCCGCCGGGTCGAAGCGCGCCCTCGGGCGCGGGAGCGAAGATCGAAGCGCGCCCTCGGGCGCGACGTGTGTGCGTGCGTGCGACCTGTCAGCGGCGGCGCACGGTCACCGGAGGCACGAGCCAGCAAGTCGTCACCCACCCCAGAAGCGTTACTCGATCGAGGCAGTCCCGCGCCGTGCACGAGGCCCATCGCCTTCGAGGTCTGAGTAGCCCATGCGGACCAAGATCTGCGCCGCCTCCGACAAAAAAATCAGTACTTGTCTGCCCACGTGCTACCCAGGTGAGCCAGCGATCCGCGGCCATACGTGGCCATATATATTTGTGGCCCTACGTTGCACGTCACTTGTTGTCATTTGTGATCCTGCGTGATAACCCTTTTCCCATGCGGATCAGCAACAGCTTCTCGGAAGGCGAAATCCAGGTGATGGATTTCATCGTTCAGACCCTCCTGCGCGGCGGCTCGCCCACGATGGCCGTCCGGAACAAGGATTTTTCGTCTCTTTGTCGCAAGATTCAGACGATGAAGTCGCGCGTGAAAGAGAAACAGATCGCCGACGATCTGCCCGCCAAGCCGGTCGAGGCAGCGCCTGCGACGGTCAGCGTTGCGGCGCAGGCCATGCCCCAAGCGATGCAGCACGCCGTCTGAGGGCCCGACTGAGGCGTGCTCTGGCGCGCGTCTCGTCACGAACTACGCTCGCGGCGTTGACATGGCCTAGCTGGTCTCGTACTGGGGGCTCTCGATGCTGGTGATTCGTGGAGCGCGGGTTCTCGACCCCGACAAGCAGCTCGATCAGATTGCGGACGTCGTCGTAGAAGCAGGTCGTTTTACCCGGATTGGGCGCGACGCAGGAGAGAAGCTGGCTGGTGAGCAGGTTCGCGTCATCGACGCGACCGGGCTCTGGCTCGCTCCGGGCTTCATCGATCTGCACGTACACTTCCGCGAGCCTGGTCAAGAGTACAAAGAGGACATCGCGAGCGGTCTCGCGGCGGCCGCTGCCGGCGGCTTCACCGCTGTCTGCCCGATGCCCAACACCAAGCCCGTCAACGACACGCGCGCCATCACCGAGATGATGGTGGGGCGCGGCAAAGAAGTCGGTGGCGCTCGTTTGCTCCCGTTCGCGGCGATCACCAAGGGCAGCGCAGGCAAAGAGCTCACCGAGATGGCCGACCTCAAAGAGGCGGGTGCCATCGGCGTGAGCGACGACGGCGTGTGCGTGATGAACGCGGCCGTCATGCGCCGCGCACTCGAGTACGCCAAGACGTTCGACCTGCTGGTCTCGCAGCACTGCGAGGATCATCACCTCACCGCCAAGGCGGAGATGCACGAGGGGGCGGTCAGCACACGCCTCGGACTACGCGGCTGGCCACGGGTGGCCGAAGACATCATCGTCGCACGCGATCTCTTGCTCACCGAGGCCGTGGGCGGCGCGCGCTACCACGTGGCGCACATCTCCAGCATGAACTCGGTGCGCCTCATCCGCGAAGCCAAGTCGCGCGGACTCAAGGTCACGGACGAGGTCACGCCGCACCACCTCACGCTCACCGACGAAGCCGTCATTGGGTACAACACCTTTTGTAAGGTGAATCCACCGATCCGCAGCGAAGAAGACCGCGAGGCGCTGATCGCGGCGCTCAAAGACGGCAGTATCGACTGCATCGCCACCGACCACGCACCGCACAGCACGCTCGAAAAAGACTGCGAGTTCTCCGAGGCGTCGTACGGCATCAACGGTCTCGAGACCACGTTCGCGGCGCTCTTGCCGCTCGTCGTCAACGGCGACATCTCTGCGCTGCGCCTTGTCGAGGCGCTGTCCACGGCGCCGGCCAAGGTGGCGCGCATCGACGGCGGCACGCTGGCGGTCGGGGCACGTGCCGACTTCGTCCTGCTCGACCCCAGCACCCGCTGGACGGTCAGCCGCGAGACGCTGCGCTCCAAGTCTCACAACACGCCCCTGCTCCACCAGGAAGTCACCGGCCAGGTCCGGATGACGGTGGCCGGGGGCCAGATCCTGTGGCAACGATAGCTGCTGCTCAGGAGGCGGTAGGCACACCATGACGTCAACATCCGCTCGCGCGCCGGAGGGTGCGCTTCGACCTGCAAAGCTGGTACTCGCAGACGGACGCGTGTTCGAGGGCGTCGCCATGGGCGCCGACGTCACGACGGTCGGCGAGGTCGTCTTCACCACCGGCATGACGGGCTACCAAGAGGTCATCACCGACCCTTCGTACGCCGGGCAGATGGTCACCATGACCGCGCCGCAGATCGGCAATACCGGCGTCAACGACGAGGACGACGAGACGCGCCGCCCGTTCGTCGCAGGCTTCATCGTGCACGAGCTGAGCAGCGTGGTCAGCAACTGGCGCTCGCAGAGCACGCTCGACCAGTACCTCAAGAGCCACGGCATCCGCGGCATCAGCGGCGTCGACACGCGTGCGCTCACCCGGCACATCCGCGACAAGGGTGCGCAGCAGGGTGCCATCGGCACCGAAGACGAAAAGACCCTGCACGACCGAGCCATCGCGTCTCCCTCCATGAGCGGGCTCAACCTCGCCGACGGCGTGAGCACCGACAAAATCTACGAGTGGACCGAGGGCAGCGGACAGTGGAACCCGCGCGCCAAACCCACGGGTGAGCGGCACATCGTCGCGATCGACTACGGCGTCAAGCTCAACATCCTGCGCTCGCTCGTCGACGTCGGTGCGCGCGTGACGGTGGTCCCCAGCAACACGTCTGCGGCAGACGTGCTCGCGCTCAAGCCCGACGGCATCTTCCTCTCCAACGGCCCCGGCGACCCCGCCGCGGTCGAGCACGCCATCGGCACCATTCGCGACTTGCTCGGCAAAAAGCCCATGTTCGGCATCTGCCTCGGCCACCAGCTGCTCGCGCTCGCGGTGGGTGCCAGCACCTACAAGCTCAAGTTCGGGCACCGCGGTCTCAACCAGCCCGTCAAAGAGCTGGCCACGGGCAAGATCGAGATCACCACGCAAAACCACGGGTTTGCCGTCGACGTCGAGTCGACCAAGGGCAAGGCCGTGACCTCGCACATCCACCTCAACGACGGTACGTGCCAGGGCATCGAGCACCGCGAGAGCGGCGCCTTCAGCGTGCAGTACCACCCGGAGGCCAGCGCCGGCCCGCACGATGCGGCCCACCTTTTCGAGCGCTTCATCCAACGGGTCGACGCAGCCCTCTAGGGTTGTGTCTCCTGCGGTCGTACGCGTGCCCGTGCCCGTGCCCGTACACGATCTTCTTGGTCGTACCTCGAGCACCGGAACGGGAGATCGCGTACGGGCACGGGCACGCGTACGACCCAGAGGCGCTACCCGGGACGGACCGTGGGTCCTGCGCTTCGCATGTCCCTGGGCCATCGCCGTCCCCGGCTTCGTGAGTCATGCTCGCGGTTCGAACACGAAAGGCTTCGCATGTTGACACGCGAACAGATCGCCAAGCGGGCCGCCCGCGAGCTTCAAAACGGCGAGTCGGTGCACCTCGACCCCAGCTGGGCCGCGCAGATTCGGGCCGCCCTCCCCGTCGGCGTGAGTGTACGAGAAGAAACCGCGCCCGAAGCGCCGGTCGACGTCGCCATCGTGGCAGCGACCACCGTCAGCGTGCTGGGTGACCTGGCCGGGACCACCTTCTCGGGCGCAGCCAACAAGGTGGTGGCGATCATCGAGCAGCACCAGGGCGACGACGGTTCGCAGCGCATCCTCAAAGAGTCCGAGCCGGGCACACTCAAGGCCAAGCTCGTGATCACCAACCTCGCGGTGTTCGATGTCACGAGCGACGGGCTGGTCATGCGCGAGGTGGCCCAGGGGGTCAGCGCGCTCGACGTGCAGCAAAAGAGCGAGGCCAACCTGCTCGCCGCCGACGACCTCCGAGTCATCCTCCATGGCTGACGCTGGCGCGCAGAATGGGCGTGGCCATGTCTGAGGGACTAAAAGGCACGCGCATTCTCACGTACGAAGACGTCGCGTTGCTGGCCGACATGGAGCTGGCCGTCCGCGCCGTCGAAGAGGCGTTCGCGGCCCACGCCCGAGGCGAAGCGCGGATGCCGAGCAAGGTCTACCTCGACCTGCCCGAGCACAACGGCGACTTCCGCGCGATGCCCGCACTGTTTGGGGACTACGCGGGTCTCAAGTGGGTCAACGCGCACCCCAACAACCGCGCACGCAGCGGACTACCCACGGTGATGGGCACCTACGTACTCAGCGATCCGCGCTCGGGCTTTCCGCTCGCCATCATGGACGCGACCTTGCTCACGGCGTTGCGCACGGGCGCGGCGGCGGCAGTCGCGACCAAGCACCTGGCCAACCTGCCCCTCACACGCATCGGCTTCATTGGTTGTGGTGTGCAGGCGCGGATGTTCCGCGACGCGCACCGCGTGCTGGGCACCTTCGAAGTGCTCGCCGCCGATCGCGACGAGGCGCGCGCCCGCGCGTTCGCCGAAGAATCCGACGGTCGGGTGGTGTCCATCGCCGAGGCCGCAGGCTGCCCCGTCGTGAACATCGCCACGCCGTCCACCACGCCCGTCATCGAGCGCGCGTGGGTCCAAGCAGGGGCGCACATCAACGCGATGGGCGCGGACGGGCCCGGCAAACAAGAGCTCGACGTCGCCATCTTGCACGACGCTCGCGTGGTCATCGACGAGCTCGAGCAGTCCACGCACGGCGGCGAGCTCAACGTCCCCATCCGCAACGGGCAGTACAGCGAGGCGAGCATCGCGGCGACGCTGGGCCAGGTCATCACCGGGCAGCGCCGGGCACGCACCACCGCGCAGCAGATCACCGTGTTCGACTCCACGGGCCTCGCGATCCAAGACGTGGCACTAGCGGCTGCACTCTACGAACGCGCCATCGAGCGCGGACTCGGGCTCGCGCTGGCGCTGGTTCCGACGCACTGACGCTTTGTCACGCTGCCCGGCTGACGGCTCCGGGCACTTGCCAAAATGTCTGCACCGGCGCGCAAACCGCTGTACTTTCGGGCCTAACGAGATGGACTGGGACTTGCTATGACCGAACGCACCATGAGAGCCCTCCTCCGCTCCGCCGTCGTTTGTGCGCCCCTGCTTGGGCTGTTGCCCTCGCTCGCCGCGGCGCAGACGCAGGCCATCGACGTCAACTTGACCGTCAAGCGCAACACCAAGACGGTCGAGAACGGCACGCTGGTATACGCCGACATCGCGGACTGCGGCGGAGACCCGGTCACCGAGGGGGGTTCCACCTTCACCTTCTCGACGAACTACTCGAACATGCCGGCGGCGGTCGAGCTGTGGCTCGGTGTCGAGCAAGACTGCTCGCAGCCCACGGCGCGCGTGAAGCAGGCCAACGGCACCTTGCCTCCGCTGTGTAAGCTGCTCGCCGTCGACACCTCGGGCTCGCGCACGCCGCAGCTGTCGGTCAACGGCAGGACGCTCTTTCAGCGCACGGCAAATGGCAGCGAGCCGACGTGCGACGAGGTGCACGGCGCGACGAAGTACACGGTGTACCTGCTCCCGCTCAGCGCGGCGACCACCGACATCTCTGCACAGCCGGTCGTGCCCAACGGGACCATCTCCACGCTCAAGGCGTCGTTCTCGCCGTACACC
This sequence comes from Pseudomonadota bacterium, assembly GCA_041179425.1. Lineage (GTDB taxonomy): Bacteria > Myxococcota_A > Polyangia > Polyangiales > DASUME01 > DASUME01. The sequence continues at coordinate 16 of JBEGTL010000082.1, read as the reverse complement.
AAGCGTCCCGCGGCAC
>JBEGTL010000081.1:0-20123 GCA_041179425.1 Pseudomonadota bacterium | reverse complement strand
AACAAAAAGTATGGTCTGCAGACCATGTGTGAGGGTGGCGGCATCGCCAACGTCACCATCATCGAAGCGCTGTATTGAAGCAGCCGTGGGCTGGAGCAGGCTCCCGCCGCTACTGTTTCACTGCTCGACCCACTTGGAACTCAGCGCGAAGTCGGACAGGTACTTCGTCGAGCTCCAGCCGCCGTCGACGACGATGGTCTGCCCGTTGATGAAGCTCGCGCCCGGCGAACACAAGAACACGACGGTGCTCGCGATGTCTTCGACCGTGCCCAGGCGATCGGACGGAGTCATCTCGGTGTTGAGCTTGCGGAACTTCTCGTCTTCGAGCCGATGGATGGTCATCGGCGTGGGGATGACGCCGGGAGCCACGGCGTTGCAGCGGATGCCGGACCTGCCGTACTGACACGCGATGTGTGTGGTGAGCGCAGTCATGCCGCCCTTGGCCGCCGAGTACGCGCCACCGCGCAGGCCACCCACGACCGCGTAGGTCGAGGTGATGTTGATGATCGCCGACCCCGCCTTCATGTGGACGATGACGTCACGCGACAGTCGGAACGGTGCGCGAAGCATCACGTCGAGGAAGTGATCGAGCGACGCGTCGTCGGTCTCGTGCAACGGCTTGGGACTGCCGATGCCGGCGTTGTTGATCAAAAAATCGATGCGACCCCAGCGCGCCAGCGCAAAATCGACGACCTTTTTGGGCGCTTCGTCGCTGGTCAGGTCGACTGCGAGGGTCTCGATGCGTGTGGGGTCTGTGATAGCCCGCTTGAGCTCGCTCAGCTTGTCTTCGTCGCGCCCGACCCCGAGCACGCTGAAACCGGCGTCGACGAGCTGGGTCGCGCATCGAAAGCCGATGCCACTGCTTGCACCTGTCACGATAGCTACTGGCATGTCGACTCTAGGGTACTTCCACGACGAGGAGGGTGGTCATCTTGGCGGCATCCGGATGGCGCCATCGAGACGGATGGTCTCTCCGTTGAGCATCGCGTTGATCACGATGCTGTGCACCAGCTGCGCATACTCGTCAGGGCGACCGAGCCGGCTCGGGAAGGGCACCTGCGTACCGAGCGCGTCTTGCACGTTCTTGGGCAGGCCCTCCATCATCGGCGTCAAAAACAGACCAGGCGCGATGGTCATCACGCGGATGCCGTACTGTGCAAGGTCGCGCGCGACCGGCAACGTGAGGCCGACGATGCCGCCCTTGGAAGCGGAGTAGGCCGCCTGTCCGACCTGACCCTCGAGCGCCGCCACGCTCGCCGTGTTGATGATGACGCCGCGCTCTTCGCCGAGCGGCTCGGCCCGGGCCAGACGCGATGCAAACTGCGTGATGACGTTGAAGGTGCCGATCAAGTTGACCTCGATCACCTTACGGAACTGATCGAGCGGGTGCGGCGCAAACTCTTTGCCCACGGTCTTGGCGCCGTACGCAATGCCGGCACAGTTGACGAGGATGCGGGCTACTCCGTGATCGGCCTCGGCGGCGGCAATCGCCTCGGTCACGCTCGCTTGGTCGGCGACGTTGACGCGATAGAACGTACCGCCGATCTTTTCGGCATGCGCACGGCCGGTCTCTTCGTTGAGGTCGAAGATGGCGACGCGCGCACCCTCGCTCGCGAGCTTGGCTGCGCTCGCCGCGCCGAGCCCCGAACCACCGCCAGTGACAACCGCTGCTACGCCTTTTGGAATCATGGAGAGCTACTTTCGTTTTGGTACGGGAGGGTGACCGACGCTCTAGAGGAGTTCGAGCGCGATGGCGGTCGCCTCGCCGCCGCCGAGGCAGACGCCCGCGACGCCGCGCTTGCCGCCGCGCCGCTTGAGGGCCGAGAGCAAGGTCGCGATGATGCGCGCGCCCGACGCACCGATGGGATGCCCGAGCGCGCACGCGCCGCCGTGCACATTGAGCTTTTCGTGCGGGATAGACAGCTCGCGCATGGCGATCATGGCGACCACGGCGAACGCTTCGTTGACCTCGAAAAGGTCGACGTCGCTGACTGTCCATTGCGCCTTGTCGAGCGCCTTTTTCATCGCAGGCCCCGGGGCCGTGGCGAACGCGCTGGGTTCGTGCGCGTGGCAGGCGGTGGTGCGCACGCGTGCCACGGCCTTGAGGCCGAGCCTGTCGGCGACACTCTGACGCGTCATCACCAACGCTGCGGCTCCGTCGGAGATGGAGGACGAGCTCGCCGCGGTGACCGTGCCGTCTTTGGAGAATGCTGGCTTGAGCGTGGGGATCTTGTCGATGCGCGCCTTGCCTGGCTGCTCGTCGACGAAGACTTGTTCGGTGCCGGAGCGCGTGGTGACGTCGATGGGCACGATCTCGTCGCCAAAGGCGCCGCTCGCGATGGCGTTGTTGGCGCGCACCACGCTCTCGACTGCGTAGGCATCTTGGTCTTTGCGCGAGAAGTCGTAGCGTCGCGCGGCCTGCTCGGCGTAGACACCCATCAACGTGTCTGGCTCGTACGCGTCTTCGAGGCCGTCGAGGTACATGGAGTCTTTGACGACGTCGTGCCCGATGCGCGCGCCGCCTCGGTGCTTGGCCAGCAAGTAGGGTGCGTTGCTCATCGACTCCATCCCGCCTGCGACGACGATGTCTGCGGAGCCCGCAGCGAGCGCGTCGTACGCGAGGATGGCGGCCTGCATCCCGGAGCCACACATCTTGTTGACGGTGGTGGCCTGCACCGAGGCAGGCAGTCCCGCGAGCAGCGCAGCCTGACGAGCAGGTGCTTGCCCGAGCCCCGCAGGCAACACGCAACCCATGTAGATGCGCTCGATGAGGGCGGCGCGAACATCCCCCGTGAGGCCCGCGCGCTGGGTGGCAGCTTTGACCGCGGCAGCGCCCAGGGCGGTCGCCTTGAGCGAGCTGAGCGAGCCCTGAAAGCCGCCGATCGGCGTCCGCGCGTACGATGCAATCACGACCGGATCGGATGACATGCCATTGTCCTTACAGTGAACGAGCGATGACCATACGTTGGATGTCGGACGTGCCTTCGTAGATCTGACACACCCGCACATCGCGATAAATCTTGGCGAGTCCGAACTCTTCGAGATAGCCGTAGCCACCCAGCGTCTGGATGGCACCCGAGCACACTGCTTCTGCAGTTTCTGACGCGACCAGCTTGGCCATGGAAGCTTCTTTTAGACAGGGTGCGCCAGAGTCCTTGATGCACGCCGCATGAAAGACCAATTGTCGTGCAGCTTCCAATCGTGCGGCGAGGTCGGCGAGGCGAAAACCCACGGCCTGATGCTCGATGATGGCCTTGCCCATCGACCTGCGTTCGCGGGCGTACGCTGCCGCGAGCTTGAGCGCAGCCTGTGCCATGCCGACCGACTGCGCGGCGATGCCGATGCGGCCGGCCTCGAGGTTGGACAGGGCGATGCGGTAGCCCTGACCCTCGGCGCCGAGCAGCAGGTCGTTGTCGAGCTTCAGGTCGTTGAAGCAGAGACTACAGGTGTCTGAAGCCGCCTGGCCGAGCTTGTGCTCGACCTTCTCGACGACGTAGCCGGGCCGATCGGTGGGCACGAGGAAGGCCGAGATGCCCTTCTTGCCGGCTGCTGGGTCGGTCACGGCGAAGACGATGGCGAGCCCGGCAATCTTGCCCGACGTAATGAACTGTTTGCTGCCCTGTACGACGTAACCGCCTGGCACCTTGCTGGCCCGCGTGCGGATCGCTGCGGCATCGGACCCGGCGTCGGCCTCGCTGAGTGCAAACGCGCCGATCATCCGGCCCGAGGCCAGCGCGGGCAAGTAGCGCTCCTGCTGCTGGGGCGTCGCATCTTTGAGCAACGCCGAGACGATCAGGCTGTTTTGGATGGAGAGGATGGTCGACAGGGCCCCATCGGCCGCAGCGATCTCGATGAGTGCGGCCGCGTACGACACGTAGTCCGCGCCTGCGCCGCCCTTGTCTTCGGGCGCCGTCATGGCCATCAGGCCCAGCTCTGCGAGCTCGATGAACAACTGCGCTGGGTAGCAGCCGTCGGCCTCGAAGCGCTGCACGGAGGGACGAATCCTCTCTTGCGCAAACTTTCGGACCGAGTCGGCGATGGCTTGCTGCGTGGGCGAAAGGAGCATTCTCGTGCGCATCGTCGAGCCGGTGAGTGGTCAGGTCCTCGGTCGAAACCAACCCGGCGAGATCGCGGTCAAGGGGCCCACCCTCATGTTCGGCTACCTGCGCGTGGCCCTCGAGGACACCTTCGACGAAGAGGGCTTTTTCCGCACCGGCGACGGTGGTTTGGTCGACGACCAGGGGCGGCTGCACTGGCAGGGGCGCCTCAACGACATCATCAAGACCGGCGGCGCCAACGTCTCGCCGCTCGAGATCGACGCGGTGCTCGCCGAGTGTCCGGGCGTCAAGATCGGCGCGACGGTGGGCGTGCCACACGACACGCTCGGCGAGATCGTCGTGGCATGCGTGGTGGCCAAGCCCGGCGCACAGGTCGACGAGAGCCAAGTGCGCGCCTTCGTGGGCAAGCGCCTCTCGAGCTACAAAGTGCCGCGCCGCGTGCTGTTTCTCGAGGAGTCGGAGCTGACGCTCACCGGGTCCAACAAGGTGAAGACCGCGCCGCTACGCGAGCTCGCCACGCGGCGTCTGGCAGAGGCGTGAGCACAGCGCGCGCGCTCGGGCGGTCGTCGACCTGAAGCGACTGTCGCTCGTCGGTCGAGTTCCGGTGTAATCTCTGCCGGTGCTCACCGATGATCGTCAGGCCAACTCGCCGCAGTCCGTCACGCGCGTCCTCCACATCCTCGAGGCGTTGTGCGCAAGTCGCACGCCCGTCAGCCTGGCCGATCTCAGTCGCGATCTCGACACGCCCAAGAGCAGTATGGCGGCTCTCTTGCGCGGCCTCGTGGTGGCGGGTTTTGTCGTAGCTTCGGAGGGTACGTACCGGCTCGGTGCAGGTGCCTTCGGCCTCGGCAGTGCACTGATCGAGGCGCGTCGTCAGCTTCACTCGTCCGATCTGGTTCGCGAGGGCATGCGGCGTCTGTCCGAACGCACTGGTGAGACCATCCTGTTTGCGGTGCGCGATACCGACGCCGAGACGATGACCTACGTCGACATCATCGAGAGCCAAAAATCGGTTCGTTTTTCAGTCTGTGTCGGAGATCGGCGCCCGCTCTACTGCACCTCGGGTGGGCGCGCGTTGCTCGCCGCAGGGACCGACGAAGGAGTTCGCCGCTATCTCAAGCAGCTCAAGCCCGAGCGGCTGACCGCGAGCACCGAGACCGACAAACGCCGGCTCGCGGACGTGATCGCCAAGGCGCGCGAAGCCGGCGTTGCGCAGACGGTGGACCAGGCGTCCGACGGTGTGATCGGGACCGCGGCGGCCATCCGCGACGCTACGGGCACGGCGATCGGCGCGCTCATCGTTGCGGCACCCAGCTCGCGACAACAACGTAGTGTGGCCGAGCTCGCGAACCTTACTCTCGAGCACGCGACCGCCATCTCTCGCAGTCTCGGCTACCGCCCGCCCTCAGCGCGCTGACTTCTTGCTGTCTGCGTCTTGAGCTCGTCGAGTACTTCTTGTGTGTTGGCACCGAGCTCGGGGGCGGGGCCCGCGACACGGCCCGGTGTGCGCGAAAACCAAGTGGGCACGCCCGGAAAGCGCACGGGACCGTGGGGCGACTCGACCGTCTCGAAGAAGCCCACGGCGTTGAGGTGAGCGTTGTCGAACAGCTCGTCGGGCGTGCGCAGCGGCGCCGCCGGGATGCCGAGCGCACGGAACAGCGTCAGCCACTCTTCGGTGGTCCGCTCGCTGAACGTGCCTGCGAGCAGACCGTACACGGCGTCGATCTGACGGGCACGCTGCGCCAGCGTGGAAAGTTCTTCGCTGGCCCAGCTCGGCTTGACCGCATCGACGAACACGGCCCATTGCTTGTCGTTGTAGATCAGCGCGGAGATGTAGCCGTCGCGCGTGCGGTACGGTCGGCGATTGGGCGCGACGACGCGCGGGTAGTGCGCGGGCCCGAGTGGCGGAGAAAACATCGCGCCGTTGGCGTGCTCGACCAACATGAACGAGGCCATGGTCTCGAACATGCCGACCTCCACCTCTTGGCCTTCGCCCGTTCGCTCGCGGTGGAACAGCGCCATCATGGTCGCGTAGAGCGCGGTGAGGCCGGTCACCTTGTCGGCCATGATGGTCGCGACGTAGTTGGTCTCCCCGGTCAGCATGCGTTGGACGACGGGCAGACCACACTCCGCCTGGATGGTGTCGTCGTACGCTGCCAAGTCTCGGTCTGGACCTCGCCGGCTGTAGCCGTAACAGTTGGTGTAGACGATGGCCGGGTTGATGGCCGCCACGTCGTCGTAGCCGAAGCCGAGCTTTGCGATGGCCTTGAAGCGCATCGAGTGGATGAAGACGTCGGCGGTCTGTATGAGAGCGCGCAGCGCGGCTTTGCCCTCGTCGGTGCGCAGGTCGAGCACGACGCTGCGTTTGCCACGGTTGACGTTGACGAAGACGCCGCCCATGCCGTGCGCGGGACCGACCGAGATGTAGCGCGTGCCGTCGCCCTCGGGCGGCTCGACCTTGATGACGTCCGCGCCCATGTCGGCCATCACTTGGGTGCAGTAGCTGCAGGGCCCGCATGCACTCGCCGATCTCGCGGCCATCATGCCCGCGCGTCCCGGCGGCATCATGTTGCCCAAGGCCCGCGGCCGTGCCGACGTCGAGGTGCTCGATCACTACTTGTCGGCCCTCGAGGTCGCAGCGGGTACCGAGCTCGGCTCCACAAAAGTGATCGCGCTCGTAACCGAGACCGCCGAGGGCATGTTCACCACGGGTAACTACGCGGGCGCGCCGAGGCTGGTGGCCATGACCTGGGGCGCAGAAGACCTCGCTGACGCCATCGGAGCGAGCGAGAACAAAAACGCCGACGGCAGCTACGGCTTCACGTACGAGCTCGCGCGCAGCATGTGCCTCCTCGGCGCCGCCGCCGCAGGTGTGGCCGCGGTCGAGACCATCCACGGCGACTTCAAAGACGACGTCGGTCTGCAGAAGCGCGCCGAAAAAGTGCGTCGTGCCGGCTACCGCGGCATGTTGGCCATCCACCCGGCGCAGGTCGAGGTCATCAATCGAGCATTCACGCCCGGCGCCGACGAGCTCGCTGCCGCCCAAGAGATCGTCGACTTGTTCGCGGCGAATCCGGGCGCGGGCACCATCGGCTACAAGGGTGCGATGCTCGACCGCCCGCACCTGGCGCGCGCCACCGCGCTGCTCAAACTTGCGGCACACCGATGACGGTGACCATCAGCCCGCAGGCGCTCGACTTGAGTGAGTTCGTCCGCCCCGGGGATCGCATCGTGTGGGGCCAGGCCTGCGGCGAGCCTTCCACGCTGGTCGAGGCGCTGATCGCGCAGGCAAGTCGCATCGGTGAAGTCTCGGCGTTTGCCGCCACCAGCTTCGCTGGTCTGCTCGATGTCGGCGCGGCAGACAAGTTTGCCATCTCGAGCATGGGCGCCATCGGCGCGCTCAAGACGCTCACCGCGGCCCACAAGCTCGCGGTCGTGCCCTGTCACGTCAGTCAGGTCGGAGCCATGATCGAGCAGGGGCTCATCGGCTGCGACGTCGTGTTCGTGCAGGTCAGTCCAGCAGACCAACATGGCAACCACAGCTTTGGACTCATCAACGACTTCATCCACCTGGCCGTCGCCAAGGCGAGGGTGGTGATCGCCGAGGTGAACGAGCAGGTGCCGTTCACGCATGGCGATGTGGTGCTGCCGGCCTCGCGCATCGATGTCTTGGTGCCCGTCTCGCGTACCCCGGTCGAGCTGTTGCCCGCAAAGATCCTCGACACCGATCGGGCCATCGCCACAATCGTCGCGGGCTACATCGAAGATGGTGCGGTGCTGCAGGTAGGCATCGGCGGTGTACCCGACGCCATCCTGCGTCTGCTGCACGACCGGCGCGATCTCGGCGTGCACTCCGGCATGATCGGAGACTCGCTCGTCGACCTCATCGAGGCGGGCGTGGTCACCAACGCACGCAAGCCCATCGATGTGGGCGTCTCCGTCACCACGTCGTTGATCGGGACGCAGCGCCTGTACGAGTTCGCGCATCGTAACCCCGCCATCGCCGTACGCAGCTCTTCGTACACCCACGACGCCGGCGTCTTGTCGCGTTTGCCCGGCCTGGTGACCATCAACTCCGCCGTCGAGGTCGACCTCACGGGCCAGGTCAACGCGGAGCAGAGCGGCGCCCACTACCTTGGCGGCACGGGCGGCCAAGTGGACTTCGTGCGTGCGGGCAGTCGTTCGCGCGGCGGCCACTCCATCATTGCATTGCCTGCGACGGCCAAAGGCGGCAAGGTCAGCCGGATTGCGGTCGACTTGTCGGGGCCCGTCACGACCGCGCGTAGCGATGTCGACGTGATCGTCACCGAGTTTGGGGCCGCCGAGCTCAAGGGGAAGACGCTGGCCGAGCGCACACGGCGATTGATCCAGATCGCCCACCCGGACTTTCGGGAGCAGCTGGAGCGGGCGGCCCTCACCATTCAACAGAGAGGATTCTGATGAGCGATCCGGTGCTGTTCGATGCGCGTGCTGATGGCATCGCGATCATCACCCTCAACCGACCCGAGGCGCGCAATGCGCTCGGCAAAGACATTCGCGAGGGACTGTTCGTCGCGTGGGCTCGTTTTGAGCGTGATCCGGCGCTGCGCGTCGCCATTCTTACGGGGGCCGGCGACAAAGCGTTCTGTGCAGGTGGCGACCTCAAGGAGATGACCGAGAGCGGCATGGCGGTCCCGCCGCGCGACATGTTCCCGTTGCCCGGCGACACCATCGAGCTCACCAAGCCCACCATCGTTGCGGTCAACGGCGCGGCCTTCGCCGGTGGCTGGATGATCGCGCAGGCGTGTGACTTGTGCGTCGCGAGCACCACCGCCAAGTTTGCCATCACCGAGGTCAAGGTCGGTCGCAGCTCGCCGTGGGCCGCGCCTCTCATTCACATGATCCCGCAACGCATCATGATGGAGATCGTGCTGACGGGGAAACCGATCAGCGCGCAGCGCGCCTACGAGATTGGCCTGGTCAATCGGCTCGCCGAACCTGACAAGTTGATGGACGTGGCGCTCGAGCTGGCAGCGGAGATCCTCGAGGGTGCGCCACTGTCCGTGCGTGCGGCGCGCGACACCGTGATGCTGTCGACCGAGATGGGAAGGTCGGCTGCGCTCCAGGCCGCACGCCACGCGTCCGAGTCCTGCTACCGAAGCGACGACGCCCAAGAGGGCCCCCGGGCATTTGCAGAAAAGCGCCGCCCCAGCTGGAAGGGCAATTAGCCCTGCTCAATGGCGTTTTTCAGCACCATGAGCCGCCGTTGACGTTGAGCTCCTGGCCGGTGATGTAGCTGGCCTTGTCGGAGGCCAAAAACTCCACGACGAGGGTGCACGAACTAATGAACAGTGCTGTTGACTTCGGGGCGTCCGCTCTCTACGGTCTCGTGTTCGCATTGCATTGCATAGGTGAGGGAGACTGCACATGAAGGCACCAGCGACCAAGGCACCGGCGACGACGGTCCCGACACTGGAGATGGACCTGAGCGATGTAAAGGCTCGCGTCGGTCAGGAAGTTGGAGGAGGCGAGCTCATCGACCCGTGCTCCGCGACCGACATTCGTCGCTGGGTCATGGCGATGGACTTCCCCAATCCGATCCACTGGGATGTCGACTTCGCAAAAGACACCAAGTACGGCGGCATCGTGGCGCCACAGTCCTTCCCGGTGGCCATGGACATCGGACATGGCGCGCAGCCGGCATGTGTAGGCGTCATCCCGGGCTCGCACCTTCTGTTTGGGGGCGAGGAGTGGTGGCACTACGGTCCACGCGTCAAGCCGGGTGACCGGCTCAAGCAGCGCCGTTGGTTTCACGACTACAAGCTCACCGACACCAAGTTCGCCGGCCCGACACTCTTCCAGCGCGGCGACACGCTGCACGTCAACCAGGACGGCACCCCCATCGCAAAAGAGCGGTCGACGTCCATTCGTTACCTCGCGGCCGAGGCCGAGCGCCGCGGCCAGATGAAACCTCCGGGAGCAGCCCCGCGCTGGAAGCGTGAGGAGCTCTTGGCGGTCGAGCGCGAACGCACGGCGTGGATTCACTCCAACCGCGAAGGGCGCTCCCCGAGCTTTGCCGATGTGAAGGTTGGCGACAAACTGCCGCGTCGCGTGATCGGCCCGCACACCATCGCGAGCTTCGCGACCGAGTACCGAGCCTTCATCTTCAACATGTGGGGCACCTTTCGCTGGGTTGCGCCCGAGGGCGTCGAGGACCCCTGGGTCAACCAAGATCCGGGTTGGGTCGAGGGCTTTGCGTTCGACTACGAGGGAGCAAAGATCGACCCGCGCCTGCGTGACGGTCTGTACGTGGGTCCTTCCCGCGGTCACGTCGATGTCGAAAAGGCCACGCAGATCGGGATGCCGCGCGCGTACGGCTACGGCGCGACGATGGGCGCCTGGGTGACCGACTACGTGGCCTACTGGGCAGGCCACGAGGGCCTCGTGCGCTACTCCAACGCGTCGTACCGTGGCCCCGCGTACGAGGGCGACGTCACGTACGTCGAAGCGGAGGTCGTGGAGCGTCACGAGCAGTCCAGCTGGGGCGCGCCGCTGGTTCGGCTCGAGTTCAAGATGACGAACCAAGATCGCCTGACGCTTGCCACCGGTCAGGTCGACGTCGAGCTGCCGCGCTGAGCGTCACTCAGGTTGCTGAGACAAGACGAGGTGTCGAGCCAGCATGGCGCCCGACACCTCGTCTTGTCTTGGTCCGGGACAAAACCGGCACGTGAAGGACACTCAGGTCTTGACGACCATGCCCTCCATGTCGCCCTTGTCGCGCCATGCCTTGATCAGCTTGTCGAACACGTAGAAGCCTGGCGCATAGGGCTCACCGAGGAAGCCGCGTCGCACGGGCTCTCCCTCGTTGTTGTAGTAGCCCGGCGTGCACTCGCGCTCGAAGGCCGAGTTGTCGAACGAGGTCTCGCGGATGATCTTGACCCATCCGTCTTGGGCTTCTTCGCTGCACTCGACGGTGGTCGCGCCGCGCGACAAGGCCTCTTTGATGATGTAGGCGATGTGGTTGCCCTGCTGCTCGAACGTCGCCGGGATACTCGCGTTCAGCCCGCCCTGTGTGAACTGGATGAAGAACTGGTTGGGGAACCCGTGCGTGGTCATGCCGTGGAACGTGCGATAGCCGTCGCGCCAGTGATCGTAGAGGGAGAGGCCGTTGCGTCCCTCGACCACGTCGATGCCCCAGCGGCGCTTGAGCTCGCTCGAGACCTCGAACCCGCTGGCGAACAACACGCAGTCGACGGGATACTCGACACCGTTGGCGACGATGCCCTGCTCGGTCATGCGCTCGAGACCGCGCGTGGACGACACGTCGAGCAGCTTGACGTTGGGCCGATTAAACGTCTCGTAGTAGCCGTCACTCGAGCACGGACGCTTGCACATGAAGCGGTAGTAAGGCTTGAGACCCTCGGCCGTGTCCTTGTCGGTCACGATGCTGTCGACGCGGCGACGCAGCCGCTCCATCAGCTGGTAGTCCTCTTGCTCGCGCAGCTCCGCGTACTGCTGAGGCGTCAGCTGCGGATAGCCCAGAGCCTCGAGCCGTGCGCGGATGTTGCGGCCGAGCTCGGTCCAGAAGTCGCAGATGATGTCCGGCTCGCCGGGTCGGAACGCCGCGTTGGTGCCGCGGTTGAAGTTGGCCTGCCGCTCTTTCTGCCAGCCGGGCGTGAGTGTCTTGACCCACTCGGGATCGGTCGGCGGATTGCGACGGCTGTCGACCGGCGAGGGCGTGCGCTGAACCACGTAGACCTGCTTGGCGTAGCGGCCCAAGAAAGGCACCACCTGAATCGCCGTCGCGCCGGTGCCGACGATGGCCACCGTCTTGTCCTTGAGCTTGTGCAGCTCGGGGTTGGTGCGGCTGCCGCCGGTGTAGTCGTACTCCCAGCGCGCCGTGTGGAACGTGTGACCCTTGAAGTCTTGGATGCCGGGGATGCCAGGCAGCTTGGGACGGTTGAGCGGGCCGCACGCCATGATCACGAACCGCGCACGGATGTCGTCGCCGCGGTTGGTGGTGAGGCGCCAGCGCTCGATGCTCTCATCCCAGCGGATGCTGCGCACGAGCGTGTGGAAGAGCGCGCCCTGATAGAGCTCGAACTTCTTCGCGATGATCTGCATGTGCCCGTGGATCTCGTGGCCGTCGGCGAATTTCTTCGACGGCATGAAGCCCATCTCTTCGAGCAGCGGGATGTAGCAGTAGGCGTCGTTGTCGCACTGCAGACCAGGAAACCGGTTCCAGTACCAACAACCGCCGAAGTCACCGGCCAGGTCGATGTTGCGGAACGTGCTGACGCCCGCGCGCTTGAGGTTGTAGGCGGCGAGTAGGCCCGACCAGCCGGCGCCCAGGATGGCGACGTCGAGGTCTTCGGAGATGGCTTCTCGAGGCACGACCGGAGCGTGGGGGTCGACCTCGTACTGGTCGGCGAAGTCGCCCTCGGTCTTGAGGTACTGCTGTTGACCCTCAGGAGAGAGTCGTTTGTCGCGCTCCAGCCGATACTTCTCCCTCAGCGCAGGGATGTCGATATCGGTGGGGGTCAGTGTTGGCTCGCAAGTCATATCCGATCCGCCTCGACTCATCCGCATATAATCAACAACAGTGATGATTAGTATTGAGCTCGTGCGTATCACACGGCGGAGGTCGTGGTCAATGCCCCGCGCTCGCCAAGATCTGGGTTTAGACCCGCATCGCCCCTAAAAAACAGCGGTCGGAGGGCCCTCGCCAAGGGTCTTCTTCCACCGTTGACGTGTACCAGTCTGGTCGCTTTGTGCCGAGCGGGGGCGGCCTGTCAGGCCAGCGCACGCCGCTCGTCGGCACTTGGAGCTCAGGCCTGTTTGACGCCGTTTGGTAGATCTCGTTGAATGCCTCGAGCGCGACCTTCCAGTTGCAGTCGAAGATGAGCCAGCGGCGCCAGCGGTAGCGCTGGTTTTGGAGCTCGAACGGGTCGAGCATGCTGGCCGCGGGCTCGAGGTACTCGCGTAGCGGAACACAGTCAGGATCCATGTTGATCCAGATCCAGCCGCCCCAGGTGTCGACCTCGACGCCGGACAAACGTGTGTTTTCGCGCGTCAACGAGCCCTGCCAGTTGGCCTTGTCAGGGACGTGTGCGCACTCGCCTTCCAGGTCGAACGCCCAGCCGTGAAAGCCGCAAACGAAGGCTTTGTGGGTCTGGCCGCAGGCGTTTTTTTTCCCCTCGGGGCAGTCGACCAGACGTCGGCCGCGGTGCGCGCAGACGTTGTAGAACGCGCGCAGCTGGTCGGGAGCGGAACGCACGACGATGATGGAGTCGTCGAGGATGTCGTAGGTGATGAAGTCGCCGACCTCGGGGATCTCCTCGACGCGGCCGACCTGCTGCCAAACCTTGGCCCACAGCTTGTCGCGCTCGGCGCGGGCGTACTCCTCGGAGATGTACGCCTCGGCGCCGATGGTCATCGGTTCGGACAGCTCTTCGACCACTTTGGTCTCTTCGACTCTCGTGCTCTCGCTGGGTTTGCTCATGACACTCTCCACACCGGTCTCGGGTCGGCGCGCAACTCAGCGCTTGATCGTCGCTCGGAAATTCTCGTCTTTGAGAAAGAGAGACGTGTTGTCAGCCCCGAGATGGGTCCACTTGAGGTTGAGGCCGCCGTCGACGAGGATGGTCTGGCCCGTGATGTAGCTCGACAGGTCGGACAGTAAGAACAGGATCGCGCCGGCCTGCTCTTCGGGGCGACCACGCCGTCCCATGGCGATGGCTTTTTGGTCACGCTCCGCGTCGTCGTCGATGTACAAACGCGAAGCCGGCGTCGCGGTGACTCCTGGCGCGACCACGTTGAACCGAATGTTGTCCAGCGCGAGCTCGACCGCCATGGTGCGTGTGACCGCGACCACGGAGGACTTTGCCGCGCCGTAAGCGACGTGAAACGGCGCCGTGTTCATCCCGCTGATGGACGAGATGGAGACGATGGAGCCGGGTAGTCCACGCGTCTTGAGCTCGGCCGCGACGGCCTGACTCATAAAAAACATCGTCTCGAGGTTCTGCGAGAACAGCGTCCTAAAGTCGGCTCGCGTCACGCGCGTGGACGGCATCCAGGTCGACGGGACCGCACCGCCCGCGACGTTGACGAGTCCGTACAGCTGACCCTTGGCGCGTTTTGCTTGCTCCAATGCCTTGGTCACGCCTTCGTCGGTGGAGACGTCGGCCGCGACCGGAATGACGGATAGCCCCTCTTGGACGAGGGGCGTGATGTGGGTGTCGAGGTTTGCCTGAGAGCGGCTCACCGCGATGACGGTTGCCCCTCTGCGAGCGACCATGTGCGTGACGGTGGTCCCGATCCCGCCGCCGGCCGCGCCCGCCACGATCACGATGCGACCGGCGAGGTTCAGTGCGTTCTGTTCCATGGCGACGTTCAACCTTACTTCGCAGAGTGGACGGTCAGGAGGTGGGCGGAGCTGGTGTTACGCGCGCGCTCGACGCAATGCCAGCACGCTGCCGTCGGCATCGCCCGAGACGTAGAGGGTGCCGTCTGCTCCGACCGTGATGCCGGCAAACTGGCCTTGCGGGCCCGAAAACGGCGCGATGCCGCGCAGTGGCTTGGGGGTCACTCCGGCGGGCGCGCCGACGGGCAGGGCGCTCGCGACGATGCTGCGTGCCTTGGTCTTGAGGTCGAGGCTGGTCAAAGTCTTTGCGCCTGCATCGACGACGTACAGCTGTCCGTCGTGGACGAGCACGCCTTGCGGCTGCTGGAGACCGTCGAGCACGCTCTCCACACCGGACCCGTTGAGCTTGACGACGCGTCCCGCTCCCTGCTCGGAGATGTAGACCGCGCCATCGCCGCCGACGGCGACACCCACCGGGCTGCGCAGACCCGAAGCGAGCACCTCGACGTTGCCCGACTTGATGGAGAGCACGCGGCCACCGCCGAGCTCTGCGACCACGATGGCGCCGCTCGGTGCGATGGCGACGCCGTAGATCTGGTCGAGGCCGTCGGCCAAGACCTCGCTCTCACTCTTGGCTGGCTGATAACGCGAGACCTGACCGTTGGCGGTGGTGACGATCAGTGCGCCCCCTCCGGCTGCGGCCAAGCCGCGCACGTTGCCTGGAAAACCAGGGTCGACACTCGTCGACGAAGAGTCGATCTTTGTGGACCGTGATGCCGTTGGCGCCCGGAACGTCGTCGCGCAGCACACGCGTCTTGCCGCTGGTCTCGCGCACGCTGACGCGACCGTCGTAGTACTCCGTGATGTACAGGTTGCCCTGGGCGTCGAACGCCGTGTCGTCGGGCGCGCCGACATCGCTTCCCATCGCGGTGATGGTCTCGATCGCGCCGGTCGCCACGTCGAGCGCGCTGATCTGGCTGCCGGCGACCTGTGCCACGTAGATGCGCCCGTCGGGCCCCGTACGCAGACCGTTGGCGCCGTAGAGGCGGCTAGGCGGGGTGAGCGGTTCGAGGCTCCAGCCGTTGGCCACGTGGGGTGCCTTGCTGGCCGTGTAGCGTCCGTTTTGCAGTGACATCCTGTTGTGTCTCCTCGCAGAGTCGTCTTGCCGCGCGTCGGCACCCACTCGTCGCCGTCTGCTCTGGCACGGGGGTGCGCGTACAGAGGGAGGTCCGCGGCCATGGGGCCGTGACCCGTCGCTTCCTGAGTGCTTCGGGGACGCTACACCGCCGCCTCAATCGTAGTCAACAGTGCTGTATATTATGGATGACGGCGCTGCGGAACGACGCCTGCGCACAAAACTACGGCTAGACACGGAAGCCGCGCATGCGGTTGCCCGCATCGCAGTGGACGACCTCATTGGTGATGAAGCGTGCATCATCCGAGGCGAGGAACAGCGCGAGGCGCACGATGTCGTCGGGCACGCCGTGCAGCGCCAAGAGCTGCATGCTCTCTACGCGGGCGTAGGTCTCGGGAGAGAGCCCCGCCTTGTTGGCCGGCGTCTCCATGATGCCGGGTGCAATGGCGTTGACGCGGATGCCGTCTGCACCGAAGGTGGTCGCCATCCCGTAGGTCATCGCGTTGAGCGCCGCCTTGGTCACGCCGTACGCAGTGGCCGGCATGTAGCTGGCCAGCGAAGACTGGTTGAGGATCACGCCTGTTGCGCGGGCGAGCGACGGACGCAGCGCGCGTGCCACGAGCAGGGGCGCTATCGTGTTGATGGTGAGAAAGAGCTGCCACTTGGCGAGACTCAGAGCCTCGAATGCGTAGGCGACTTCACCGTAGGCAAGCCCTGCATTGTTGTACAGGACGTCGATGCGCGGATGCGCCGCGCACAGCTCCGCACCAAACTGCTCGATGGCCGCTTCGTTGGCCAGGTCGAGCTTGTGGGTCGAGCTCAGAGCGCCTTGTGCGGTGACGAGCGCGTGGGTCTCGTCCATCAGCTCTGGGTCGACGTCGGTGAGGACGAGCTGTGCGCCCTCCCGCGCGAAGCCGAGTGCGAGTGCGCGCCCGAGGCCCCCTCCCGCACCGGTGACGACGACGACACGACCCTTGTAGCGTTCGTTGCTCATGTTCCCCTCGACAGCCGCAACATCGGTCGCTCGCGCGCGGCAACCGCGTTTTGACCCCTGGGCCAAGCTCTTGGCTTCGGGCGCCTTCACGAGTCTCCTCGCGCCCACTCTCAGCTCAAGGGAGATGTGTGTGCACCGCGCGGCCAATGGTTGGGCGAGGTGACGGGCCGCATCCGGGCGACCGGCGCGCCTGTGCCTGCAGGTTGATGGGCCCGTCCGCTCGAGGTCTGGTATGAAACCGCTTGAGATATGACCGAAAAACGCACCCGCAGGAAACGTGACCCCGAGCGCACGCGCGAAGCTATCTTGGAGGCGGCGCGCGAGGTGCTGGCGCAGGATGGCAAAGAAGGGGTCAGTGTCGTCCAGGTGGCACGCCGCGCGGGCGTCAACCGCGGGACGGCATACCAGCACTTCCAGACCCGCGAACAGCTGATCGAGGCCACCGCCTCGTTGGTGAGCGACAAGCTCTATCACGCGGTCTTTGGCGACCCGGCGCTCGACCGCGATCAGCGCGACCAGGCAGTCGACGCGACCGACGTGGAGGCCGTGAACGAGAACCTCGCCGCGTTCGCGATGGAAAATCCTGAGCTCGGTCGCATCTGGTTGTT
The DNA here is from genome assembly GCA_041179425.1 of Pseudomonadota bacterium. Taxonomy (GTDB): domain Bacteria; phylum Myxococcota_A; class Polyangia; order Polyangiales; family DASUME01; genus DASUME01. Next base: position 2,986 of record JBEGTL010000081.1, on the reverse strand, counting down.
CGAGGTGCTGAGCTCCAAGCTGCCCGCCAACGATCCGTTCTGGCGGCACTACGAGTCGACCTTCAAGAAGTTTGCAAAGACGGCGCTGGCGCAGCCCGGCATCGATGTCGAGGTGCTGTCGGTCTTGCTCATCTCAGGCGCATTCATCTGGCCGGTTTGGGTTCGGTCGCACGCCCGAACCGCCAAGGAGCGCCAGCAAATGATGAAGCGTTACACCCGCGAGATCCTGCGGCTGACGCTCCACGGCACGCTCAAGCCGGAGAAGTACCGCGAGCTCGACGCCCTGATCAACAAGCCGGCGCGCGCGAGCAAGGAGCCCCGCGCGAGCAAGGAGCCGCGCGCGAGCAAGCCACCGACTACGGTCAAAGTGCCGCGTGCGAGCAAGCCGCCGAGCGCGAGCAAGAAGCCGCGCGCGACCAAGGCGTAGCCCGTCCGCTCCTAAAACGAGCCCTCGTTGTTCGGCCCCCCAGCCGCCGAGCTCGCCGCGGCCGTAACGAAGCACGTGGTTGTCCACTTCCGTCAAGACAGACCGCGCGTCGTCGTGCGCAGGTTCTGCGCTGAGCGTTGCGCACCGACGTGTTTGCTCGGCTCCTGCGCGCGCGACCTGCCGACCTTACTTGAGCGAACCACCGTGACGGACACACCGGCGATATCACTTTGTTGAATGCAAAGGTCAGCGACAAGCTGGTCGACGGCCAAGGTCGCCACGTGGTGCAGGTCGACCTCAAGATGACGAGCCAGCTCGGGACGACGCTAGCCACCGCGACGGCAGAGGTCGAGCTGTGCGTGCGTACGCCTCGCTAATCAACAACAGTGTTGACTTGGACCGCGTGGGACCTTAGCTTCGGCGTGTCGTGGAGTAAGGCGTTCGACGTGGCGCCGGCTGTGGTCTATTGGCAAACGAGTCCTTCTCCGCGCGCGTGCCCGAGGGCGCGTGCCAGCCACGCGGTTCAGACGGCTACTTATCGAGGCATGAGCGTATGTCCCTGAATGGAAAGACTGTAATCGTCACGGGTGCGGCCTCCGGCATCGGCCTTGCCACGGCCGTGCGCTTTGCGCGCGAGGGCTCCAAGGTGGCCATTTGGGACATCAACGAAGAGGCCGCGCAGCGCGCCGCGGCCGACCTCGTGGCCACTGGCGGCAAGGTCATCGCCAGCCGCGTCGACGTCTCCAATCGTGCCCAAGTCGATGCCGCGGTCGAGCGCTTCCACGCCGAGTTCGGCCCTGTGCAGATCCTGGCCAACAACGCCGGCATCACCGACTTCCGCCCCTTCATGGAGACCACCGAGGCAGACTGGGATCGTGTGATGACCATCAACCTCAAGAGCATGCTGGTGGTCACGCAGGCCGTCCTGCCGGACATGCTCGCGGCCAAGTGGGGCCGCGTCATCAACATCTCCTCCTCGAGTGCGCAGACGGGCTCCGCGCGCATGACGGCGTACGCTGCGTCCAAGGGTGGTGTGATCGCCTTCACCAAGTCGCTGGCCCAAGAGCTCGCGCAGAAGGGCATCACGGTCAACAACGTGCCGCCGGGCTTCGTCGACACGCCGATGCTGCGGAACGAGGGCATTGCCGGCCTCGGTGTGCCGGTCGAGACAGTGGCAGCGCGCTCACCGATGGGGCGCGCCGGTCGCCCAGAGAACATCGCGGCGGCATGCACGTTCTTGGCGTCGGACGATGCTGACTACATCACGGGTCACACCCTGAGCGTCAACGGCGGTCGCTACTCCAACTGAGCCCGCTGTCTCCAATCGAGCAGCGCGAGCGCCCCCCATCAAGTTTTGCTCGCACGCATCCCTGCGTGCGTCTACGTTTTTTCGAGCTGTGCGCGAGCGTCGTGTGCACGTGCTTCGCCATCTCGACACAGGAGTCTGCATGCTGTTGGAGTTGAGCTCGGAACAGGAGTTCTTTCAGAGGACGACCGCGAGGTTCTTGGATGGCAACGCACCGGTCACGGAGCTGCGCCGGCTGCGCGACGACCCCGCGGGATTCGGTAAAGACTACTGGCGTCGGGGCGCCGAGCTGGGCTGGACCTCGCTGCTCGTCGCCGAGAGCGACGGCGGCGTCGCAGTGTCGAGCAGCGGACTCATTGACCTGACACTGGTCGCCTACGAGTTTGGCCGACGTGCTGCGCCCGGTCCGCTCGTGTCCAGCAATGTGGTGGCCGGTGCACTGAGCGCGGGCGGGGCCCATCCCGACCTCATCGCCGGCCTGCTCGACGGTTCGTCGATCGGCACCTGGTGCTTCTCCGAGGCTGCGCCGCACGACGGCGTCGAAGACCTTACCTTTACCATCGCGGTGCACGGCGACGAGCTGGTGCTCAACGGCGTCAAGCGTCCGGTCGAGTCCGCGGACCAGGCAAACATCTTCCTGGTCACAGGTCGCACGGGCGACGGACTCACGCAGGTGGTCGTACCCGCCACGGCCAAAGGTGTCTCCATCACGCCGATGCGCAGCGTCGACCTGACGAGGCGGTTTTCAGTCGTCAAGTTCGACAACGTCCGCGTGCCGGCGACGGCGCTGCTAGGCAAAGTCGGCAAAGCCGACGACGACGTCGAGCGGCAGCTGCAGCAGGCCCTGGTCATCCTCAACGCCGAGGCGGTCGGGGCCATTCAGCGGGCCTTCGAGATGACGGTCGAGTGGGCCTTCGATCGTTACTCGTTCGGTCGTCCGCTCGCATCTTATCAAGCGCTCAAACACCGCTTTGCGTTGATGGCGACTTGGCTGCAGGCGAGTCACGCGATCAGCGACGACGCGGCACGCGCGGTCGCCGAAGCGAGCCCCGACGCGGGCGAGCTGGTGAGCGCTGCCAAGGCCTACATCGGCGAGGTCGGTGTCGAGCTCCTGCAAGACTGCGTTCAGATGCACGGCGGCATCGGCGTCACCTACGAGCACGACCTGCACCTGTTTTTGCGGCGCGGCACGCAGGCGCGCGCGCTGCTCGGGACACCCGACGCACACCGCCGACGAGTCGCCGCATTTGTCT
>JBEGTL010000080.1:0-20233 GCA_041179425.1 Pseudomonadota bacterium | reverse complement strand
GCACGGTGCCTTCGACCTCGAGGATGGGGCGACCCGGGCGGCAACGGTCGCAGCTGCCGCAGCGCGCGCCCGAGTCGCCGGTGTCGCCGAAGTGGGCGATCAGCGCGAGCATTCGGCAGTCTTGCGGGTGCAGGTAACGCGCCATGTGCGCGAGCTGCGCGGCCTTGCTGGCGCGGTGCTTGGGGTACGTGCGCCGGAAGTCGGTGCTGCCTTGCTCGACCTTGTCTTCGTAGTCGATGCGTGCGCCGCCGTGGATCCACAGCTTGTCGAGGATGGCGTCGAGCGCCTGGTCTTCGAGCTTGAGCTCGCGCGCGAGCGAGCCTTTGAACTTGGGCTCGCTGCCGATGCGATCGTACACGCGCTCGAGCTCGCTGGCGTGCGGGTAGTCGCGCTCAAAAAAGAACTCGTGCGTACGCCGGTCGGCGTACGAGCAGAGCATGAGGGCGAGCGAGGGCTTGCCGTCGCGGCCGGCCCTCCCGATCTCTTGATAGTACGCCTCCACGCTGCCCGGGCTCGACAGGTGCACCACCGTGCGCACGTCGGCTTTGTCGACGCCCATGCCAAACGCGATGGTGGCCACCACCACGTCGAGCTGACCTGCCAAAAACGCGCTCTGCACGCGCTCGCGTGAGCCGGCGTCCATGCCTGCGTGATACGAGGCCGCGCGAAAACCTTTGTTGAGCGAGCCGGCCGTCTCGTCGGCCAAGCTGCGCGTGGGAGCGTACAGGATGGCGGGCGTGCGACCCGGCTGCTCGAGCACCGTGCGCGCCAACGACAGCCGCTCGCGAGGCGGCGCCTCGACTACGTGAATGCCCAGGTTTTCTCGGCGAAAACCATGGATGGAGCAGACCGCGTCGGGGATCGCCAGCTGCTCGACGATGTCGCGCTGCACCGCTGCCGTGGCCGTCGCTGTCAGCGCGACGATGGGACCTGCGCCCTTGCGCGGCAGGCGCTCGCGTAGCATGCGGTAGTCGGGCCGGAAGTCGTGGCCCCACTGCGAGATGCAGTGCGCCTCGTCGATCGCGATCAGCGTGGGAGGCCTACGCTCGAGCAAGTCGGTGAAGCCGGGTACACGCAGCCGCTCCGGCGCGATGAACAAAAAGTCGAGCTCGCCGCGCAGGTAGCGCCGACACGTCTCGCGCGCCGCCTCGCGGCCGAGCCCGGAGTGGATGCGCTCGGCCACCAGGCCCTGTGCACACAGCTTGGTCGCTTGATCGTCGATCAGTGCGATGAGGGGGCTCACCACCAGGGTCGTGCCCCCACGCGCGATGCCTGGGAGCTGGTAACACAGTGACTTACCGGCGCCGGTGGGCATCACTAGCAGCACGTTGCGACCCGCCACGATCTGCTCGCACACCTCGCGCTGGTGCGGGCGAAACTGCGCGAAGCCAAAGTGTGTCTGCAGCGTGGCATCGAGATCGGTGCTGGGCGCGCGGGGTGCCCGCGTGAGCGGTGCGCTACCCGAGCGAGTGACCGCAGGCTCAGGAAACAAGGACTCCGTGCGATTGTACGAAGGGGCGCTGAATGCGCTGGGTGCGCTGGGTGCGGGCGGGGAGGTGCCGCGCTCGGGCCCTTGGGGACCGCCACCGCCCAGGCTGCCGATGACCTCGCGCACGAACGCCTCGATGCCCGCCATGAACGTGTCGAGGTCGCCGCGTCCGCGCTCGATCTCGCGCAGCTTGTGCTCCCACTCGCCCGTCATGGCCGCGCTCTTGACCAACGGGTGGACCGCGTCGATGAGCGCGCCTCCGGCTGCGGTGCTGCGCAGCGTCTTTTCGACGCGGACCAAGAAGCCGCGCGCGATCAAGGTCTCGATGATGGCGGCGCGGGTGGCAGGCGTGCCGAGGCCGCGCTCGCGCATGGCGTCGGACAGCTCCTTGTCGTCGAGCGCGCGACCGGCGGTCTCCATCGCCGTGAGGAGGCTGGCTTCGTTGTAGTGCGGGGGCGGACGCGTGCGCTTCTCGTCGATGCGCGCCGCGAGCACCGAGAGCGGCTGGTCGGCGCGCAGAGCCGGCAGCGTGGGTTCGTCGCTGCTGGCACTCTGCCGTCGCGTCTTGACGTCGAGCCGCCGGTGGCCGAGCTCGAGCACCATGGTCCCGACCGCGAGGTATCGATCGATCGTCGAGGTGGGCGCTCCCTCGGCCACCGCGGGAGCGTCGCCGGCGTTGTCGATCTCGATGCGCACCGTGGTCACGGCCCACACGTAGTCGCTCTGGTAGGCGGCCAGCAGTCTGCGCACGATCAAGTCGTACAGCTTGAACTCGTCGCTCCCGGGCGCGAGCCGACTGGGCTTGCCGGTGGGCAGGATGGCGTGGTGATCGCGCACCTGGCCGTCGTCGACAAAACGTCTGGGGATGGCACGCTGGAGGCTGCCGGGCTCGACGAGCTCGCGATACGGACCCGCGACCCCATCCAAGATGGCCGGCAGCGTGGGGACGATGTCGTTCGTAAGGTGACGACTGTCGGTACGCGGATAGCTGATCAGCTTGTCTTGCTCGTACAGCCGCTGGGCCAGCTCGAGCGTGCGACTGGCCGAGAAGCCGTACAGACGGCTGGCGTGGCGCTGCAGCTCGGTGAGGTCGTAGAGCAGAGGTGGGCGCCCCCGCTTCTCTTCGCGCTCGACTGAACGAACGCGGGCGGTGCCCGAGAGGGCCCGGTCGCGAATCGCGGGCGCCTCGGGCAACACGGGGTCGAGTCGCTCGGGCTCGGTCTGCTCGTGGGTGCGCACGTAGCGCGCCTCGAAGCTGGGTGCGGAGGAGGGCGGCTCGCTGGCGGTGGCCTCGCTCGCTGCCGGCGCAGGTGCACACTGGATGGCCACCTCGAGGTACGGCTCGGGCACGAAGGCCTCGATGGCGCGGTCTCGCTCGACGATGATGGCCAGCGTGGGCGTCTGCACGCGACCCACGCTGAGCACGCCGCGCTCTCGCTCGTGCTGCGTGACCAGCGTGTAGGCGCGCGACAGGTTCATGCCGACCAGCCAGTCGGCGCGGCTACGTCCGCGGGCAGCGGCGGCCAAGGGGGCGTACGCCGCGCCGTCTTTGAGCCGGCGGAAACCCTCACGGATCGCCTCGTCGGTGAGGGAAGAGACCCACAGCCGCTTGATGGGCTTGGTCACGCCGGCAAGCTCGGCGATGTAGCTGAAGATGAGCTCGCCCTCGCGCCCTGCATCGGTGGCGCACACGACCTCGCTGGTGTCGCGATCGCGCAGCAAGCGGCGCACGATCTCGAACTGTGAGCGCGTCTGCTCGATGACGGTGAGCGGCCAGGCCGCGGGCAGCATGGGCAGCGTGTCGAAGCGCCAGCTCTTCCAGCGTGGGTCGACCTGGTCGGGCTGCGCCAGCGCCACCAAGTGCCCGATGGCCCAGGTCACGACGTAGCCGTTGCCGCGCAGGGCCCCATCGCCGCGCTCGCGAGCGCCGAGCACACGCGCGATGTCACGAGCCACGGAGGGCTTCTCGGCAACGACGACCACCACGAGGCGTCATGTATCGCTCGGGTCGATCCCCGCGACAAGGTCTTGGGCTGTGACGCCGCCCGGTGAAACAGCGGCGCCTGGGCCGCGAGGCGCCGAACGCGACCCATACGTCGCTGTTTCGGGGCCTGCGTGCGTCCGATTCAACGCAAAAAGCCCGAACCTTTCGGTCCGGGCTTGGTGGAGTGGGCTAGCTGCGAGCGCTCAGGTGCTGACGGCGGGCGCGGCGTGCGCCACCGTGTGGCCGTGGCCGCCCGGCTCGTCGGACGCAACCATCGAGCCTTCGCCACCGATGATGTAGCCCTGCTCGCCGTGCAGGTTGATGTCGAGACCCTCACGCTCGACGTCTTCTTCGACGCGCAGACCCATGGTCGCATCGAGTACCTTGAGCAGCACGAAGGTGACCGCGATGGAGTAGACCGCGGTGGCACCCGCGCCGATGGCCTGCTCGATGACGAGCTCGGCGCCCATCTTCGTGACGGCCGAGTTCCAGCCGGCCGAGGCGAGCACGCCGGTGAGGAGCGCGCCAAGCAGACCGCCGATGCCGTGGACGCCGAATGCGTCGAGGGCGTCGTCGTAGCCGAGCTTGCTCTTGAGCATGACGCCGCCGAAGCAGACGACACCGGCGGCGGCGCCGATGATGGCCGCGCTCATGGGGCTGACGAAGCCAGCTGCCGGCGTGATGCCGACCAGGCCGGCGACCAGACCCGACGCGATGCCGAGTGCGGTGGCCTTGCCCTGCTTGAGATACTCGACGACCGCCCACGCCACGGCGCCGACGGCGGCCGCGATGTGCGTGTTGACGAGCGCCAGGGTCGCGAGGCCGCCCGAGGCGAGCGCGCTGCCGGCGTTGAAGCCGAACCAACCAAACCACAGGAGACCTGCGCCGAGCAGCGTCATGGTCAGGTTGTGCGGGGGTGCCGGACGCTTGCGCTTGCCGATGACGATGGCGAACACGAGGGCGCTGAAGCCGGCCGTCATGTGAACCACGGTGCCGCCCGCGAAGTCGAGCGCGCCGCGCTTGAGCAGCCAGCCGTCCGCGTTCCACACCCAGTGGCAGACCGGGTCGTAGACCAAGGTCGCCCAGAGCAGCGAGAAGACGATGTACGTCGAGAACTTGAGGCGCTCGGCGAAGGCACCGGAGATCAGCGCGGGGGTGATGATGGCGAACATCATCTGGAACGCCATGAACAACAGCTGCGGGATCTTGACGCCTTCGGAGACCGGCCCGAGGCCGACGCCGCTGAGGAAGGCGAGGTCGAGGCCGCCGATGATGCCTCCATGCGACGTGCCGAATGCGAGCGAGTAGCCGAAGGCCACCCACTGGATGGTCAGGATGCCCATCGCCACAAAGCTGTGCATGAACGTAGACAGTACGTTCTTGCTATGAACCATACCGCCGTAGAACAAGGCCAGACCCGGTGTCATCAAGAGAACCAGGGCACATGAGACGAGCATCCATGCAGTATCGGCACTGTCTATCTTCATCGAACGACCTCCACGTGACGGCGAAGCTACCCGTGTGATGTTTCTTGGGAGTTTCTTGTGAGTAAGTAATTTCCGGCCTTTCGGCAGGTCTGCAGGTCTCGGCGTTTCGCCTCAGTTTCGCGCGTGAGCTCGGCCACCACTTCTTGCGCCTGCCGGCTACGACTCGGTGCGTCAGTGCCCGCTCTGTGCATTGACCCTGATCGGCAACATGGGGGGAGGCAGCGACTCGCGTGGCCGGGGGACCGTGTAGGGGTCGAGCTCGTCTTGGGGCGGATAGCCCTCGAGTCCCAGCTCGGCGACATCGAGGCCACGTTGTTCGTCGGCGACCGACACGCGGTTGCCCACCAGACGCTCGAGAATGGACAGCGTTGCGAGCGCCAGGAAGCCGACCCACAGCACGTTGGACGCGATGCCGATGAGCTCGGAGACCAGCTGCCCTGCGTCGCCGTAAAACAGCCCGCGAACGGGGCCGTAGACGCCGTTCATGCCATCGCCGTACGTGCCGTCTGCGAACAGCCCGAGCGCGAGCGCGCCCCACGCGCCGTTGACGCCGTGCACCGAGATGGCGCCGACCGGATCGTCGATGCGCAGCTCGTGCTCGATGTAGAGGGAGGCCGCGACCACCAGCACACCGCCGATGGCGCCGATGACGATGGCCGAGAAGCTGCTGACGAACGCGCACGGTGCGGTGATGGCGACGGCGCCCGCCAACAGACCGTTGCACATCATGCTCAGGTCGGGCTTGCCGAAGCGCGCCCAGGTGTAGAGGCACGCGGCGAAGGCACCTGCCGCGCACGACAGCATCGTGTTGACGGCGACCACGGCGAGCCGGCCGTCCATGCCCGACAACGTCGAGCCCGCGTTGAAGCCAAACCAGCCGAATGCGAGGATGAACGTGCCGAGCACCAGCATCGGGGCGCTGTGTCCGGGGATCGCGCGCACGCTGCCGTTGATGCCGAATTTGCCGATGCGTGGGCCGAGCACCTGCGCGCCGACCAGGGCCAGCACACCACCCGTCAGGTGGACTACCGAGCTGCCCGCAAAATCTACGTGGCCGTGGCCGAACCCAAAGTTGCGGCCCAGCGCGGAGAGCCAGCCACCGCCCCACACCCAGTTGGCGTACACGGGGTAGATCACGGTGGAGACCACGAAGCTGAACAGGACGAAGCTCGCGAACTTCCAGCGCTCGGCCAGAGCCCCCGTGGGGATGGTGGCCGCGGTGCCCATGAACACCGCTTGGAACAGGAACATCGCGGCGACCGCCGGGGTGAACAGCTCGGGCTGCAAAAAGAAGCCCTTCAAGCCGAACAGGCCGTGACTGCGCTCGGCCACCATCACGACGAACTCACGCGAGAGGGACGCGTCTCCTCCGAGCGTGGTCAGCGGGCCGGCGCCGCCCATCTGCAGGCCGAAGCCGATGGCCCAGTACCCGAGCACGCCGATGCTGTAGACCATGAAGTTCATCGCCGCGGTGTTGGCGACGTTTTTGGCGCGGGTCAGACCGCACTCGACCAGCGTGAAGCCCGCCTGCATGAACATCACCAAGAAGGCGGCGATCATGGTCCAGACGATGTTCAGCGCAGTCTGCGTGTCCTCGATAGTGGGCAACCCGGCACTCCTCGCCTGGCGCACTTCGCACCAGGTCCGGCCAGGCACCTACAGCCCGCGTGTTTCGAGCCGCTATCGAGACTGCGTCTCGGCGGGAAAATCAGGCGAGGGACGAGGCAGTGAGCGCGCGAGCGCACGTTCGAGCTGAGCCTCCGCGCCGCGACCAAAACGCTGCAGGATCTCGGCGTGCAGCGCGCGGTACTCGGCGCGCCGGGGCCACTGCTTGATCGCCTGTCCGATCCACCCTTGTGCCCCCTCGAGGTCGCCCTGTGCCAGGCGCACCCGAGCCAAGCCGTACGCGCCCTGCGCCTCGTCCCCTGCAAAGTCGCGGGCGCGAGCGAACAGCGTCTCGGCGAGCCGCTCGTCGTTGGCCAGCAGAGCGCGCTCACCCTCTGCTAGCAGCGCCTGCTGCACACGTTTGGGTTGACCCCAAAACGCGCGCTCGACGCGCTCGGCAGCGGTTGGTGTCGACACGGTGAGCGGCTCGCTGGCCGGTTTGACGGCTGACAGCAGCGGCGCCGAAGCGCCCCCTCTTGCGTCGGCGCGAAGGATGGGTTGAGCGTCGGCGCGAAGGATGGGTTGAGCGCCCGACCGAACCACGGCGCTGGCCTCGGCGCGCAGCGAGCGTGCGGGCTCGCTCTGATGGCTCTCGACGCGATAGTGGAACAGCGGCGCCAGGCTCGCCGCGAGCACGACCGCAAACACGACCAGACTTGCCCACGGAAACCGACGCGGTGCGGGTGCGGGCTGCTGGGTCGCTTCGAAGCTGGGCAAACGCGGTGGGCGAGGCAGGCTCTTGACGCCCTGAGAGATAGGCAGCAGCTCCTCGATGTCGGTCTTGACGGCGGGTCGAAGCGAGCCTGCGGCCGCGCGTGCGGAGGGTCGAAGCATGCCCTCGGACGTGCGCGCAGAGACGGACGGTTCGCCCACGCGTGATGGTTCGTGGCTAGGCCGCTTGGCGACGATCTGCGAGCTGACCGGGAGGTCGTCTGCGGGCTGTGTAGCGACCAACGTCTGCGGCGGGGCGGAGTCGCGCGAGCGAAGCTTGGAGGACTTGTTGAGCGGGTCTTCGCGAGGCGACGTCTCGCCGCTGCCCAGCGAGCTGTCGCGAGCGGGGCCGGCACTGGTGCGCGGCACGCCAAACGCAGAGGGCCGCATGCTGGGGCGAGCCACACGAGCGCGACGCGCGGGGACCGAGCTGTGGCGCTCGGGCAAGACGCTGGGGCGCTCGGCGTTGGGGCGCTCAGATTCGATGATTGAAGACGACTCGGGCAGCCGGGTGCGGGGCCCGGTCTGCGAGGGATCGATAGGCTCGCTCCGCTCGGCGGTACGTGCGCGGTGCCGTAACTCGATGGCCATTCAGAACTGCTCGCCTCGCGGCGGATCATGCACGAATCTGCCGCGAAAAGCCGCAGTAACCGTGAGTGGGCTCGCCAAATTGGTACGTGCGGGTGGGGGGTATGCGGCTGTGGATGCAGCCGTCGCGGGTACGTACCGCGACCCCACCGAGTCGGCCCACCGTTGACGCAAATATGTTTCTGAGCCGAGCTCACCCGACTTGTGACGAGGTCGAAGCACACCCTCGGGTACGCGACCAAATCGGGGAAGCACTCGCTTCGCGTGAGGACCCGGGGGGCCCCCGCTAGGCCATCAGGTCGGACTTCGCGCTCAGCTCGGCGACCAGCTCGGCCGGTAGCACCGGCGGGGGACGACCCACCGCGTAGCAGCCCAAGATGATGTCGCTGGTGCGCTCGACAATCTGCGTGATGTCGGCGGCCCTGCGCAGCGAGCGCGCGGCCACGATGAGCCCGTGGTTTTGCATGAGCACTGCCCAGCCCTGGCCCAGTGCGGTGACGATGGCCTCAGCCAACGCGTCGGTGCCCGGGACGACGAACGGGATGCGCCCGATGTGGGCGAGGAATGCTGACTCTGTCGAGATGGGCAGGAAGGGGAGGTCGGCATTGACCAGCGTGGTCGCCCGGGGTGCGTGGCAGTGCACCACGGCCTGGATGTCGGGGCGAGCGCGCAGGATGGCGAGGTGGATGGGCAGCTCACTCGATGGCTTGGCCTGGTCCGCCCGCAGCGACCGTCCTTCGAGATCGACCTGCACCAAACCGTCCGGCGAGAGCTGGCCCTTGAATGATGCAGTGGGCGTGATGAAGGCGTGCGAGGGGTCGTCGCTGCTGCGCGCGCTGACGTTGCCTCCGGTGGAGGTGATGAGCTGGAGCCTGTAGAGCTCCTCGATCACCCGGCACATGTCTACACGTACGTCGCTCATCGGCTCTCCGCGTTCCCACTTGGGACTTTGCCGAGCCAGCGCTCGAGGTGCACGCGCATATGCTGAGGGATGCGGGTCGGCCGGTTGTCGAGGTTGACGATCGCGTGATCGGTCTCGCCCGTCGCCACCAGCTGTCCGGCCACGCTCAGCTCGTATGCAAAACCGAGCGACGCCTCACGCGCCCAGGACAGCCAGCAGGCGATCTCGATCTCGTCGGCGAACCGACAGGGCCGCTTGTACTGCACTGCGACCCGTGTGACGGGCACGTGGAGCCCCTCGGCGACGTACTCGGTGTAGGGGCGATCGTGCTCGGCCAGGAACTGCACGCGTGCGTGCTCGAGAAAGCGTACGTAGTTGGAGTGGTGAACGATGCCCATCGCATCGGTCTCGTAGAAGTTGACCGTATGACGCACGCGCGTCAGCACAGCCTGCGGAGGGGGCGACTTGGGCTTCACGGCCATCGGTTCCGCCTCGTGCGGTAGCTCGTGGTCCGAGTCAAGGTAGGCTCCCCAAAATGAGCGAGCAGACAGACGAGCAAGTGGTCGTGGGCCGCCGGGTCAAGGTCGTAGAGCGTGTACTCACGCGCAGCGACGGTCGCAAGGAGCTGCGCGAGATGGTGGTGCACCCGGGCTCGGTGGTGCTGCTGCCGGTGCTCGACGATGGGCGCATCGTGATGATCCACAACCGGCGGTTTGCGGTCGAGAGCACGCTGCTCGAGCTGTGCGCCGGCACGCGCGAGCTGGGTCCAGACGGAGAGCCCGAAGACGTCGTGTCCTGCGCGGCGCGGGAGCTCGAAGAAGAGACCGGCTATCGCGCGAGCGAGCTCGTGCCGCTGCTGTCGTTTTATCCGTCGCCCGGCATGAGCAGCGAGCACATGTTTGTGTTCGTCGCGCGCGGCCTGCTGCAGACCTCACAAAAGCTCGACCCCACCGAGCACATCGAGGTCGTGTTGCTCACGCTCGATCAGGTGCTCGAGCGTATCCGTCTGAACCAGATCCGTGACGCCAAAACCATTGCGGCCGTGCTCTATTTCCACACATGGGCACAGACTGGCCTCTGACCTTCGTGTCAGCTCGCAGTTCAAGCGCGCTCTCCGGCGTGCGAGGCAACAACATAAGCGTGTAAGGATCTGTTGTGATCCGCGCGCATTCTGTTGATACCTGCTCGATGGATCGGTAAGGGTGGTCTTATGCGTCGGAGCAAGTGGCTTCAAGTAATGTCGGCATGCGGCCTGTGCGCGCTTTTTCTTACTGCGATCCCCGTGCACACCGTGCGCGCGGCCGCACCCAACTGGCAGCTGATCGAAGACGACGAGGGCATCAAGGTCTGGAGCCTCGCCATCCCGGGTCAAGATCTGCCCGGCTTTCGCGGCATCGTCACCATCCACGCCAGCATCGATGAAGTGATGAAGGTCGTGCTCGACACGGCTCATCACACCGACTGGATGTACAACTGCGACGAGTCGCGCATCGTCAAGCAGTACGACGAGACGCACGGCATCCTCTACAACCGCATCAACGCACCGTGGCCCGTCTACGATCGCGATGTGCTGCTCGACATCGCGTACCGCTACACGCCACAGCGCACCGCGGTGACCTTTCGGTTCCGCAACACCACCGAGTTTGCGATGCCCGTGCCGCGCCGCGTGGTGCGTATCCCGCGGCTCGAGGGCTTCTTTCGCATCTGGCAAGACGCGCCTGGCAAGACCAACGTGCTGTACCAAGTGGAGGTCGACATCGGCGGCAACGTGCCCGACCGCTCCGCGCGTCGTTACGCTCGCAACCTGCCGTTCGAGACGCTCGAGAACCTGCGCGAGATCGTCCAGGACAAGCACAGCGGCTCCTGATCCTCATTTTTGCGCGCGCGCGAGGCACGGCGCGCGCTTGATCGCGCCCGCTGCGCTACATCACGAGCGTGGACCTGTTCGACCACGCCGAGCGCAAGTCACCACAAAGCGGTCCGCTGGCTGACCGCATGCGTCCTCGCACGCTCGACGAGATCGTCGGTCAGCGTCACCTCATCGCGCCCGGCAAGCTCTTGTACGAGGCCATCGCGCACGACCGCGTGCCGTCGATGATCTTGTGGGGCCCGCCCGGCACCGGCAAGACCACCCTGGCGCAGGTCGTCGCCAACGAGACCCGCGCCGAGTTCGTGCCGTTCAGTGCGGTGCTGGGCGGGGTGCCCGAGCTGCGCGAGATCTTGAAGGCCGCCGCCGAAAAAAAGCGCGTCTACAGCAAGCGCACCACCGTCTTCGTCGACGAGATCCACCGCTTCAACAAGGCCCAACAAGACGCACTGCTGCCGCACGTCGAGCGCGGGACCATTACCCTGATCGGCGCCACCACCGAGAACCCGTCGTTTGCGGTCAACGCCGCGCTGCTATCGCGCGCCCGTGTGTTTCGACTCGAGAGCCTGGCTCCGGACGACCTGGCCGAGCTGCTCTTGCGCGCGCTCTCCGACAGTGAACGCGGGCTCGGGCTGATGTCGTTGGCGGCCGACCAGGGCACCCTGCTGGCGCTGGCCGAGGGCGCGGGAGGCGACGCGAGGCGCGCACTCGACGTGCTCGAGCTGGCCGCCAAACATGCGGCCGATCAAGGTGCGACGACACTCAGCACAGAGCATACGACGGAGGCCTTGTCGGCGCGCACGCTGCTCTACGACAAGAGCGGCGAAGAGCACTACAACGTGGTCAGCGCGTTCATCAAGTCCATGCGGGGCTCGGACCCCGACGCCGCCATCTACTGGATGATGCGCATGCTCGAGGCCGGGGACGACCCGCGGTTCGTGCTGCGCCGCATGATCATCTTTGCGAGCGAAGACGTCGGCACGGCCGACCCGCTCGCGCTCACCCAGGCCATGGCGGCCGATCAGGCGTTTCATCGCCTCGGCATGCCCGAGGCCATGTTTGCCCTGGCGCAGTGCTGTCACTACCTGGCCTGCGCGCCCAAGTCCAACGCGAGCTACAAGTCGTGGACTGCCGCCAAAGAAGACATCGACAAACACGGGGCGCTGCCCGTGCCGATGAAGCTGCGCAACGCGCCCACCAAGGCGATGAAGGAGTGGGGCTACGGGAGCGGCTACCGTTACGCGCACGATGAGCAGGGAGGCTTCGTCAAAGGGGAGACCTACCTGCCCGACGAGCTGCAGCACCGCCGCTACTACGAGCCCAAAGAAGCGGGCTTCGAGCGCGAGCTGCGCGAGCGACTGCGCAAGCTGCGCGGCTCGTGACAGTCACGCCTGGAGCGGGATCCGCGGCGCGATCCGTCACTGTCAAAGGGGGAGCCAGGGCGCTCGACGCGTGCTTTGGAGCTACTGGTTGGGCTTGATGATCGTGACGCCGGTATCGGCGGCGATGCGCGACGCGTCGTGCTCGACGGTGAGCAGATCGCCACGGCGTGCGCTCTCGAAGGCTTCGTTGGCGTCGCTCGCGTGCTTGTCGAGGCGGGTGAGGCGCGCGTAGCGGGCGTCGTCGCTACAGCCGTAGAGCTCGAGCTTGCCCTTGCTCGCGAGGCGATCGCTGACGACGCGGTAGCTGTGGGAGGGCCGCGCGGGGCGCCGTGTATTGGCGAGTACCAGGCTCGCGTAGCTGAGGCCCTCGTAGCGGAGCGAGGCGGCGCGCGCGACCTCGGCCAGCGCGGGCGGCAGTGCGTACGCGAGCTCTTGATGACACCAGTCTCGCTCGGACGGCAGCATGGGACAGCCGAGGTCGTGCAGGCAGGGAGCGACGACGTACGGCGCTGCACCGCGTCGGGTGAGGACGTCGCGCAGCAGCATCAGCTCGCGCGTGGTCTCGCGGAGGGCGGGCTCGAGCAGCACGATGGCGCCCCCCGGTGCCAGGCGCTGGCTCGCTTCGACGAGGATGCTCGCGCGTCGCTCTGCGCGTTCGAGGTCCGGCAGCTCGAGGAACAGCTCGTTGAGGACGAAGCCGAAGGTGATGAGGTCGAACTTTTCGTTGCTGCGGAGCGCGCGTAGATCTTCGGCGCGGGCCTCGAGCGAGATGGGCACGAACTCTTCGGGCAGATCGGCGAACGCGCGCACGAAGGCTTGAAATACACGCAGCGCGGCGGCGTTGTGCTCGAGTGCCACGACCTCGAGTGCTTCGACCGGCAGCTTGCGTAGGCGTAGCCAGCGCGAGAGTCCAAAGCTGGTGGCTCCGAGGCCGGCGCCCACGTCGAGCACGCGCAGCCTGGGTTTGTTCGGGGCCATCCCCGCCGTGCGCAGCTCGTCGAGTGGGCCAAACACCTTGGGCAGGTCGCGCGGCCAGAAAAAACCGGCGCGCGCGAGCAGGGTGCGCTTGTCGAGCTTGTCCATCTGGCCGCGCTCGCGTGTGTACACACGGCTCAGCTCGCTCACCGCATCGGCGAGCGCGCGTTGCTCCACCTTGCGGCCGTGCAAGGAAGAGGCGACGTGTTCGATACGCGCGAGGGCGGCCGCGCTGATTGGCAATGACTCGTACGTTCTGCGCAAGGGACTACCGCCCGAGATAGCTTCGCAGTACGTTCCGTGCACGCCGAGGAGCCCGATGACCCAAGCAACGAGCACCCCCACCACCTCCCTTCAGACCTCCGCGAGCGCGGCCTCCAAGGGCTCCGTCGGCTTCAGGTTGCTGGCCGTGCTGAGCGCGCTGCTCTTGGTGCTGACGGTGTACTGGGGCTTCGTGGTCGCGCCGGTCGAGCTGCAGATGGGCGTGGTGCAGAAGATCTTCTACTTCCACGCGCCCGCCGCCTACGCCATGTACCTGGGCTTTGGCCTGTGCGTGATCGGGAGCGCCCTGTACCTCGGCAAGCGCAGCGATTTTTGGGAGGCCATCGCGGTGGGCGGCGCCGAGGTGGGGTCGGTGTTCTGTCTGATCGTGCTGGTGACGGGGCCACTCTGGGGACGCAAAGCCTGGGGCACCTACTGGACCTGGGATCCGCGGCTCACCACCACGCTGCTCATCGGCATGATCTACGTGGCCTACTTGTTGTTACGCAACCTGGGCGCCACGGGTGAGGCCGAGCGTCGTTTTGCGGCCGGGCTCGGCATCCTCGGCGGGGCGCTCATGCCCATCATCCACTACAGCGTGCAGCTGTGGCGGGGGCAGCACCCCACCGTCATCACCAAGAAGGGTGGCGGCCTGCACCCCGACATGCTCATCGCGCTGCTCATCGGCTGTGCGGCGATGACGGCGCTCTCGGTCTTGCTGATCTGGGCACGCGCGCGGATCGAGCAGGGGCGCCAGCGCGTCTTGAGTCTCGAGCTGGACGCTGCCGAGCAGGGTCTTTTGGAGGGACAGCAATGAGGTTTCTGAAGAGGTCCGCGGTCGCCGCGTGGCTGCTGTTGTTGCTCGTTGGACAGGCACAAACTGCTAGTGCACAAGCCGCGCAAGAAGACGCTGCTGAGAGCCGCTCGGCCGCGTTTCAGGCGGTCGACGGTGCGTCCAAAGAGCAGGTCCCGGGCGGCCCGCTGTTCATCGGTGCCTACGCGGTGATCTTGGTGTTGCTGGTCGCCTACGTGGCGCGGCTCGGCTCGCTGCAGGCCAAAAACCAGCTCGAGCTCGAGCGGCTCAGCCGCGCCCTCGAAGCCGCGCGCAAGGCCTGAGGCGCTGTGCCTTCGGCTGCGCACGTCCTGTACATCCCCGGCATCCTGCTCATCGGGTACGCGCTCGGCTTCGTGTACGGCGCCAAGGCTGCCCGCGCCGAGCTCGAGCGCAAAGCGAAGCGGCGCTTGCGCTGAGCCGGGTCCATCTGGTTTCGTTTTGAAACTGTGATGGATGGGCTGAAGGGAGCCTGTATGCTTCGGTCTCTCGCTGCGTGCCTGGGAGGGGACACATGCCCGAGATCAAACCGGCCGCTCTCGAAGCGCTCATCAACCTGATCGTCCACGATCTGCGCAATCCCGCGGCCACCATGGGCGCCAACCTCAGCTTCGTCGACGAGGTGCTCGACGATGAGAGCGTCGACCGTGCCGAGGTCCGCGATGCGCTCCACGATGCGCAGCAGGCGCTCTACGACCTGCAAAAAGGGCTCGATCAGCTGTCGTGGATAGGGCGCTGGAGCAACCAGAAGGCGCCGCTCGGCAATAGCGTCGAGTCCCTGCGCGCGACGATCACGCGCGTGTCGGCGCGCGTGAAGTACGGCAAGCTCGAGGTCGAGGCACCTGTGCCAGACCTACGTGTGCGCGGCGGCGACGCCCTCGAGCGCTTGCTCGAGCTGTTGGTGTCCAACGGTCACCAACACGCACCTCGTCAGCTGGTCAAGCTGCGTGTGCTGCGCGAGGACGACCACGCCGTGATCGAGGTCGAGGACAAGGGCAAGCCGCTCGCGCCGGAGCTGCACGAGCTGGCGTTTACGCTCGAGGGCCAGACCGCCATCAAGGGTCGCTCGGAGGGGCGCTACGGGCGTGTGGCGGGCCTGTTCTCCGCCTCGTTGCTAGCGCAAAGCCTGGGTGCGGGCCTGCACGCCGTCGAGCGCGAGCGGAGCAATGTATTTCGTGTGGTTCTGCCTTTAATCTGAGCTGATTTGCGCGCTCGTGGTCTCGCGCTTTTCGTTTCGTCAGCAAGCGCTCCTGCGCTTCTCAAGGCTCGTTTTCCGCGTCACGCTCGGCTCCGAGGGGTGAGAGTCGTCGATGGGGGATGCCGATGTTCGCGAGCGCGCCGGAGAGCCGCGTGCGACCGATGTTCGCGAGCGTCCGAGTGACGGCCAGGCTGCGCACGAGTCGCGGCTCGGGCTGATCGCCGGAGGTGTGGTCGCTTCGTATCGCGCGAGCTTGATCGAGCGCGATCTGTGGCAGCACACGAGCGCGCGGTTCGCGCAGCGCGGACCTTACAGCGCGGAGTGGCTCGCCCGCGTGTCGCATCGCGACTGGGTGGACGTGGAGGCGTTCGTGCTTCTGCTCGACGTGATCGGCGAGACGATCGGGCTCGATGAGCTGCGTACGTTGGTTCGCAAACGAATCGTCGACCCGGCCGGCAGCAACTTCTACGCGCCCATCTTGCGCAGCTGGTCGCGCTCGTTCAGCACGCCCGAGCACATGCTGCGCGGCATCGTGCACGTCTTCCGCGCGTCGCTGCGCCATGCGGGCCGAGCGCGGCACGTGCCCGTCAGCGCGCACGAGGTGCACGTCTTGATCGAAGGACCGCTCGAACGAGCCTATCGAGCCTCCCCGGCGCTGGCGGTGGAGCTCGAGGGCCTCGCCTTTAGTCTGCTCGACTCGGCACAGCCGCGCCCGGTGTTCATCGAGGTCGAGCTGCGCTCCGAACGAGCCCCGGTCGCGCTGATCTGTAGTTTTGGCAACTAGTTCCGTGACCGGCTTCCCCTGGCCGGCGGGGCTCGCGGAGGTTAAGCAGCTACGGCATGTCCGACTTATTCGACCTTCGCTTCGTCACCGTGGTTGGCAAAGGCGGTGTCGGTAAGACCACCGTCAGCACCGCCCTCGCGCTCGCCGCGGCGCGTCGTGGCAAGCGTGTGCTGATCGCCATGTGCAACGCCAAGGAGCGGGTCAGCCAGTTCCTCGAGGTGTCGCCCATCGGGCCCTACAACCAGAGCGTGCTGCCGGGCATCGACGCCGTAAACATGGTGCCCAACGTCGCGCTCGAGGAGTACGGGATGATGGTGCTCAAGGTGCGTGCGCTGTATCGCGCCATCTTCGAGAACCGTTTGGTGGCGGCCTTCTTGCGTGGGACACCGGGCATCGAGGCTTGGTCGATGCTGGGCAAGGCGCAGTTCCATGCGCACGAGACGCTGCCTGATGGTCGTCTGCGCTACGACATGGTGATCCTCGACTCTCCTGCCACGGGTCACGGCCTCGAGATGTTGCGGGTGCCACGCGTGTTGATCGACGTGGCGCCGCCAGGGCTGTTGCGGCGCGAGGCGGAGCGAGCCTGGGAGCTGTTCACGGACCCGACACGGTCCGGCGTGATCGTAGTGACGCTGCCCGAAGAGATGCCAGTGAGCGAGAGCGTAGAGCTGTACGAAGCGCTGACGAAGGAGCTGTCGTTGCCGGTGGTGGGTATCGCTGTCAACGGGATGATCGAGCAGCTGTTCGACGCGAGCGAGAGCGCGTGGCTAGAGCGCGCGGCTCAAGAGACACCGGAAGAAGATCTGTCGTTCAACCTGCTGCGCGCTGGCAAGCGCCGGACGTTGCGAGAGCGCGTGCAGGTAGAGAGTCTCGCGCGCATTGCCGCGCAGTTTGTTTTGCCGCGTTACGAGCTGCCGCAGCTGATGGTTCCGGAGTTGCGTCGTAGTGGGATGGAGCAGCTCTCTCGGGCTTTCGGGTAATTCTGTTGGTTGACTGGTTGGGTTGTCCTGTTCTTGAGGTTGTGATGGGCTGGTGGCGGTAGGGCTTGTTGGCGCTACGCAGTGGGGGTCCCATCGGCTCGTTCCGAACGAGCACCCCACTGCGTAGCGCCAACAAGCCTGCCCCTACCAGCCCCTCACAACCCAACCACAAGAACAGGAAAAACCCAACCAAGAGTCTACTCCCTGCCATCACCCATCAGCGGCCGAAGCAGCCGAAGCAGCCGCAGCCGCCGCAAGATCACGACGACGCTGCAAACGACGTGCGCGAAGCTTCTGCGCTGGTCGTTCGACCAACACCAGAGACAGCCAAGCAAGAACCAGACTGATGGCTGTTGCCGCAAGAACGCCGCCCACTGTGCCCAGCCGCTGCATCAGCGCCAGACCTGCGACCATCGTCACGGGGAAATGCCAGAGGTAGACCGCGTACGACACTCGTCCGCAGGCCGTCACCCAGGGCAGGCTCAGCGCGCGAATCAGCAAGCTGTTGGGTGCTCGATCTGCGCCCAGCACCAGCACCGCCGACAGTAGCCCCAGCACCGTGAAGCCACCGCGATCGAGCCACGTGATGTCCTTCTCGAGCTCCGGCGCGACCGTGCACAGATAGACTAACGCCGCCGTCGCCAGAGGCGTGAACTTCACCAGCAGATCGACGACGGGCGGCGCAGGCTCGTCGCGCCGGCGGAACTTTTGATGCTTCCACATGCCCAGCGCACAGCCGATCAACAACGAGTCCGCGCGCGTGTCGAGCCCGTAGTAGAGCCGCATCGTGGACGCGCCCCACCAGATGAGCACCAGCCGCCAGACCAGCACAAGCAGCGCGCCGCCCATCAAGTACAGCGTCAGGTGTTTGCGCCAGCTCTCGCGGCGCCACAGCAAGATCAACACGGGCGGCCAGAGCAGGTAGAACTGCTCTTCGAGCGACAGCGACCAGGTGTGACCGAACCACGATGCGCCGCACGGCACGTGGTCCACGCAGTAGTAGTTGTTGACGTAGAGCAGCGACGACAGCGCGTTCTCGAAGAACTCCTGGCGCTGCTCGGGGCCCTTGAGAGCCAACACCAGCACCGCGCCCACCGCGACGTACGCAAAAAATGCGGGGAGCAGACGATAGGCGCGACCCACGTAGAAGTCGCGGATGGAGATCTTTCCCTTGCGGTCGTGCTCGGCGAGCAAGAGCCCCGTGATGAGGAAGCCGCTCAGCACAAAAAAGATGTCCATCACGATGACGCCGCCAGGGAACAAACCCATGTGCGCCACCAACACCGAGAACATGCCTACGGCGCGGACACCATCGAGACCGGCAATGTAGCCGAGCTTGTAGTGAGTCTTCAGACGCTGGGGTTCCAACGCAGTACCGGCTTGCGCGCGGCGCGCGTCTCATCGAGGCGACGCAGGCGCGTGAGGTGAGGCGCTGTCTTGACGAGGTCGGGCTCTTCTTGTGCTTCACGCCGGATGGCCGCGAGTGCGTCGACGAACTCGTCCAAGGTCTGCTTGGTCTCGGTCTCCGTGGGCTCGATGAGCATCGCGCCCTTGACCACCAGCGGGAAGTACACGGTGGGCGGGTGGAAGCCGTAGTCGAGCAGGCGCTTGGCGACGTCGAGCGTGGTGACGCCGGTCGGCTTGAGATGTTTGTCCGAGATCACCACCTCGTGCATGCACGAGCGATCGTACGCGACGTGCCAGTGCTCACCGAGCCGCACGCGGAGGTAGTTGGCGTTGAGCACGGCCAAGTCGGTGGCCAGCTTGAGGCCCTCGGCGCCCATCTCGCGCAGGTACGTGTAGGCGCGCACCATCATGCCGAAGTTGCCGTAGAACGTGCGCATGCGGCCGATGCTCGCGGCGCGCTCGTAGTCGAGGTAGAAGCTGCCATCGGCGCGCTTCTCGACGGTGGGAGAGGGGGCGTACGGCTCGAGGAGGGACTTGTACGCGACCGGTCCGCAGCCGGGACCGCCACCACCGTGCGGCGTGGTGAACGTCTTGTGCAGGTTGAACTGCATGACGTCGATGCCGAGGTCGCCGGGACGCGTGCGCCCCATGAGCGCGTTGAGGTTGGCGCCGTCGCCGTAGACCAAGCCGCCCTTCTCGTGGATCATCGCCGCGATCTTGGGGAGCTCGCTCTCGAACAGGCCGACCGTGTTCGGGTTGGTGATCATCACCGCCGCGACGTCGTCGTCGATGAAGGGCACGAGTGCTGCAGCGTCGACCACGCCGTCGTCGCGCGCCGGGAACGAGACCGCGGTGAAGCCGTTGGCAGAGCACGAAGCAGGGTTTGTGCCGTGCGCCGTCTCGGGGATGAGCACCTTTTTGGGGTTCCTGCCCTGTGCCCGGTGGTAGGCGTGGATCATCATGAGCCCGGCCAGCTCGCCCTGTGCGCCTGCGGCCGGCTGGAGCGAGACCCGGTCCATGCCACAGACCTCGGCCAGACCCTGCTCGAGCCTGTACATGAGCTCGAGCGCCCCCTGCATGAGGCCCTCTGGCGCGTAGGGGTGCAGCCGCGCAAAGCCCGACAGGCGCGCGGCCCACTCGTTGACCTTGGGGTTGTACTTCATGGTGCATGAGCCCAGCGGGTACATGCCCAGATCGATGGCGAAGTTCTGCTGGCTGAGCCGGACGAAGTGCCGGAACGCCTCGGGCTCGCTGACCGAGGGCAGAGGTGTGGGCTCGCTGCGATAGGTGGCACCGAGCAGGCTCTCGGCATCTACGTCGGGCACATCGGATGGCGACAGGCTGGCGCCGGTGCGGCCCGGGCTGCCGCGTTCGAAGATGAGCGGCTCATCGAAGGCCAACCCTGACCTGGCGGAAGACGGCATGAACTCCTCAGCAGCGAAAGCTCGGGGAAAAGCGCGCGGGGAACCAAAGCGAATGAGAAAGGGCGCGCGCACTCTATGGTACAAGGGCAGACGTGTCGACGGCCCTACTTCCCATGCATGCGCAACTGGTACGTTTTGTTTTTGCTCGTGCGCCCGACAGCGCGCTTCGACCAGTGCGTCTATACGCTTTTCTGGTCGCTCTGTCGTGTTGCGGGCTCACCGCATGCGGCGCGGGCGGGCAGTACGGGTATACGCGTACCTACGAGCCGCTGATGTCGGAGCGGGGGCACTTCGAGCA
>JBEGTL010000079.1:0-20380 GCA_041179425.1 Pseudomonadota bacterium | reverse complement strand
CAACGTCGCGCTGACGGCGCCGTACATGCACGACGGCAGCATCGCCACGTTGAGTGACGTGCTCGATCACTACGCCAAGGGTGGCCGCGCGAAGAGCTTTCGCACCGACCCGCTGCTGATCGGCTTCACGCTCAGCGATCAAGAGCGCGCCGACGTGATCGCGTTCTTGCAGAGTCTGACCGACCAAGAGTTCATCACGAACCCCAAGTACAAAAACCCGTGGCCCACCGAGCCTGTGCAGCCCGCAGTACCTTGAGCGTCAATACCAGTGACGCTTCTTGAACCAGTAGAGCAGCACGCCCGGTAGCAAGAAGCACGACACGATCATGGTGTACATGAGCGCGTCGGAGGCGAATGGCAGGTGCTCGAAGTTCTGGCCAAAGAAGCCGGTGATGAACGTCAGCGGCATGAACACGGCGCTCAGGATGGCGAGCGCCTTCATGATCTCGTTGGTGCGCTGGCTCTGCGCGGACATGTACGCTTCGAGCGCGTTGCCGAGCAAGTCGCGGTTGCCTTCGATGGACTCGACGATGCGCGCCAGGTGATCGTGCACGTCGCGAAAGTAGAACGCCGTTCGCTGGCTGATGCGTTCTTCGTCGCCGCGCCGCGAGAGACCAGCCATCACGTCGCGCTGTGGCGAGAGGATCTTGCGCATGAGCACCAGCTGACCCTTGAGCGCGAAGATGCGGTTGAGCGTGCTCTTCTCTGCGTTCTCCAGCACCTGATCTTCGATCTGCTCGAGCTCGTCGGCGATGTAGTCGATGATCGGGAAGTTGTCGTCGACCATGCGATCGCAGATCAGGTAGTACAAAAAGTCGACGCCCTTCTTCATGAGCGCAGCGTCGCCGGTGACACGCTTCCACAGCTGCTCGACGGCGGGGATGGGGTTGTCGTGCACGCTGACGAGGTAGTTCTTGCCCAAGAACACGTGCAGCTCGAACCAGCGCATGTCGTTGAGCACGGCGTTGGGGCACTCGAAGCCCTGGTTCACGATGAACAGGTACTCGCCGTACTCTTCGGCCTTGGGGCGCTGGTCGGCGTGTGCGCAGTCTTCGAGCGCCAGCGGGTGGAAGCCAAACGTCTTGCCCAGCAGCGCGAGGTCGGCGTCGGTGGGCGCGGTGAGGTCGATCCAGCACGTGGAGCCTGCCTCGGGAGGCCCGGAGATCTCGCACGATTCGCGAACACTCAGGGGCTTTCCGGGTTGGCTCTCGATGATTCGGAACATCCGGTTCGGAGGTTAGCAGCGCGGAGCGCAGAGACCCAGCGCTGTTCAGTGCGCCGGCTGCGGTCGATCTTGGGGCGCAATCGGGCGGCCGATCAGCCCGTCGGGCTCGATGTCGGCGGTCATCACCAGACGCGCGCGCATGTTGTCGGACAGGTGGAGGTGCATGCGCGGGTCCACCACGGCCGCCTCGAAGGGGCCTCCCGGCGCCGCGCGCAGGGCCTTGAGCCCGCGCTCGGGGCCCATGATGAACACCGCCGTGTCGATGGCGTCAGCCCACAGGCCGGTGCTCGCGATCAGCGTGACCGAGCTGGTGCGCGTGCTGGGATAGCCGGTCTTGGGGTCGAGGATGTGGTGGTACGTGCGGCCCTCGTGGACCCAGGTGTGCTCGTAGTCGCCGCTGGTGGCGAGTGAGCCATCTTCGATCTCGACGAAGGCGAAGTGACGCGGTTCGCGTGGGTGTTGGATGCCGACGCGCCACGACCTGTCGCCCTTCTTGCCGTGCACCAACACTTGGCCCCCCGCGTAGATCAGGAAGTTGGGGAACCCTGCCTGTTGCAGCAGGGCGCCTGCCGCATCGAGTGCGTAGCCCTTGGCTACGCCGCCCAGGCCGATCTGCATGCCGCGCTTCTTGAGGAAGACGGTGCCGTGCGCGGCGTCGAGCACGATGTTGCGGTAGTTCCAGAGCGGCAGCTTGGCTTTCAGTTCAGCCGGGCTGGGCGGCACGTGCGCGGAGTCGGGACCAAAGTCCCACAGCCCACGCAGCCCCGCCCACGAGATGTCGAATGCACCCTGACTCCAGCGCGCGACATCGAGGCTCACGCGCACGCACTCGAGGAGCTCGGGCCCGACGGCCACTGGCGCGACGCCTGCTGCGTGGTTGACCCGTGAGATGTCGCTGTCGGGCAGCCACTCGCTGAGCAGCGTCTCGAGACGGTCGACCTCGGACAGTGCGCGCTCGGCAGCTGCGTGCGCGGCATCGGCGTCGCCGCCGGCGATGGTGACCGACCAGATGGTGCCCATCAGCTTGCGCTGCGCCTTGTGCAGTGCGGGGAGGGGGACGCCCGCGTCGGCGACTCGCTCACTGGGCAGGGCGTCGACGGCAGAATCGACCGGCGCGGTGCGTGCTGCGGACTCGCTGTGGCCTGCGTCAGGCTCGTGCCGTGGCGGCTTTTGGACCGGCTCTCGCCGCGCGCAGCCGGTAGAAAGACCGAGCGCGAGCAGGAACGACAGCGTGCTGCGCGGCACGAGCGGCCCACGCCTAGCGAGCGCGGGACGAACGAACCAAGCAGAGCGCACCGAGCGAAGGGGCACGCTCGGCTTGTAGCCTATTCTTCGTCGCGCACGAACTTGATGCGCAGCGGCGGCGTCTTGCCTGCGATCTTGTTGCCAGCCGCGTCGAGTGCCGGGTCGAAGCTCACGCGGGAGCGCGCACACATCGACGCGCGCTTTGCGAAGCCGTGGCCGGGATCGGAGATGACTTCGACGTCGGTGACCTCGCCATTGGCCGCGATGCTGGCGCGCACGGTGACGTAGGTCTCGTCGATGTCGAGATCCTCGGCCTCGCTCGGCCAGCCGCACGGCCAGTTGCGCGAGTGAAGTTGGGGCGGCCGCGCATGGCTCAGCCCGTTGCCGTCGCCGACGCCGACCTGGCCGGTGTGGTTGGCCTGGGCGCCGGTGCCGCTCGCGCTGGTCGTGCCGCCTGCGTAGCCGCTCCCTGCACCGGTGGCGATGTGGAACGACGCGGCGGCGTTGCTGTCGGCCGCCACCACTTGCCCTGCCTGTGCCGCTGGTGGCGGCTCGCTGGGCGGAGCGACAGGCTCCGGCGCGTCCGCAGGCGGAGGTGGTGCCTCGGGCTGGGCGACGGGAGTCTCAGGCGCCTTGTCGGGTGGCGGAGCCTTTTGTTTGATGCGCGGCGGCGGCGCCTTTTGTTCGACGGGCGGAGGAGGGGGAGGCGGCTCGACCACAGGCGGGGCGGGCGGCGTGAGGTCGACGACGTGATCGATGACCACCAGCGGCTGGCTATGACGTTTGGGTGGGTCGGTGCGCGGACCGCTCACGGCCACGGCAACCGCCACGCCTCCGAGGTGCAGCGCCAGCGCTGACACCGCCGCAAACAAGGCGATGCGGCGACGTGGCTTTTGCACGGCGCCGAGCACGACGTGGTGACACCGCTCGTGGGTCACACTGCGTGGGCGAAGCTCGGACAGATCGGAGGGGCGGTTTTTCACTCGTGCGCCTCACCCGTCGCGGGGCTCGCCGCTTCGCCCGCGCGCTGCGTGGTACCGAATGCGACCTTGGTCAGGCCGGCGGTCTTGAGTCGGTCGAGCACGTCGATGACACGACGGTGGGGCACGTCGCCATCGGCCTGGATCACTGCGCGCAGCTCCTTGTCTTTGACCAAGGCGGCTTTGGCGCGCTCGCCGAGTGCGGTCTCGTCGGCGACCTCGCCATCGATCATCAGCTTGCCGCTCTTGTCGATGACGACGGAGAAGATGGACTGCACCTCTTCGCCGTGGCTGGCTTGCGGCAGGTCGAGCGGCACCGAAGGCGCCACCACCATCTTCGCCGTGACGATGAAGATGATCAGCAGCACCAGCACGATGTCCACCAGCGGTGTGACGTTGATGCCTTCGATGATGCCGCCGCGCGGCTGCTGCGAGCCGGCCATGACTAGAGCGCCTCTTGCGGGACGTGTGACTCGTGTACGGACGAGATGCGTTCTTTGGACTCGGCGGCAACACGCTTGCTGGTCGCGGTCACGGGGCTGCTCGTCGTCTCCGGCGCGGCGCACAGGTACGCGAGCACCAAGTTGGAGAGCGCCTCGGCGTCGGCCAGCAGCGTCGACATCCAGCGCTGGAAGTAGTTGTACGAGGCGACTGCGGGGAGCGCGACCACGATGCCCACGGCCGTCGCCACCAGCGCTTCGGCGATGGAGCCCATGACCGCTTGCGAAGCCATCTGTCCGTTGCCTCCGGTCTGTGCTTTGCCTAGCTCGTTGAACGCCAGGATGATGCCGATGACCGTCCCGAACAGGCCGATGAAGGGTGCGTTGTTACCCAGCGTGCCGAGGTAGGCGAGACGCGCCTCGAGCAGCGAACGTTCGATCGCCATCGCGCTCTGCATGCCCTTCTCCGCGGTGGCGGGACCGCGTGCGGCGAGGCGCAGGCCCGCGTCTGCAACACGCGCGCACAACGACGGCTCATCGCGCAGCGAGGCGCGCGCCTTGTCGAGATCTCCACTGGCCAAGTGCGCGTCGAGCTTGTCGGCGAGGCGCTTGAGGTCGGTGCCTTTGGTGCGGAACACGATCACGCGCTCGATCACGACTGCGATGCTGATGAAAGACAAAGCAAAGAGAAGCCACAGCACCCACGCCGCGCCCGTATGAAGGAAAAAATTCTTGATGGCCTCGACGGTGCTCATGGAGCCGCTCTCCTACATAAATCTGATCATGCGATTCATTCGCGATGCTACACGTGACGAAACGAAGGTCAAGCAGACCTTCCGCCGCAGAGCCGGACGGCTGCTCTCGGTGACCTCGCCTCGCACACGAGGTCGGCCAAATCTCCGGGAAAATCGGCCAGCTTGCAAGCCGCGGCTGCGTGGGGGGTCAGGCGGCTGACCTACTCATGACACGGCTCCGAGGAGCCAGTCGGCAACAACGTGTGCTCGCTTACGGGCCAGTGCGGAAAACGCGAACGCGCTTCAAGTTCGACACCGAGCCTAAAACGCGAAACGACGACCGCGTCGGAGACGTGCTCGTCGTGGTGCAAACTGTGGGTCGGCGGCAGCTACGGCGTCGCGTGAACGAGGACCGTCAGCTTCTGCGCGCGACCTGCGAGATCACTTGCTGGGCGCGTTGTTGGCGACCCAGGTCGTGCCGTCGAACTGCGCGAGCTGCAGCTGGTCGAACGTCTCGAAGTCGGTGGGCGAGGTGTTGAGCTTGACGCCGGTGAGGAAGAGGCCGGGCGCGTAGTCCTTGAGCGAGGCGGCCTGCTTGATCAGGTTCTCGGCACTCAGGTCGTCGCCGCAGGCCTTGAGCACGTGCACCAACGTCTCCGCCGTGGCGTAGGCGTAGATGTTGATGCCGTCGGTGATCTTCCCCTCGGGGAAGTCGGTCTTCATGAACTCGCGGAACTCATTCACCGCGGGATCGTTGTCCCACTGCTTGTCGGTGGTGTCCTTCAAGTAGATGATCGTGATGATGCCCTTGGACTTGTCGAGACCGGCGGGCGTGAGAACGCTGCCCACCGAGGCGCTGACGTTGGCCAAGTATTGTGCGGGCTTCCACTTCAGGTCGGCCACCTTGCGGATCGCCTGCGCCGCGAACTTGGGCGTCGCGATGTTGAGGAAGGTGTCGGCCTTGCTGCCCTTGAGCGTGACCATCTGCGAGTCGATGGTGGGGTCGGTGGCCTCGTAGCTGGCCTCCGCCACAATCTTGGCCTTGCTGTCGCCGAGGCCCTCTTTGAAGCCCGCCAGCACGTCCTTACCGAAGTCGTCGTTCTGGAAGAGGACCGCGACCTTGGCCTTGGGGTTCTTCTTGAGCAGATCTTGGGCGTACGTCTTGCCCTCGATGCGGTAGCTCGGGTTGAAGCCGATGGTGTACGGGAAGTGCGTGGGGTCGGCCCACTTGGTGGCACCGCTGGAGACGAAGAGCTGCGCGACCTTTTTGTCGTTCAGGTACTTCTGGATGGCGGAGTTGGACGGCGTGCCGACTGCGTTGAAGACGCCGACGACGTGCTCTTGCTCGACGAGCTTGCGCACCTGCTCGACCGCCTTGGGCGGGCTGTAGCTGTCGTCCAGGCTGATCAGCTTGATGGTTCGGCCGTTGACGCCGCCAGCCTTGTTGAGCTTGGCGAAGTAGGCCTGGTGTAGCTTGCCGATGGTGCCGTAGGCCGACGCCGGACCGCTGTACGGCATGATCTGCCCGAGCACGATCTCTTTCGCGGGCGCGGCGGCGGGTGCCTCCGCTGCCTTCTGCTCGGCCTCGCCCGGCGCGGGCGCGGCGGGCTCTGCTTTACGGCACGCGAAACCTGCACTCGCCAACAGTCCTGCCAGCACCAACGACGACACTCTACTCATGAACCCCTCCGTGTCATGGCCTGCTGTAGGCGCATGAACATGCGTGTCACAAAGCCAGCAATGCCGTAGGGCATCGCGTAAACGAAGATGATCAAGATCACGCCGTAGACGGCGCCAGTGGCGCTCTTCGACAGGTGCTCGGTGAGCGTCGGAATGAAGCGCATGAACACAGCGCCGTAGATGGCGCCTGGGAGCTGCGCGATGCCGCCCACGACGATGCCGACCAAGAGGTCGATCGAGAGCAGGCTGGTGAAGCTGTCGGGCGCGACGAACTGCACGGCGATGGCCGTGAGCGCACCCGCGATGCCGGTGTACAGCGAGCTGACGCCGAAGGTGATGGTCTTGTAGCGCGCGACATCGATGCCCATGGCGGCGGCCGCGATGGGTTGGTCACGGATGGCGATGATGGCGCGACCCACGTGGCTGCGCAGCAGGCTGCGCGCGGTGAGAAAGCAGATGATCGCCAGGAACATCGTGAAGAAGTAGAGCCACTGGTCGGGCGAGAGGTCGAGCCGGAACGGTGCCTCGGGTTTGCTGAGCGTGAGGCCCTGCACGCCGCCGGTCCACGCCTCGAAGTGTTTGTACTTGAGTAGCTGCGGCAACGCGACGCCGAGTGCGAACGTGGCCAGCGCGAGGTAGAGGCCCTCGAGGCGCAGCGCTGGCAGGCCGAACAACATTCCGAAGGCGAGACTGAACGCTCCGGCGACCGGCAACGCGAGCGCGTAGGGCACCGAGAAGTGCGTCATCAAGATGGCTTGTGTGTACGCGCCGAGCGCAAAGAACGCGCCGTGGCCGAGCGAGATCTGCCCGTTGAAGCCGGTGAGCAGGTTGATGCCGAGGAGGGCGATCGAGCTGGCGAGCACCAACGTGAGCTGGAAGACCCAGAAGTCTTCGAGCGCGAACGGCACGATGCTGAGTGCGGTGATCCCCAACAAGAGGAGCAAGATGCGGCGGTTGCGGAGCTGTGCGGGCATCTGGGTGCGGGGGAGCGTAGCAGCGTAGGTGTTGGTCATCAGACTCTCGTCACCGCAGTTTTGCCGAGCAGACCAGAAGGCTTGACGATCAGCACCACGACGATGAGCGCGAGCGCGAAGGTGAGCTTGAGCTCGGTGCCGATGACGTAGGCACCCAAGAGGTTCTCGAGCACACCCACCAAGAAGCCGCCGAGCACGGCGCCGAGGGGGCTGTCGATGCCGCCGACGAGGGCGGCCGCGAATGCGTAGACCTGTACGCCGACCATCATGTTGGGGTCGAGGAAGACGATCGGCGCGACCATCATGCCGGCGATGGCGCCGATGGCCGCCGACAGGCCCCAGCCGAGCGCGAGCATGGAGCCGACACGAATGCCCACCAGGCGTGCCGACTGCGGATTGACGGCCACGGCGCGCAGCGCGAGGCCGAGCGACGTGAAACGAAAGAACGAGTACAGGCCGAGCACGACGACCAGTGTCACGACCAAGACGCCGATCTCGTGGGCGCTGAAGTACGGGTTCTGGATGGCTTCGAGCTCGGGGAACGGGCTCGGGAAGCTCTGCATGTCCGTGCCGAACAGGAAGCCCGCCATGCTGTTGAAGATCAGCAGGAGCGCGATGAACACGATGACGACCGACAGGATGGGCGCGTTGGCCATCGGACGGATGACCAGACGCTCGATGGCGGCGCCGGCCGCGAACGAGATGGCCAGCGTGGCGACGAATGCGACCCAGTACGGGACGCCCGCGCTGATCATCGCCCACGCCGTGTACGTGGAGAACATGGCCAGCTCGCCCTGGGCGAAGTTCACCAGGTGCGTCGCTTGGTAGATCATCACCAGGGCCAGCGCGACGGCGGCGTAGACGCCACCCGTGGCGAGCCCTGCAAACAACTGATGAAGGAAAGTTTCCATGATTCTAGTAGCCCAGGTACGCGCGACGAATGGTGGCGTCGTTGCGGAGTAGATCGGGAGAGCCGGTGGCGACCACGCGACCGGTCTCGAGGACACAGGCGTGGTCAGCGAACGCCAGCGCGAGCGTTGCGTTTTGCTCGACGATCAACACCGACAGCTTTTGTTCGGCATTGATGGCGCGCATGATGCGGAAGATCTCTTGCGTGATGAGCGGCGCGAGGCCGAACGACGGCTCGTCGAGCACCAGCAGCTTGGGCGCGAGCATGAGCGCGCGCGAGATGGCCAGCATCTGCTGCTCGCCGCCGGAGAGCGTGCCTGCCTGCTGCTCCCTGCGCTCGTGGAGGCGCGGGAAGTACTCGTACATGCGCGCCATGTCGCGCAGCACACCGGCCTTGTCGCGGCGCACGTAGCCGCCGAGGCGAAGGTTTTCTTCGACTGTCAGCGAGCCGAACGTGCCGCGCCCGTCGGGGACGTGTGCAATGCCTGCGCGCGCGATGTCTTCGGTGGACAGCTGATCGATACGCTGACCAGCGAAGACGATCTCGCCCTCACGCTTGACCAGTCCACACACGGCGCGCAGGAACGTGGTCTTGCCGGCGCCGTTTGCGCCGAGTACCGACGTGACACCACCGAGCGCGACGTCGATGTCGATGCCGTGCAGCACGTGGCCCTGTCCGTAGCTGGCTCGCAGGTTGCGCACCTTGAGCAAGCTAGGCGCGACCGGTGATGCAACGTGCGGCCCCGCTGGTCCTGCAGCGTGGGACGGCGCCGTGGGGGCAGAGTGCGGGGCCGCGGGCCCAGCGGCGTAGGACGCGGCAGGTGCGACCGCCTGTGAAGCAGCCGGTGGAGCAGCGTGTGATGCTGCCGGGGAAGCCGCGTACGGCGCGGCCGGGGAAGCCGCGTCCGGAGCAGCCGGTCGTGCAGACAGCGGAGCAGCCGGTCGTGCAGACAGCGGAGCAGCCGGTCGTGCAGACAGCGGAGCAGCCGGTCGTGCAGACAGCGGAGCAGCCGGTCGTGCAGACAGCGGGGCCGTCGGTCGCGCAGACAGCGGGGCCGTCGGTCGCGCAGGGAGCGGCGCCGTCGGTCGTGCAGAGATCGGCACCGTCGGCAGCGGAGCGTACGGCACAGACGGGCGTGCAGCGTTGGACGCGCCCGAAGTTGGAGCGTTTGGCGCGGCGGGTGGCGCAGGGCGCGCGCTCGTAGGAGGGCGCGGCGGCGGGGGTGGCGGCCGCGAGCTTCGTGCAGCCCCTGGCGGCGGAGGAGGCGGGGGACGCGAGCTAGAGGGGGCGCCTGGTGGCGGAGGAGGCGGGGGACGCGAGCGAAAATCAGACTCGGTCATGCCGACTCTCCCAGATACGCGCGCAGAACCTCAGGGTGGCTCTGCACCTCGGCCGGCGTGCCCTCGGCAATGGACTTGCCGAACACGACGGCGACGACCTTGTCGCACAGCTGCATGACGAAGTGCATGTGATGCTCGACCAACAGAACGGTGAGAGAGAAACGTTTGGCCAGGGCGCGGACCAGCTCGCGCAGCTCTTCGACCTCGCTGTGATTGAGGCCCGCGGCCGGCTCGTCGAGCATGAGCAGACGCGGCCGCATCATGAGGGCGCGTGCGAGCTCGACGCGCTTGCGCGTACCGAAAGGAAGGTCGGCGACCGTGCGGTTGGCGACGGGCGCGAGCTCGAGCAACGAGATGAGGGCGTGCGCCTCTTCGGCGAGCACCGCTTCGCTGGCCGCGATACCGATGCCAAAAGCCGCGGGAATGAACCCTGCGCTGACGCGGGTGTGTGCGCCGACCAAGACGTTGTCGAGCACGGTCTGCGAGCCGAATAGCGCGACGTTTTGGAACGTGCGCGCGAGCCCGAGCTCGGCGATGCGATGTTTGGGGTACTTGAGCAGCGACTGGTTGCCGAGGAGGATGTCGCCGCTCTCGACTTGGTACAGTCGATTGATCACATTAAAAAGAGTGGTCTTACCTGCGCCGTTGGGTCCGATGACGCCGACGATCTGTCCCTCAGGCACCGTGAAGCTCACGTCGTCCAGGGCGAGTACAGACCCGAAGCGTACTCGCACGTGCTCGCATCGGAGCAACGGTGTGACCGAACGCCCGGCGTACGCGGCACCCGAAGAGGCAGTGCCATCGACGAAGTTGCCGGGCTGGTTACCGAGACCGTTGGGGGGGCTGTTGGTCCAGTCTGTTCCGCGGCTTGTCATGCCAGCCGACTCCGAGCGTAAGTAAGTACGCAGACAGCAAATCCGTGCGCAATCGTGCGCTGTGGGCGGGAACATAGAGAGCCCACACAGCCTTGGAAAGGAGAAAGGAGAAGCGCCCCGCGAATAACCTGTAACCGCCTCGGCAGGGCAATTCATCGAATGCGCGAGGCAACGTCAGACGCCGGTGGGGATAAGGCTTTGACGCAAACGGATTGGCACGCGAGCCTCTGTCGACTGTCCGTGGCAATCTGCAGAGATGCCGGAAGGCGATAGTCTGCACCGCGTCGCGCAGACGCTGCATCCCAAGCTCGTCGGGGAGCCTCTCACATCTCTGACTCTCGTGCGCACGGAAGCGCGCACCGAGGGGCTGATAGGGAGCGAAATTCGCGGCGTCGAGGCACGCGGGAAAAATCTGCTGATTCACTTCGCCGCCGGCTGGTCGCTGCACGTGCACCTGAAGATGAACGGACGGGTCCGCATCTATCCCAGGGCCACGGCACCGAGGCTGGCGATGAACGCCACCTCCGTGGTGCTCGAGACCCAGCGCTCCCGAGTCGTGGTGTACGCCGCGCCCGTCGCTCGTCTTCTGCGCACCCGAGACTTGGTGGGCGACTTTCACTTCCGTGACCTGGGCCCCGACCTGTTGGGTCCGAGCTTCGACCTCGAGGAGGCGCTGCGCAGGCTTACGTTGCGCAAAGCGCGCCCACTTGGGGAGGCGATCATGGATCAGAGTGTGGTGGCTGGAATCGGCAACGTCTGGAAGAGCGAGCTGTGCTTCACGCTGCGGCTCGATCCGTTTTCGCCTGTGGTGCTGCACAGCGTGAGCGAGCTGTCGGGGTTGTTGTCGCTCGCGCGTACGCAGATGTTCGACACGGTGTACGGCCCCAAGCGCACCATCCCCGACCCGTTCGAGGGTCACGGCGAGCGCAAGGCTCGCCTCGACCGTCGGCAAGGCGAGCGCGTGTTGTCGGTGTACGAGCGGGAGGGCAAAGTTTGTTACGACTGCGGTGACACTGTCTTGATGCGGCGACAGGGCGAGCAGCAGCGCTCCACCTACTATTGTTCCACTTGTCAGCCCAGCCGGGGGACGAGTTGAGCCCCAAGCGTCCGCTCTCTCTGTTGTCGCCGGCGACGCGCGCTTGGTTCGAGGCCGCGTTTCAAAAGCCGACCGACGCGCAAGCGCGCGCCTGGCCCGCCATCGTGCAAGGCAAGAGCACGCTGCTGCTCGCGCCCACCGGCTCGGGCAAGACCATCGCTGCATTCTTGTGCGCCATCGACCGCTTGCTGTTTTCGGAGGAGCCCGAGAAAAACGCGCGCTGTCGCGTGCTGTACGTGTCGCCCCTGAAGGCTCTGGCGGTCGACATCGAGCGCAACCTGCGAGCGCCGCTGATCGGGATCGAGCGTACCGCCGACCGGCTCGGTCTGCCGCATCGCTCGCTCGAGGTGTTCATGCGCACCGGCGACACGCCGAGCGACGAACGAGCGCGCTTTTTGCGGCGCCCGAGCGACATCCTGATCACCACGCCCGAGTCGCTGTACTTGATGCTGACGAGCAACGCGCGCGAGCTCCTGCGCTCCGTCGACACCGTCATCATCGACGAGATCCACGCGATGGCGGCGACCAAGCGTGGCTCGCACCTGGCGCTCTCGCTCGAGCGACTCGAGAGCCTTTTGCCCGAGGGCAAGACGCTGCAGCGCATCGGACTGTCTGCAACCCAGCGCCCACTCGAAGAAGTGGCGCGCTTGCTCGGCGGCTTCCACACGCCACAAGAAGGTGCCGCCGCCGTGCAGCGCGAGGTCTTCATCGCAGACGCGCGTGCCGAGCGGCCCATCGAGCTCACCATCGAGGTGCCGGTCGAAGACATGGGCGCGCTCAAGACCACGGTGCGGCGCGGCGATGTCGAAGACCAGGGCGACGACGCACCACGCTCGATCTGGACTTCGATCCACCCGCGCCTGGTCGAGCTGGTGCGCGCGCATCGTTCGACGATGGTGTTCGTCAACAATCGACGCCTGGCCGAACGGCTCGCGGCCGCCATCAACGAGACCGCAGGCGAGCCGCTGGCGCGCGCACACCACGGCTCGGTCGCGCGCGAGCAGCGCGCCGAGATCGAAGACGCACTCAAGAGCGGCAGCCTGCCGTGCATCGTCGCGACCAGCTCGCTCGAGCTTGGCCTCGACATCGGTGCCATCGAGCTGGTCGTGCAGATCGAGGCGCCGCCTTCGGTGGCCTCGGGCATTCAGCGTATCGGGCGCGCCAACCATCACGTCGGAGGAAACCCCAAGGGCACGTTCTTTCCCAAACATCGTGGCGACCTCGTGGCGACGGCCGAGGCTGTGCGGCGCATGCTCAGCGGCGAGATCGAGGTCACTCGGTACCCGCGCAATCCGCTCGACGTGCTCGCGCAGCAGCTCGTCGCCATCGTCGCCAGCGAAGAGAGCATCGACGTCGACGTGTTGTTCGCGCTCGTGCGTCGTGCGGCGCCGTTTGCCGAGCTGACGCGCACGGCGTTCGACAGCGTGCTCGACATGTTGTCCGGTCGCTACCCCTCAGACGAGTTCGCCGAGCTGCGTCCGCGCATCACCTACCATCGCGACGAGCGCATCCTCGAGCCGCGCAAGGGCGCGAAGCGGCTGGCCATCGCCAACGCGGGCGTGATCCCCGATCGCGGCTTGTACGGCGTGTTCCTCGCCGACGGCGGGCGCGACGACAAGACCAGTCGACGCGTGGGCGAGCTCGACGAAGAGATGGTGTACGAGGCGCGCGAGGGAGAGGTGTTCGTGCTGGGCGCCTCCAGCTGGCGCATCCAAGAGATCACGCACGACAGGGTGTTGGTCACGCCTGCGCCGGGCGAGCCGGGCAAGCTGCCGTTCTGGCGCGGCGACGGACTCGGCCGCAGCGTCGAGCTCGGGCGCGGCATCGGCGCGCTGCTGCGCAAGGTCGAGCGCGCGTCCGACGACGACGCCATGGCGACCCTCGTGCGCGACCACCAGCTCGAGGAGCGTGCGGCACGAAACCTCGTGCGTTACGTGCGCGAACAACAAGAGTCGCCCTACCTGGTGCCCACCGAGCGGCGCATGGTGGTCGAACGCTTCGTCGACGAGGTCGGCGATCTTCGCGTGTGTCTGCTGTCTCCGTTCGGACAGCGCGTCCACGCGCCGCTCGCCATGTGTATCAGCGAGAAGAGCAAGCGCGACCTCGGCACCGTGACCGAGACCGTGTGGACCGACGACGGCATCGTCATGCGTTTTCCCGAGAGCGACGAGCCGCCCGACATGGTGGCGCTCTTTCCCGCGCCCGAAGAGATCGAGGAGCTGTTGGTAAGCTCGCTCGGCGACACGGCGCTGTTCGCCTCCCACTTTCGGGAGTGTGCAGGGCGCGCGCTGCTGTTGCCGCGCAACCGACCCGGCAAACGCGCGCCGCTGTGGGCGCAGCGCAAACGTAGCGCCGACTTGCTCGCGGTGGCCTCGCGTTACGGCTCGTTCCCGATCTTGCTCGAGACGTACCGCGAGTGTCTGCAAGACGTGTTCGACGTGCCCGCGCTCACCGAGCTGATGGGCGACGTGCAAAAACAAAAGCTCAAGGTGGTCACGGTGGAGAGCGACAAGCCCTCGCCGTTCTCCTCCAACTTGTTGTTCAGCTACATCGGCAACTTCATCTACGACAGCGACGCGCCGCTGGCCGAGCGCCGCGCGCAGGCCCTCACCATCGATCACACGCAGCTGCGCGAGCTGCTTGGCCAGGCCGAGCTTCGCGACCTGCTCGATCCGGAGGCGGTGCACGACGTCGCGCAGCAGATCGCACGGTTCACCTACCCGCCGCGTCACCCGGACGAGCTGCACGACTTGGTGTTGTTCATTGGCGACCTGTCCGAAGACGAGCTCGCGCTGCGGCTCGGCGAACACAAGAGCGAGCTGCTCGACCCGTTGCTGAGCACGCGCCGGATGTTGCGTGTGAACATCGCAGGCGAGCCGCGCTACATCGCCGCCGAGGACGCGGGACGCTACCGAGACGCGCTCGGTGTCATGCCGCCAGCTGGCGTGTCGTCGGCTTTTCTCGAGAGCAGTGCGGCGCCGCTCTCGGACTTGGTCTCGCGCTACGCCCGCACGCACGTGCCGTTCACGCCCGAAGAGTGCGCGGCTCGCTACGCGCTCTGGCCCTCCCAGGTGCTCGAGGTGCTCGACGCGATGGTGGGGCGCGGTCGCCTGATTCGGGGCGAGCTGCACCCGGACAAGGCGGGCATCACGTACTGCGACGCCGACGTGCTCCGGGCGATCAAACGCCGCTCGCTGGCGGCGCTGCGCAAGCAGGTCGAGGCGGTCGAGCAGCTCACCTACGCGCGCTTTTTGCTGCGCTGGCACGGCATCGGTCGCCAAGCGCGCGGCGAGCCGGCGTTGCGCGCGGCGCTCGAGCGGCTCGAGGGCGCCAAGCTGCCCTTTCACGCGCTCACACGCGACATCTTGCCGGCGCGTGTGAAGGGTTTCGAAGCGGGCGACCTCGACCATCTGCTGGCAAGTGGAGAGCTCGTCTGGCGCGGCATCGAACCACAAGCAGGGGGCGGCCGCATCGCGCTGTACTTCCGTGAGCACTTCGAAGAGCTCGCCCCCGTACCGCAGCCCGTCGAGGGGCCCCTCCACGACAAGATCCGCGCGGTGCTGGCGCAGCGGGGCGCAGTCTTCTTTTTTGAGCTCGCCAAGCAGGTCGAAGCCTTTCCGCCCGATGTGCTCGAGGCGTTGTGGCAGCTGGTCTGGTCCGGCGAGGCCACCAACGACACGCTCACGCCGCTGCGCTCGCGTGCGCGCGGAGGCGAACCCGACCGCAAGCGCGGTGTACGCACCACGCGCGTGCTGCCGGGCAGTGAGGGGCGCTGGACACTGCTCCACTACGGCCAGACGTCGGGCACCAAACAAAAGATGGCGCTCGTGCAGAGCCTGCTCGCGCGGCATGGCGTGCTGGTCCGCGAAGCACTTCGCGCCGAGGACATCCAAGGCGGCTTCTCGGCAGTGTACGAGGTGCTGCGTGCGATGGAAGACACGGGGCGCGTGCGGCGCGGCTACTTCGTCGAGGGGCTCGGTGCGACGCAGTTCGCGCACGGCGGCGCCGAAGAACTGCTGCGCAGCGAGCGTGAGCCAGGCAGTCCAGAGGGCGCACGTCTCCTGGCCGCGACCGACCCTGCGTCGCCGTGGGGGGCGGCGCTGTCTTTTCCGCCCCGCGAGGGCGCGCGTCCGATGCGGGCCGACGGCGCCAACGTGGTGATTGCACCCGACGGGCGCATGATCGCGTGGCTCGGCCGCAAAGAGCGCACGGTGCTGACGTTCTTTGCGAGCGAACAACGGGACGCCGAGCACGACGCCACGCTCACCGCGGAGCTGCTCTCGCGCAGCCTCAGCCAGCGCGACCGCATGGCCTACCTGATCGCCGCGGTGGACGGCGAAGACGTTGCCAAGTCGCGGCTCGGCAAGGCGTTGCTCGTGGCCGGCTTCCAGTCCACGTCGCGAGGCTACCTCAAGCGAGCGCAGAAGCGCCGGGACGTCGGCGAGGACGAGCCGCCCGAAGACGAAGACGAGCTCGACTGAGCGTCACACGGCGCTCTGCTGTGACGCGAAGGAGCGTCACTGTTGCAGAGAGCGTGACGCCCAGACCGGACGGTTGTTACGCGCGGCCGTCGAGCACGGAGCGAAGCCGCGTCGAGGCGCGCCCTCGGACGCGCGAGCGAAGACCAGACCGCAGCCGGACGAACGTGAGGGCCAAAGCTAGCCAGCCCACCATCCCGACGCCGCCGTTGGCGCGCCCTACGGAGCAACCTTGCGAGCCGTTGATGGAGGCGGCGTCGGTCAGCGCGCTGGTCGAGGTGCCAAACTCCGTCGCGTCCAGGTCGGCCTTGTCCTGTGCCGCGGCTTCACCCTGTGACGCGCTGGTGTTGCTGCCTTCGATCAACCGGACGCCGCTGCCGAACAGCGGACCCACGTCGGCGGGCAGCGGCAGGCACACGGGTTGGGACTGAACGGTGTGCCCCGCTGCATCGGTGGCCGTGATTGTGACGCAGCCCTGCGCGACGTAGTCGAGGGGTGGAACCTCGAGCACCATGAACGACCGTTTGCCCGGCTGTGTGTCAACGATGTCAGTGGTGGCTACCAGAGGAGCCTGGCCAGTGGAGAAGCTGGCGACCAGCTGCGCGGACACCGTGTAGCTCCGCAAGTCGATGCCGCCCTGGATCGCGGGGACCGCAATGCGCAGTGACTTCACCAGATCGAGGTCGCCAGTGGACTTGCAGGTCTCGTCGCCGCACGCGTCTTTGTGGCAGTCGAAGCGCTCTTGCTCGGACTCTTCGAGCTTGGCGGTGGGCTCGCCAGCGAAGGATAGCGGCGGTAGCGAGGCCTCGCCGGTAGTGAAAGCCGAGGTGAACTTGGCGCTGAGCGCGGTGCCGTCGGTCGCCTCCAGCAGCGCGCTGACCTGGAAGTCGGCGTGCGCGGGAAGAGGCCGATCGCTGTGGAAAAGCGCGGAAGTCGCGTCGGTCTTGAGGACCTTACCCGGGAAGGTCTCGACGACCTGACCTTGGATCATGCGCTCGATGACGACGTGCAGCGCACCCTCGCCACCCCCCGTGCCGGCCGGCAGCTCGTCGCCCTCGAGCAAGACGAAACCATCGAGGAGCGCACTGGGCTCACAGGCCGACGGCCACGAGCGCTCGGGCACCCAGCGAACCGTGGCCTCTGCATCACACGCAGAAGCGCGCGCCGCCGTAGGAAGGGAGAGGCAGGCGAGCGTACCGAGCAGGCAGGAGAGCCGTGCAGACGACCACGGAGACATGATGCTGCGCTTCAAAGCACGGCATGTGCCATGGCGCACCGCAGTACGAAGGGTCGCGCAAAGAACGCTCTCGAACCGCGCTTGGGACACCTCGCGAGCTCGTTCGCGGGAGCTTACTCACCACGTGGCCCGGCGCGTAGGTGCCTCGTTGCCCCGACTGAGGCAGCGAGGTTTGCCCTGTGAGAAACCCGCCGTGCCGCGCTCAGCGAGCCGCGGACCCGGCGCCGGCCGTTACTGCTTCACTTTTTGGCGACAGTCGCCGCAGTGACCCAGCAGCTCGTGGAAGTGCGAGGTCAGCTCGAAGTCGTACTTGGTGGCCAGCTCGTCTTGCAGCTTCTCGATGGGCTCGAACCGAAACTCGATCACCTTGCCGCAGCTGGTACACACCAGGTGGTCGTGGTGCTCGCGCTCGAACGCGACCTCGTAGCGGTGCCGCTCGCCGGAGAGCAACGTGGGCTGCACGAGCCCCGTCTCGAGCAACAGCGGCAGCACACGGTAGACCGTGGCCATCGAAGCTTCGTTCACGCCGTGCGCACGCAGCTCGCGCACCAGGTCTTGCACTTCGAAGTGCCCTCGATACGTGAGGGCGGCGCGCACGATGGCCCGTCGAACGTCGGTCATCTTGAGCGACTGCTCGGCCAGAGCCTGCTGGAAGTGCTCGAGTGCGCGGCGCAGCCTGGCCTCGCCGTCGTCGGTGTCTTCGGGAGAGGTGGTTTCCGTGTTCACGCCCCAAGACTCTTGCGTGAAGACACTGTCGTCAAGTCGACGGCCTGCCGGTAGGATTCGCTGCATGAATTGTGACCGCACGGGATTGGCAACGACGCTTGCCTGGCTAACGCTGATCACGGCGCTGGCAGGGGCCTGCGGTGACGACGACAAGTCCGACGCTGGCAGGGCCGTCGATGCCGGAAATGGCGCGCTGGACGGCGGCTCGCCCGAGGCGGGCACTGGGCTGGACGGGAGCCGAAGCAATATTGATGCAGAAGCAGGCACGGTCGTGCGCACTCCTGGCCAACCGCAACACCTTGCTCAAGCTCGTTCCTGGCCCGTAGTGCGTTCTGCCGAGCACGAGGCCTCGCCAAATTGCCATCAAATGGCTTGGGGGGTGGCGATGCTCCTGTGCTTTGGTAGATCGCCCGTCGCGTAACACAAACTGGAGTAGCTCCATGACGACGAAGAAACCGATCCGCGTGGCAGTCACCGGCGCCGCCGGAAACATTGGATACGCCCTGCTCTTCCGCATCGCGTCGGGCGAGATGCTCGGGAAAGACCAGCCGGTCATCCTGCAGCTGCTCGAGATCCCCGTCGAAAAGGCGCAGCAGGCGCTCAAAGGCGTAGCCATGGAGCTCGATGACTGCGCGTTCCCGCTGCTGCAGAGCATCGTGCTCACCGACGACCCCAAGGTCGCGTTCAAGGACGTCAACTGGGCGCTCTTGGTCGGCAGCAAGCCGCGTGGTCCCGGCATGGAGCGCGCCGACCTGCTCAAGGACAACGGCAAGATCTTCATCGGTCAGGGCAAGGCCATCGACGAGGTCGCGGCCGACGACGTGCGCATCGCGGTGGTGGGCAACCCGTGTAACACCAACACGATGATCGCGGCAGCCCAGGCCAAGCGTATCCCCAAGGAGCGCTTCACCGCGATGGTGCGTCTCGACCAGAACCGCGCAGCCGCGCAGCTGGCACAAAAAGCCGGCGTGGCCGTGACCGACGTCTCGGACATCTACATCTACGGCAACCACAGCCCGACGATGTTCGCGGACTTCACGCACGCCAAGATCAAGGGACAGCCCGTCACCAGCGTCATCAAGGACGAGGCCTGGTTGAAGAACGACTTCCTGCCCAAGGTCGGCAAGCGCGGCGCCGAGATCATCGCGGCACGCGGCCTCAGCTCGGCGGCCTCCGCGGCCGGCGCGCTGATCGACCACGTGCGCGACCTGACCATCCCCGGCACCGTCCACTCGGTGGCAGTCGCAAGCGACGGCTTCTACGGCTTCAGCGAGGGTGTGTGGGCCGGCGTGCCGGTCAAGACCACCAAAGAAGGCTACGAGATCATCAAGTCCAACACGCATGACGACTTCGCCAAGGGCAAGATCGCAGCCACCAACGAAGAGCTGGTGGGCGAGCGCGAGACCGTCAAAGAGCTGCTGAACTCGTAAGCTTCAGGCACTCGAAACGAAAACGGCGGCCCGCATCACGCGGCCGCCGTTTTGTTTTTTGGGTCGCTGCTCGGTTACTTGACGGGTTCTGGGTAGCCGCCTGCCGTGGTCATCGCTTTGATCCAGTCGGTGGTGACCTTGATGCCTGTCTCGTCGGGCTTGTTGGTGCCGATACGCGGCATCTGACCATCGACGCCGCGCAGCTTTTGGCGCGCGATGATCAGGCTGCGCTCGGGGTCGCGCGGGCGGATCCCGACCCAGCTGCCCGTGATGGTGGGCAGGCCGATGAGCTTGGCGTTGGGGCTCGGCACCTTGTTCATGCTGGAACGAAACGCGTCGGTGGCCGAGACCGTGGCGAGCTCGCTTTTCTCGAGCCGCAGGTACAT
Source organism: Pseudomonadota bacterium (assembly GCA_041179425.1). Classification (GTDB taxonomy): domain Bacteria; phylum Myxococcota_A; class Polyangia; order Polyangiales; family DASUME01; genus DASUME01. The sequence goes on along the minus strand of JBEGTL010000079.1, from coordinate 624 downwards.
GCCGGTCTCGCGGGCCTTGGAGGTCTGCAGCTCGTTGTGGCAGCTGATACCGCAATTGGCGTGGAGATAGGCCAGCGCTGCGCGCTCGACTTCGTTGCCAGGGATGGTGAGCTCGAGGTTTGCACCGGGCTCGATGAGGTCGAGCTCGACCAGCTTCTCGCGTGTGATGCCCTCGGCCCCGGGCCCGAGCATGAGCGCGTCCCAGCCCAGGATGGAGTCCGTGCGGCCGATGTGGCACTCGTTGCACTGATCGCGATTGGGTACCGTGTGCCCGGTGCCGTACAGGTTGGGCACGCCCGCCGCGTTGTTCATCTGGATCGCGTTTTTTTCGTCCTCGGACCAGACGTAGCTGCTGTAGAGCCAGCCATCTTCGGTCTTCTTGAGTAGACGCGTCTCGCCCATGCGCTCTTTGCCGCTGGTCGCTTTGATGCGGAACTCTTTCCAGAACTGCGTGCCCACGGGGAACACGAAGGCGTCGGGATCGCTGGCGTCGACCTTTTTGCCCGGTGGCAGCGACACGAACCTGCGCTTCTCTGCAGCGTCGCTCCAGAGCTGATACGCGGGCTTGTACTCGATGACGCCGCACGCGAGCTCGCGCTCGTCGAACTTGGCGTATAGGCCCGT
>JBEGTL010000078.1:0-20613 GCA_041179425.1 Pseudomonadota bacterium | reverse complement strand
ACGTCCCGCGCGCGTGTGCCGACTTCACGTCTTGCTGATGCCGTGCAGATCGTGCTGTCCGAGCGCAGCGACAAGGGCGAAGGCGTGGCAGACCAAGCGGTCCTTTCTGCGCGCACCTGGCGGGTCGCCGACCTGCACACCAAACACATGATGCTTCGCGCCGGCCTGGGTTGGGGCAACTTGCCAGAGCACCTCGTACGCGACGACCTGCGCGCGGGAAAGCTGCTGCGCATTCGCCCCGAAGCGTGGGGCGACGGCGAGCACACGCTCCACCTCAGCGCGGTCTACCGCAGCGACACCACGTTTGGGCCGGCTCACCGCTGGCTGCTCGGTCAGCTGGCCGCGTTGTGCGCGCGCGAGGTGCGCCCCATCGCGCGGCAAGGGGCCACAGCGCCGCCCGTCGCGAGCTCTGCTCCGCGCGCCACAAAGAAGCGCAAGTCTGCTGATACGCGGGGAAAGTCAGGCGCCGAGCCACGCACACGCCGCGCGCACAAGCGTACGCACAAGCCCTAGAACGCATGAAACGGCGGGACGTGAAGTTGCGTAACTGTTGCCGTGCATTCCCCCTGGTGTCGCCTTGCATCCCGATGCTCTGGGGCAGTGAGACGAAGGCGAATACGCTTCGCGCTGGTCGGACTGGTTTCGGCCACCATGCTGTCCATCCTGACGGTGTTGACGACGGGCGCCGTCGCCGTCGATGCGCCCGAGAGTTCCCGAGACGGTACCGGGCGGCTCTCCATCGAGGCCGTCGACAGCGACACCGGCGCGTCGCTCGCCGTACGCGTGCGCCTGACGCCGCGCGCCTTGCTGCAGGATGATCGGGTGTGGGTCGATCGACACGGTCGGTTCGACGTCAGGCTCCAAGGCGGCACCTACAGGCTCAGCGTCACGCACGGACCCGAGTGGTCTGTGGTCGAGCGAGACCTGACTATCGTTGCGGGGCAGGCGGTGAAGGTGCACGCCGAGCTGACACGCGAAGTCGACGCGCGCGCGTTCACGGCGTGTGACCTGCATGTTCACACTGCCGAGAGCCCAGACTCCAACCTAGACCTCGCGGCGCGCGTCGACACGCTGCTCGCCGAGGACGTGCAGTTCGCCGTCCTTACCGATCACAACCGAGTCACCGACGCGGTGTCGACCCTCGCCGCTGTGGGCATCGCGGCATTGCCGGGTGTGGAGGTGACGACCTGGAACCCAGAGCTCGGCCACTTCAACGTCTTTCCGATCCGGCGCGCGCCGCGTTACCAGCACACCGACTCCACGAGTCTGCTGCGCGAGCTGCGCAAAGACCCCGACAGCTTCGTGCAGGTCAACCATCCGCGGCTCGAGGGACATATCGGCTACTTCGAGCTGGCTCAGTTCGAGCGAGCGTCCGGCAAAGGAACGCACGCCTTCCCGCTCTCGTTCGACGGCATCGAGGTCTGGAACGGCTACGACCTCGCTGCACCGGGCCGTCGGGACGAGGTCTTTCGTGACTGGCTCTCGATGGTGGCTCGTGGTCAGCGCATCACCGCGACCGGCAACAGCGACTCGCACAAAGCAGGCCTCGCTCCGCACGTCGGCTACCCGCGCACGTACGTCCATGTGCCGCGCAACAAGGCGCGTGTACCCGGCAAGGTGTTGGCCGCGCTCAAGCACGGTCGTGCCTTTGTCACCAACGGACCCATCCTCGACGTTCACGTGCGCGGCAAAGGGCCAGGCGAGACGGTCTCCCTCGCGCGCGGGGAACACACCGTTCCCGTGCGCGTCGACGTCCATGCGCCGCCGTGGATGCAGCTGACCGAAGTCGAGCTGTGGCTCGGCGAGGAGCGCGTCGACACGCTCTCCCTCGCCACGCCGAGCGCGGGCGCAGCCAGCCAGTCGCTCACCACAAACATCGCTGTTCGCGATCAACGCAGCCTGGTGGTCACGGTCCGCGGCGCGGCCAGCATGAAGCCGCTGCTCGGTCGCTCCGCGGTGACTCCGTACGCGTTCAGCAACCCCGTCTGGCTGGCGAGGCACTGAGTGGCGGTCCGCTTCGTTGCCCTCGACCGGCTGCGCGCGCTGGCGGTGGTATCCATGGTGCAGGGGCACACGTTCAGCGCACTGATGAAGCCTGACGCGTTGCCCGCCTCGGTGATGCAGTGGCACGCGCTGGTGCACGGGCTCACCGCACCGGCCTTCCTGTTTGGCGCCGGGCTCGCGTTCGGACTGGCCACATACCCCCGCTACGAACAACATCGACGCGTCGGCAGCGTCGTGTTTGCGCGCCTACGCCGCTACGCATGGCTCATCGTGCTGGGCTACGCGCTGCAGCTGCCGGGGGCCTCGCTGCTCGCCGCGCTGCGCCTGCGCGGCGACGAGCTGAGTCCGGTGCTGCGTGTGGGGCCGCTCCACTTGATCGCGCTGTGTCTGACGGTCTGTCAGCTGGCCGCCCTGTGCATCGAATCGCCTCGCAGGCACGCGTGGCTGTCGCTCGTGCTCGGCGTGCTGATCAGCGCCAGCTCGCCGCTCGTGTACGCGGCCCAGGCAGGCCACGCTGCGGGTCCGCTCCTGGGCCCCTGGCTCGACGCCTCCAGCGGCTCGTTGTTTCCCGTCTTTCCCTGGGCAAGCTTTGCCTTCTTTGGGGTGGCGACCGGCGGTCTGCTCGCGCAGCACTCACGCGAGCTGCCGCGCTCGGCCCTCTGGGTCTCGTTTGGGTTGCTGCTCGCTGGCAGCGCCTACCTGCTGTTCCTATCGGGGATTCGGCTGTCCGATCCCGCTTGGTTTTGGCACGCGAGTCCACTCAACACGGCGTTTCGGATCGGGCTCGTGTGTTGTCTGCTCGGTGTGCTGCATCGCTTCGCGGGCGAGCCTCGCGACGCTGCGTCTCCGACCTCTACCGAGCTGCTCGCGCGGCACTCGCTGGTCGCGTTCGTGGTGCACCTACTCTTGCTGTACGGCACGCCGTTGACGCCGAGCTTGAACCGCCACTTCGGGCTGCGACTCGACGCGGTCGAGGTGACGCTCGTGTTCGCGGCCATCATGCTCGCCACGCTGCTGGCGATCCGAGCTTGGGCAAACGTCGTGCAAGAGCGTCGGCTTTCTCCGAGCTGGGTCCGGGCCTTGCTCACGGTCGTGAGCGTGTTGGTGCTGACGCGTTGAGCAGACATGCGGACAAGCTCGAGGACGCCGACTACGCTGTCCCGACATGCGCCACTCTGCGGTGAACCCACGCGCGAGGCTCGCGTGCCCGACTTCTGCTCGCGCGCCCGAGCGAGCGCTGGGGCACCTGCCGACCGCCCTCGCCATCTTGGTCGCCTTGCTCGTAGGCTGCACCAGCCTCGGTGACGACGTGCGGCGCGCAGAGCAGGCGTTCTCCGAGGCTCGCTACGAAGACGTAGAAGAGTGGCTCGACGATCTCGAGCCCAGCGTGGGCAAAATGAGCACGCCCCTGCGTGCCCGCTACTACTACCTGGCTGGCATGTCGGCCTATCGTATCGGTCAACGCGCAGAGGCGCGGCACGCACTCGCCCTGTGTCGCGAGGAGCTGGCGATGTCCGACGAGAACTTCCCCGCGGCCTGGAAACACAACCTCGAGACGGCGCTCGACGAGCTCAGCCCCGCCGCGGCGCAGTAGTCGCCCTTGAGCAGCGCGGCAGGGCTCGGTGAGCAGGCTTTGAATGAGTGGGCCCCGCACGCTCGTCGAGTCGTGCGGGGCTCTCATGTTCTGGCGGTTCTCCGCGCGGTCGAATCGCGCGCCCGGGCGGGCGAACTAGGTCGTACGCGCGAGCCATGGGTCGGTCAGTTTAGGCGCGTCCGCAGTGCCAGAATTGCGTCCTTCGTGGCCAGCTTCTTCTTTTTCAGATCGATGGCCTCGCGCTGCTCCGCGGGGGTCAAGAACGCTCTGCGATCGAGGTGTTCGACTTGTCTCTTGAGGGCCCGGTGCTGCTCCTCTAGATGTTCGAGCGTCGTCCGCGAATCGAAGGTCTGTTTCGCCATTGCGATCCTCCCCTAGATGGCTGGGAGGTGCCCTGTGGGCATCCTCCTGCCTGGCCGTGTCTGGGTTACCACACCGTGCGGTCACCCTCATGCCGCGTCATCCTAGGAGAGCGTCGGGAATAGAAGCAAGGCCCCCGTGAAGCGCCTCGGAATGCTGGAGCTTTCTCGCCCTCGGTGACAGAACTTCGGAGTTTCTGGGGCATTTCGATCGCTGAATGGGCGGGAAACGACCGTCGTCTGGTACTTCGAAGCACAACCCATCGGGTGGGATCGACCACCCTTTTTACGGGCGAGGGAACACGTGACATCTCAACTTTCGGGGCGCGACGGGCAGACACCGGGCTGGGCGCGACAGGCTCTTCGTGTTGCCATCGTGCTCGCCCTGCTCGGCGCAGGCGGGTCGTCGTTGGCGCAGGCCCCCGGCCAACCTGCCCCCGCTGCCGCAGCCCCGAGCGCGGGCGTGTCGGCGCCCTCGGGCGGCGGTGCGGTGGCGTCCCGCACTCCGCAGAGCGTGGCCACGGCCGTGCAGTCCTTCTACGATCAGACCAAGTCCGTCGAGGCCGAGTTCTTCCAGACCTACTACAACCGCATCTACGACAAGTACGACCGCTCGCAGGGCGCGGTGAAGTTCCAGAAGCCGGGGCGCATGCGCTGGGACTACGGCGCCCCCAATGGCAAGGTCATCGTCAGCGACGGCAAGCGCCTGGTGATCTACGAGCCGGGCGAGGACAGCGAGCCCGGGCAGGTGTTCGAGCGCGCCATCAGCGACTCGGAGCTACCGCAGGCCCTCGCGTTCCTAACCGGGACCGGCAAGCTCTCTGACGACTTCACGTTCCGGCTGCTCGACGCGGCCGCCCAGGGCTTCCCCACCGGCTACGTGCTCGAGCTGCTGCCCAAGAAGCCGAGCCCCCACTACGAGCGCATCTTGTTTTACGTCGACGGCGACGCCAAGCGCACCGGCCTGGTGCACCGGGTGCTCATCGTCGACAGCGCGGGCAACCGCAACCGCATCGACTTCAAGGCGCCCAAGTTCAACCGCAACTTCGACGCCAAGACCTTTGCCTGGCAGCCGCCGAAGAACGCGCGGAAGATCAACCCGTAGGAGAGGGCAAGCGGGCCTTAGACGTTGACGTCATCGACCCAGAACGACAAAAGGCGAGCCCCCTATTGGGGACTCGCCTCTTCTCACGCTGACGCTCGCCCTACGCGTACAGAATCGAGCTGCGCAGGCTCTGACGGTGCGGCTCTCTGGCGCCGTCGGACTCGGGCAGCATCACGCTGAGCTCGAGGACCTCGGCGTCGCCGCGGCGGTCGATGCTGACTTGCACGTGGTCGAGGTCGACCCGCTCGTACTTGGCGATTACTTGCAGCAACTCCTGCTGGAGCGCGGGCAAGAACCCGGGCGCGCCGACGCCGCATGCGGTGCGTTCGCGCGACACGATCATCTGAAGCCGGTCCTTGGCGACTTGCGCCGTGTTCTCGGGCTTCTTCCAGAATTTAAACCAAGTACTCATGGCCTCACCCCGCATAGACGTTGGAGGGTGAGAAGAGACGGGAGAAGAAGCCGCGCTTCTCTGCAGAGATGAAGCGGTGGGGTTGGTCCTCGCCGAGGAAACGTTTGATGGCGTCTTGGTAGCCCTGGGCCGCATCGCTGTTGGGGTCCAGGATGACCGGCGTGCCCTGGTTGGAGTTGTGCAGCACGGCCTTGGACTCGGGAATGACGCCGAGGAAGGGGATGCCGAGCAGCTCGAGGATGTCCTCGACCTTGAGCATCTCGCCGCGGGCCGCGCGCTCGGCCGAGTAGCGTGTGACCAGGAGGTGCGACTTCATGGCGACCCCGAGCTCCGCCTTGCGGGTCTTGGCGTCGAGCAGACCGAGCACACGATCGGAGTCGCGCACGCTGGAGACCTCGGGGTTGGTCACCACGATGGCCTCGTCGGCGTAGTACATGGCGAGCTGTGCGCCCTTTTCGATGCCGGCGGGGGAGTCGCACAGCACGTAGTCGAAGTTGAGCTCCTTGAGCTCATCGATGACGCGGCCCACGCCCTGCACGTCGAGCGCGTCTTTGTCGCGCGTCTGCGAGGCAGGCAGCACGAACAGGTTCTCGAGACGCTTGTCGCGAATCATGGCTTGGCGCAGCGAAGCCTCTTGCTTCACCACGTTGACCAGGTCGTACACGACGCGGCGCTCGACACCCATGATCAGATCGAGGTTGCGGAGACCTACGTCGAAGTCGATCGCGACGGTCTTAAAACCCTGTTGCGCGAAGCCAGCCGCGAGACTCGCGGTCGTTGTGGTTTTTCCAACTCCGCCTTTGCCGGACGTGACGACGATCACCTTAGCCATCTCGGACCTCCCCGCAGGGTTTACGCTCCGCGCGGCACAGCCTTTTGCCCTGCCTGCCGAGCGTCGGCGGTTCGCCGTGCTCCCCTTGCGTCTCGAACTTATTTACGTCTGGAACGCTCGCGCGCTCCTTCTATGCCGACGCGGGACATACGGCCGCGCACTCCACCCATCAACAGCGAAAAGAGAGGGCGGCACAAGTTTTCGGCGAACGTTTCCAAAGGGCGTCGGCCACTTATATTTCTGCGATCACCAAATTGCCGTTTTCGAGGTAAATTTGCGCCGGCTTACCCCTATTTTTGGCAGGGATCTCGTCGGCTCGCAGATAGCAGCCAGCGATCGCCACCAGCTCGGCATCGAGGCTCTTGCAGAAAATGCGCGCCTCCTCGTTGCCGTGGGCGCCCGCCAGCGCGCGACCGCGCAGCGACGCGTAGATGTGGATGTTGCCGTCGGCGATGATCTCGCCACCCGCGTTGACCGGGCCGAGCACCACTGCATCGCACTGCTCGGCGTAGAGCACCTTGCCGCCGCGCAGCGCCCCGCGGACGATCATCGAGCCGTGCGAGAAGCTCTCGCCGCGGGCCGCGGCTTGCGGACCTTCGTGGTTGGAGGCCGGGGTCTCGCGAGGGCTGGCTGGGCTGCCCGCCCCCTGACTGCTGGCGCCGCGCTGCGCAGGCCGCTTGTTGCCGCCGCCCCGGATGTTGGCGAAGCCGGCCTCACGCGCCTCGGACCGCCGCGCTTCGCGCAGGTTGCGGATGCCGATCGGCACCACCTTGAGCTCGCGCAGCAGGTTGGCCAGATCGCGCAGCGGCACCTCGCGGCGATCTTGGAGCTCTCCCTCCGGGTCGTCGTCGGTACCCTCCAGCGCGGACAGGTCGACCACGATGGGCGCGTCGAGGAAGAAGCCCGGCAGCTGCTCCAGCTTGCTGCGCAGCTCTCGCTTGACCGACGTGAGGTCGGTCGTGGAGAGCCTGAGCACCGTCACCGTAGAGACCATGCCTTCGAGCTCGAAGGGAGTTACATCGCGCGCCATGCGGGCCATCCTGCCGGTTGGTGTCTCTTCGCGCCAGCCTAATTTAGAGGCCTGGCGGACGGTTGAATCAGCCTTTAAAGCAGCCCAATCTCGCGCAGACGCTGCTGTAGGTAGGCGTCGGCGGTGATGGGGGTGGGGTAGCGGTTTGGATGCGCGGCGTCGCAGCAGCCGGGCAGCGTCTCGATGGAGAACTCGGAGTTGGGGTGCAGAAAATAGGGCAGGGAGTAGCGCGAGCGCGTGCCCCAGGGCCCCTCGGGATTGACCACGCGATGGGTGGTCGAGGGCAGCACGTGGTTGGTGAGGCGCTGCAGCATGTCGCCGATGTTGACGATCACAGCGCCCGGCGGCGTCTCGATGGGGAGCCACAACCCGTCGCGGCGCAGGATCTCGAGCCCCGGCTCGCCCGCCGCGATCATCAGCGTGATGAGGTTGATGTCTTCGTGGGCAGCCGACCGGACGCCGTGCGCCGTGCCCTGCACCGGCGGGTAGTGCAGGGGTCGCAAGATGCTGTTGCCGTGGTCGACCTTGTCGTCGAACCAAGCTGCCGGAAGGCCGAGGTGCTGGGCGATGGCCGACAGCACGCGCACACCGAGCGAGTCGAGCGCTTGGTACAGCGCGAGCAGCGTGGGCCGCAGCGCGGGGACCTCGTCGGGCCACACGTTGGCACGCATGGGCGCGCGTGCCGTGTGGTCGTCGGGTCGAAACAGCTCGCGACCCACGTGCCAAAACTCTTTGAGGTCCGGCTCGGTCTGGTCTTTGGCCCGCTCGGTGCGAAACGGCGTGTAGCCGCGCGCGCCGCCTTGTCCCGGCAGCTGGTAACGCAGCTTGGTGGCCTCGGGCAGCGCAAAGAACGTGCGCAGTGCCGCGTAGGCCGGAGCCGTGATGCGGTCGTCGATGCCGTGGCCGACCAGGGCACAAAAGCCGTACTCACGAAAGGCGCGCCCAAGCTCGTCGGGACCCGTCGAGCGACCGAATGACGAGACGTCGAGCGTTGGAATCGAGCTCACTTGACGGGACCTCTCTCAGGCTCGTTGGTCAAAGCGCGACCTTACCATCGGCATTGACTCGCACCCCCTTTCTTCGCACGTTCCGGCCATGTCGTTGTCGCAGAGAGAAAAGATGCAGGCGCTCCTGGGCGCTCCGGACAGCGCGCAGCGCGGCGAGCTCACCGCGCTCGCCTTCGACGCCATCACCGCACAGCCGCTGGCCGCGATCGTCGACCGTGAGGCGTTGCTCGCGGGCATCTACAGCGGACTCACCGAGGCCAACGCAGAGCGCATCGGCAAGCAGCACGTCCTGCCGGCACTCGATCGCATTGCGGCGACGCTCACGGGCAAGCCCGAGCGTTTGCGCGACTTGTTGTCCGACGCGGCCGATCAACAGCTGATTGCCATCGTGGCGCGTGGACAGGGCCCCCGCTTTGCGTGGATGAAGAGCGCGTTCGACCCGGACGACGTGCGCCAGCTCATCGCGCCCATCATCCAGCAGCTATTGCTGCAGTTCACTGCCAAGCTCCCCATCCCGGGTGTGGGTGGCGGGTCCGCTGGCAGCGGTGGCGCGAGCACCGGCAATAGCGGCATCGGCGGCCTGGTGGGTCGCATCGGCAAGCAGGTGCAAAAGAGCGCAGGTCAGCTCGCCGAGGCCGGGCGCAGCATGATGGGCGGCGTCATCAAAGACTTCAGTCAGACCGCTACCAGCGAGTTTCGGCTCGCCCTCAAAGATCGGCTCAAGAGCCCCGAGGGACAAAAGATCGTCGAGCGGATGCGCGACCGCTTCTTGAGGCACTTGTTGGGGGCCAAGGCCGATGTGGTGGTGCAGGACTTCATGCACCTGCCTCGGCCCGAGATCGCACACATGGTGTCGCTGGTGATCGATCATCTGCGCACGCAGCCGCTGTTTCGCAGCGTGCTCGAGGCGGAGGTCAACGCGGTGCTCGACGAGCTGTCGAGCAAGAGCGCGCGCGCGTTGCTCGAAGAGCTGGGCGTGTACGACAGCACCCGCGCACAAGTCTTGAGGGTCGTGGACCCCGGCGTGCAAGCGCTCCTTTCGTCGCCTGCGTTCGGCGACTGGCTCGACCGTCTGCTCGACAGCACACGCTGAGGCTCCCCATGACCAAGCTGATGGTGGCGACGACCAACCCCAACAAGGTGCGCGAGATCGAGCAGGTTCTCTCTCCGCTCGGTTATCAGGTGGTCGGGTTGGGCGAGCTCGCGCGCTCGATCCCCGAGCCGGTCGAAGACGCCGACACGTTCGAGGGCAACGCGCGCATCAAGGCCCTCGCCTATGCGCGGGCGCTCGGCGCGAGCTGCGTGGCCGAAGACAGCGGTCTCGAGGTCGACGCGCTGGCAGGGGCACCCGGCGTGCACTCGGCGCGCTACGCGGGAGTCGGCAACACCAGAGAAGAGAAAGATCGCGCCAACAACGACAAGCTGCTGCGCGCGCTCGCAGGTGTGCCGCCCGAGCAAAGAGGAGCGCGTTTTGTGTGTGCGATCTGCCTAGTCGACGCCCACGGAGAGGTGCTGTTCGAGACACGCGGGACGTACGAAGGCGTGATCGCTACGGCGCCGCGGGGGCAGAACGGGTTTGGGTACGATCCGCTGCTGTGGTTGCCTGACGTCGGGAAGACGAGTGCGGAGCTCTCGGCCTCGGAGAAGAACGCTCGGTCGCATCGTGGGAAGGCGACCCGCGCGCTCGCGGAGTGGTTCGCTGTCAGGAAGTAAGATCGAGGGACGTCGACGAACACGAGCACGTCAACGAGCACGTCAACGAACGTCAACGAGCACGTCAACGAGCACGTCAACGAGAGACAAGGAGCACGTGCCCGAGCACGAACACGCAGACGGCGATCTGCGACGGTCCCCGCGAGGCAAGGCGGACACGTGTTCGTTGACGGTCTCGTGCTCGTTGCCTCTCGTGCTCGTGCTCGTGCACGTGCACGTGCACGTGCTCGTGCTCGTGCTCTGGACCTACCGGAAACGAGTGGAGCACTCCCGCGCAGCCCTGACGGCATCCGGCAGGTCCGCCTCGGTAAGCGTGCCGCTCTCGTTCACCGCGAGAGCGTTGAACATCGCATTCTTCAATTCTCGCACATTGCCCGGCCAGTCGTAGCGCTCGAGGGATTGGTACATGTCTGCGTCCACCGGGACAAAACGAGTCCCCGTGGTGCGCAGCGCGAGGCGCAGAAAGTGGAGCGCGAGGGGGACCACGTCGTCGCGACGTGCGCGCAGCGGGGCCACCACGATGCGCGCCATGCACAGACGGAACAGGAGCTCTCGGCTGAACGTGCCGCGCGCAGCCATCACGTCGAGATCGCGGTGGGTGGCCGCGATGAAGCGTGCGCTCGAGCCGAGAGGCTCGGTCTGCAGCTTGCGCAGGAGCACCGCCTGACCCCACGGCGAGAGCTCGCCCACCTCGTCGAGCAGGATGGTGCGCGAGGCGCTGTCGGCATCGGCGCGCGCGGCTTCGTTGTCGAGCTGCCACAACAGATCGGCGAGCAGCGCGTCGCTGAGCGCCGCGCAGTTGATCACCCTGAGCGTCGGCGTCGCCACGACTGGCTCGGCCGCGCGTATGGGAAGACTCGCAACGCGCGGCTCGTCCGTGCGCGAGCGAAGCGCTGCGCGTTCGTGGAGATGTTTGGCCAGCACCGTCTTGCCCGTGCCGGTCTCGCCGCAGATGAGCACCGCGCGAAACGAGGGCGCGAGCTGCTCCACCTCGTGCAGCAGGCCGCGGCCGTGCAGGCTGTGCGCTACGATCTCGATCTCGGCCTCTGTGTGCGCACTTCCGTAGGCGCGGACCAGCTCTCCTGACACGTGCCGCGAACCCGGACTCATGGCGCTCGTCGTAACATGGATGACGCCCCCCACGCGCCCTCTGTCACCCTGAACAGCGACCCTTCTGCGTCAGAGCGCTGGCTCGCGCATACCATCGAGCACGATGGACACGATGCCTTGAATCGCGACGGTGGGCGCGAGCTTGAGGTCGCCCAGGAAGAACGCGTGCAGCATGCGCTCGGTCGCGCCGATGACCGCCAGCGTGCTGACTTGCGGGGGCACGCGGCGTAGCAGGCCATGGGTCGCCGCGAGCTCGGACAGGCGCAGGGCAGCACCGGCAATGTCGCGCTCGAGCTCGCGCACCGGCACGCGCGCGTGCACCGAGGGCGCCCGGCTCTCCTGCAGGTACAGGCGTGTGATCTCGGGCTCGTTCATCAGGGCCGCCGCCAGCTCGCGGCCGAGCCGCATGTAGGCGCGGCGAACCAGGTCGGGTCCCGTGGCTTCGGCCAGCTTGCGCTCGGCGCGCTCGAACGCGCTCAGGACGCGCTCGCGCGCAGGCAAAAAGGCCGCGCGCACGAGGTCTTCCTTGTCGTGGAAGTAGCGATAAAAGCTGCCCTTGGCGACGTTGGCCTCGCGCGTGATGTCGTCGATGCTGACGCTCTCGATGCCGTGCTCGAGGAACAGCCGCTGCGCCGCCTCGAGCAAGCCCTGGGTGCGCGCGCGCCGGTTCTGGTCGCGCTTGCCGCCAATGGGTCCGGGTCGCTCGCCAGGGAGCTGGGGAGGTCTGGGTCCTTCGGTGCGCTTAGGTCGGGCACGCATCGAGCGACCTCATACCCCAGATCTGGTTAAAGAGGTGACCATTTGGTCTGTTTTTCCTAGACGTGCCCTGGGCTTGCCCGTCATAACATGACTATCCGGTCAGAGTTGCCTCCGCGCCCGGGAAGTCGCAGCGAGTCCTCGGGCGAGCGAGCCGAAATAGGTGTTGTCATGTTAGGCATCCCCCTTGGCCTTCTGTACGCGAACGCGAGCGAGTGGCTGATCCACAAATACGTGCTCCATGGGCTGGGTAAAAAGAAGAAAAGCTTCTTCAGTTTTCACTGGGCCGAGCATCACCGCGCTTGCCGCAAACACGACTTCTTCGATCCTGACTATCAGAGGTCCGTGTTTGGCCAGCACGCGCAGGGCAAAGAGGCACTGGCGATCGCTGCCTTGATGGTGCTGCACGTGCCTTTGTTGCCGGTCGCACCCTACTTCACGGCCACAGTCTGGTACTCCGCGCTCAACTACTTCTACAAACATCGTCGCGCACACCTCGACCCGGAGTGGGCCAAGAAGCACCTCAAGCATCACTACGATCATCACATGGGTCGCGAGCAGGATGCCAACTGGGGCGTCACACGTCCATGGTGTGACTACGTGATGGGCACCCGCATCGACTACGAGTACGACGAGCAGGGCCGCCCGCAGCGTGCCGAACCCAAGGTCACGGCGGTAAGCGTGGAGGGCGCCCCCGCCAACGCGCAAGAAAAGCTCGAGAAGAAGAGCGCGGCCGCCTGAGGTCGCGGTCGCGGTCGAGCGTAGGGCGCGTCAGCTGCGCAGTGCCGACAGCTTGTGGGTGACGAAGGCCCAGCTCACGCCGACCAGCAGACCGACCAGGTGGCACCAGTTGGCCACGTGAAAGTCGCCCAAGAAGCCGATGCCCATCCAGATGATCATGAACTGGGTCATCGACTTGCCGAGCTGGTAGCCGACGCTCGGGTCGAGCTTGTGCCGCATCCACACCAGGCCGAGCAAGCCGTACACCACGCCCGACATGCCGGCGAAGTTGGGGTTTCGTGCGAGCTCGTACTGCGCGATGTTGGACAGCACGCCGCACACGACGACGAACCCGGCCAGGTAACGCGTGCCATGAAAGGCTTCCACCACGCGCCCAAGGTCGCGCAGGAAGATCATGTTGAACAGGATGTGCATCAGATAGAAGTGCACCAGCACGGGCGTCAGCAATCGCCAGGGCTCGCGCAGCGGGAGCTCGAGCCACGGCAGCGTGAAGCCGAACATGGAGATGAACGTCACGGCCACGGGCCTACGCGGGTCGACGATGGTGAGCATCGACAGCATGGCCTGTTCGTCTTTGTGGAAGACGTCGCTCAACAGCCACAGCGCCAGGTGCAGCGCGCAGCACAGGGCGATCAGGCCCCAGGTGAGCGGCGTGGGACGTGGCCGCACGAAGGCCTGGAGCTGGCGCGCGAGCGCCTCGATGTGGCGCTGCCTGCGCTCTTCGATGCGCGCCGTCAGCTCGCGCGCACGTGCCCCGCGGCTTGCGCTCTCGACGAAGCCTTCGCTCTGCTCTGGACCGAACCAGTCCGAGGTCAGCGCGGTGGCGCGCGCCATGTGGGCCTCGTCGATCACCCACACCGTCAGGTTTTGTTGGCCGTGCTTCAGCTCGCTGTCGATGCCTTGGTCGGAGAGTGCGTCGACCAGTCGCTGCGCCGATGCCTCATCGGGGAGCTCGCGTAGGAGGCGCATGCGTCACGCTTTCTCTTCTTCGAGGAAAAGGGTGTCGATGTCGCGCATGCCCAACAGGTACAAGATGCTCAGCAGACTGGTCTGGTTGATGGCCGCGGCCGCCAGCTCTTGTACGGTGCGCTTGGCGTTGAAGGCGATGCCGAGGCCGGCGCGGTCGAGCATGTCGAGGTCGTTGGCGCCATCGCCTACCGCGATGACTTGGTCGAGCTCGATGCGCTCGTCTCGGGCGATCTGCTCGAGCAAGTCTGCCTTACGTTTGCGGTTGATGATGGTGCCGACCACCTCGCCCGTGAGCAGGCCATCTTTGATCTCGAGCCGGTTGGCGAAGGCGTAGTCGAGTCCGAGCTGTTTTTGGATGGGCTCGACCACCTCGATGAAGCCGCCGGAGATCACGGCGGTGCGGTAGCCGAGGCGTTTGAGCACGCGCACCAGCTCGGCCGCACCGGGTGTGAGCTCGATGCGCGCCAGCACATCGACCAAGGCGGTGGCCGGCGTACCCTTGAGCAGGCGCACGCGCTCGCGCAGGCTCTGGTCGAAGTCGAGCTCGCCGTTCATCGCGCGCTGCGTGATGGCGCTGACCTCGCGCACGACGCCCAGCGTGACGGCCAGCTCGTCGATGACCTCTTGCTGGATCAACGTGGAGTCCATGTCCATGACGATGAGGCGCTTGTTGCGGCGCGTGAGCTTGTCGCGCTGCAGCGCGAGGTCGCACTGAAACCGTGTGCGCAACGCGACCAGCCCGGTGCGTAGCGCTCGCTCGGGCTCGCCGCTCGGCCCGCTCAGCACGAACTCGATGGAGGCGAGTGAACGATGGCTCAAGCGCTCGATGCGCTCGATGTTGAACCCCGTCTGCTGCGCGGTGCGCGCGATGGTGGCCAGCAACTCGGTCGTGATGGGGTTGGCCAGCACCGTGAGCGCCCAGGTGGGCGGCAGGGCGACCTTGGTGTCGAGCTCGGGTGCGAGATCGAAGTCGACCGCGAGTCCGAGCTCGCGCGCCTTCCACAGCGTCTCTTTGAGAACGGGTCGCGCTGGAGCCGCGAGCGCGACAAGGAAGTTGAGATTCAGTTGCGTGCCGACGACCACCTGCTGCACGTCGAGCAGCTCGGCGCCGGCTTCGGCGAGAATGGCGGCAAGCTCCGCAGTAATGCCCGGGCGATCGACCCCGGTGATCGTGATCCGCACCGCGTCTTGCGCTCGCTCCTGCTCAACTGACATCGGGGCCGACCATAGCACGCACTTCCGGCGTTGCCTTTTGACCGCAGGGGTCCAACATCTTCGTGCGGAGAGGTGAACCATGCGGGACAAACTCACGCGGCGATCGACACTCAAGCTGATGGTCGCTGTGCCCCTGTGCGCGGCGGTCGTGTCCGCCTGCGGCAAGAAGACCGAGCCTGACAGCTGTCAGGACACGGCCGGGCTCAGCGACGCCGACAAAGCTACGCGCACCACGCTGCAGTACACCGACCGGTCCCCCGAGAAAGACCGTCGCTGCGCTGCCTGTACCTACTGGCAGCCCAAACCAGACGTCGCCCAGTGCGGCAGCTGTCAGCTGGTCAAGGGACCCATTCATCCACACGGCTTCTGTACGGCATTCGCAGCCAAACAAGCCTGAGCGAGCAGCGCGCGGCCGTTGCACGCGGCTGGTTGCGCGCGCCCGTTTTGCTTGCGCCCGCCGCTCAGGTGGTCGCGAGTGTCTGCCAGGGGCCTTCGATGGCGACCGTAAGGTTGGCTTCCTGGATGTTCACGAACAGGATCTTGCCGTCAGGCGAGAAGCACACCCCTGCGAACTCACTGCGGCTGCCGCGATTGAGCGCAAACGTGTTGACCCGCCCGCTCTGCGTGACGAGGCGTAAGCACGGTGCGCGGTGGTTGTCCTCGCAGACCATCAGGTCGCCCCACGGCGTGACCGTCACGTTGTCTGGCATGTCGAGCTGACGCGGGTCGTTGGACTGTGCGATCAGCCGCAGCTTGCCGCCCTCGAGGGTGGGCGCGAGGTGAAAGATTTGTCCCGTCGCGCGCGGGCCGCCGCTGGTGGAGGTGACCGCGAAGCCGTCTTTCATCCGCCAGATGCCCTCGCCACGCGTGATGATGGCCGCGCCGCGCTCTTGTGCTGCGTAGCGCAGCTCGTCGCGATCGCCGGCCGCAGCCGGCACGTCGACCCAGCTGAGCGGAAACTGCGCGAACGCACCGAGCTCCGCGCCCAGCTTGAAGCGCGGGTAGCCCTGCACGGCCATCGCCTGCAGCTGACCTTCGCCGAACGGCTGCGCACGATCGCGTGGGACGTAGCGGTACAGACAGCCGTCTCCGCGATCTTCGGTGAGGTACGCGGCGTGGTTGTCGGGATCGATCGCCACCGCTTCGTGCAAGAAGCGGCCGTACGCCGGGATGCGCGTGGGCTTCTGCACGCGGCTCGCTTCGGTCGAGCACAAGAACACGAAGCCGTGCTTGGCCGAGACGTTTTCTTCGCAGCTGAGCCAACCCCACGGGCTCATGCCGCCTGCGCAGTTGCGCGCCGTGCCCGTGAGCACGAGGTTGCTGGACAGCACTTGACCGCGCGGGTCGAGCACGACGCGCGACACACCGCCGTAGCTCTTGGGATCGTAGGCCTCGGGCGGAGGCTTTTGGTGCGGCGTGTAAGGACCGAAGCGCGCGAGTGAAGAGTCGAGCTCGTGGTTGCGCATGAGCGCCCAGCGGCCGTCGCCGAGATCGAAGCAGCCCATGGCGTCGGGGCGACCGGGCACGCGGTAGCCGTCGTCCATCATGCTGCCGCCGCGCTGCAGCACGCGGTACGTGAAGCCCTCACGAAGATCGAGCACGCCGTTGGGATCGCTGACGAGTCGCGCGTCGCCGGGCACGGGCACCACGCCGGGCTCGCCCGAGGTCGCGTTGCCGCGCTTTTCTTGCGCCCACCACAGCAGGCCGGCACCCAGCAACGAAGCGGAGCCCGCGACTACGAAACTACGTCGCTTCATGGGGTCAAGCGTACAGCACGCGTTCGAGCGTCGCGAGTGCACGCTCGAGCCTTGGTAGTGGAACGGCGGTGAAGCACAGCCGTGCCCAGTCGCCGTAGTCTCTCCCGGCGACAGAACCAGGGGTCAAAACCACGCCGCTGTGGGCCACTCGTTCGAGCAAAGCGTGAGGTCGCTCGCCCCCACGCAAGAGAGGCCTGGTGTCGAAGAACACGAAGGTGCCGCTCGCGGGCGGTGCCATACGCAGCGCCTCGGCGGTCATCTTGGCCGCGCTTTCGTACTGTTTTCGGGCGGCCGCTACCCACGACTCGCCGTCTTCGCTGGCCAGCGCACGCGCACCGGCCACCTGCATGGGACGAGCCGCGCAGTAGGTGGCGAACGTGGAGAGGCCCGCGATGCGACCCAGCGCGGCCTCTGCGGCGTGCAAGTAGGCGACCCGGGCACCGGACAGGCCGTAGCTCTTGGACAGCGTGTGCAGCACGACCGAGCGATCGCGGAGCAGCGGATGCATCCACACCGCGCGGGGGGCAGGGTCCCGGTAGCTCAGTCGCTCGTAGGCCTCGTCGCACAAGAGCCACAGATCGTGCGCGGCGGCGAATGCGGCGAGCTCGTCGACCTGACGCTCGCTGAGCACCACGCCCGTGGGGTTGTTGGGGCTGTTGACGTAGATGGCTGTGGTGCGTCGCGTGAGTGCGCGCTCGAGCGTGGCGCGCAGATCGAAGCCCGGCTTGTCGAGCTCGGTGTAGAGCGGCACCTCGACGGCCAGCGCGCCGCACGCGCTGATGATGCCGCGGATCAACGGCCAGTACGGCGCGAGCAACAACACCTCGTCGCCCGGGGCGAGCAGGGCGCGGCATGCGAGATCGAGCCCGCTGGTGCCCCCGGGCGTCACCTGGATGTTCTCGCATGCCACCGGACGTCCGCGACGCGCCAGGTCGCCGACGATGGCGTCGAGCAAGACGGGCTCACCTCGCACGTCGGCGTAGCGGTGCATGCCGTCGAAACGATGTTTAGAAAGCGCAGTGACACTCGCACTTTCGGGCGGCTCGAGGTGGGTGTCGCCCACGTTGAGCGGGAAGACCTCGTTGCCGGACGCCTGGGCCAGGCCGAGCAAGCTCGTGTAGACCTGCGCGGACAGCCCTTCGGACGCTTGGGAAAAACGGGGGTAGCGGGGCATCTGCGCCGCCCAGTATAGTCCGCCGCCATGCTGCATCCTCCCCTCGTTCGACACTTCTTCGCTCGCGTGCCCGAGGGCGCGCTTCGACGCTTTGCTTTCCGTTCTTGGGTCTCGACGGCTCCGCTGGGCGCCGCGCTGGTGTGCGCGGGTCTGGCGCTCGGAGCGTGCGGCGACAAAGAAGAGGTCAAGCCCGACCTCGCCCCCAAGCTCGGCGTGCTCGAGCTGGCCGCTTCGCACCGTACCGACGACCCGGAGCCGAGCGGCGCCGCGCGCATCGAGATCACGCCGAGCGAGCTGCTGCTCGACGGGGAGCAGGTGCTGCCGCTCGAGAACGGCAAGCTGCCGGCCGCGGAGAAGTCGGGCTACGACCTGCCCAAGCTCAAGGCCAAGCTGAGCGGCAAGAAGGCGCTCGCGATGGGCGTGTACGCATCGGTGCCCGACGCCACGCTGGCGCGGGTGATCTGGACCGGCATCCAGCAGGGCGCCAACGAGTTCTCGTTTCGAGTGCGCAAGCCCAACTCCACCAACAAGACCGGCTGGCTCACGCTGCGCAACATCCGCTTCATCGAGAAGCCGGACGACAGCAAGTTCGAGGAGTCGCAGCTGTTGCCCTGGGACTCCTTCGCCAAGGGCTGGGACGAGTCGCTCGACGCTTGTCAGGGCACGACCAAGGGCGACTGCGGATACAAGCCGCTCGCCAAGGCGCAGGGCGGCAAGCTCGACTTCATGCTGCGCGTGCGCGGCACGGGCTACGCGCTGCGCTTCCGCCAGGCCGGGGCACCGCCCGCGCCTGCCGTGGACGCAGGCGTCGCGCCCGCACCCGACAAGACGGCCAGTGCAAAGAAGGCGAAGCCCAAAAAGAAAAAGCGCGCCGAGCTGATGGACGGCATCAAGGCTGCGCCCGAGGCACCCGAAGAGGCGCCGCCCGAGCCGTCCACCGAGCACGTCTTCACCCTGCGCACCGAGGTGGCCACCGCCGACCCTTCTCCCATCAGTGGCATCACCAAGCCCGTCTGCGGCTCGATCGCGTGCCCGGTCGTGCTCGACGCCGAGGGCATCAGCATGTCGAGTCAAGTGCTGGCAATTCTCGGTGCGGCGTTCCCCGACGGCACCCCAGCGCCGATCGTGGCGTGGGTACTGCCTCCCAAGGACTAGCGCCGGAGTCGTCACGGCCACTTCTCCGCTCGCGCGCCCGAGGGCGCGCTTCGACGTGGAGCTAACTATCGGCGTCGACACGCGCGCTCGGGTTGCAGGTGCCTCGACCCGAGGTAAATGCTCGCGCCTCGATGAGTGACGATAAGCCCAGCAACACGTTCGCCTCTTTGTTCGAAGCCGAGACGCGCGGGCTACGCCCGAGAAAGACGCGCAATCCAGGCCTCGGTGAGCGCTGCCGCGCCGAAGTCATCCAGGTGGGTCGCGACGAGGTGTTCGTCGAGCTCCTCACCGACGGCGCCAGGGGCGAAAAGCGCCCGCAGGCGCACCTGCACCACCTGGACGTGCGCGGGCCGGACGGAGAGATCTCGGTCAAGGTCGGCGACGTGATCGAAGCCGTCGTGGTGGAGGTCGACGGAGACGGGATTCGGCTCGGTCGCGGCATGGGTCGGCCAGCCGGACTCGACGAGCTGGGTCGTGCCTACGAAGCCAAGCTCCCCGTCGAGGGGAAGGTGACCGGCGTAAACAAGGGTGGCCTCGAGGTCGAGGTGGCCGGTGCGCGTGGTTTTTGCCCCATTTCGCAGGCCGATCGCGGCTTCGTCGCAGACCCGGCGACGCTCATCGGTCGCACCATGCTGTTCTTGGTCACCGAGTTTCGCGACGGTGGAAAGCGCATCGTGCTCTCGCGTCGGGCCGCCATCGAGCGCGAGGCACGCGAGAAGTCGGCGCTGTTGTTGTCGACCCTCGCCGTGGGCGCCATCGTGCGCGGCACCGTGACCGCGGTGCGCGAGTTCGGCGCGTTCGTCGACCTGGGCGGCGTCGAGGGCCTGGTGCCCAACGGTGAGCTTTCGTACGACCGCAGCGCGACCGCGGCCAACGTGCTCACGCCTGGCGACTCGGTCGAAGTGCAGGTGCGCGAGCTCAAAGAAGGCGCGCTCGACAAGCGCGGCGACAAGACGCTCAAGATCACGCTGTCGCTCAAGTCGCTGGCCAGCGATCCGTGGGACCAGGTCGCGACCACGGCGCCGGTCGGTCGGGTGCTGCGCGGCACGGTCGCGCGTGTGCTCGACTTCGGTGCCTTCATCAAGCTGTCTCCCGGCGTCGAGGGGCTGCTTCACGTGTCGGAGCTCGGCGGCAAGGTCAACAACGCGAGCGAGGTGCTCAAGGTGGGCGAGTCGCTCAACGTCGTCGTGCGCTCGGTCGACAAGGCCGCGCGCAAGATCTCGCTCGCGCCTGCGCCCGATGGCCTCGAAGTGGGCGCGCAAGCCACGGGGCCGTCGATCGCCATCGGTGCGCTCGTGCAGGGCACGGTCGACCGCATCGAGGCGTACGGCATCTTTTTGCAGGTCGAGGGGACGCGTGGTCGTGTGGGCCGTGGTCTGGTCCCCAACGCCGAGCTGGGCACGCCGCGCGGCGCTGACAACCGCAAGCTGTTCCCGCTCGGAACCAAGCTGTCTGCGAAGGTCCTCGAGACTGGCGAGGGCAAGCTCAAGCTGTCCCTCAAGGCCGTCAAAGACGACGAAGAGCGGGCGGACTTCGACGGCTTCCGTGCCAACGCCGAAGCCTCGAACAAGCTCGGTACGCTGGGCGACAAGCTCGCCGCGCTGCTGAACAAGAAGTAGGCGTCTGCCGCGATCCGTCGCCGCTCGACCGGGCGCGTTCGCACGCTCGTGCAAAAGTGTC
>JBEGTL010000077.1:0-20909 GCA_041179425.1 Pseudomonadota bacterium | reverse complement strand
CCGCGGGCAGGGCGATGCCAAGCTCGAAGGCCTCGCCGGGTAGGGAGTGGGCGAGCTCGACCAGCACGTCGCCGTCACGTAGCCACTCGTTGGCACGTCGGGCGCTTACGAGTCGCGGCCAGCCCATGCGGCACGCGAGCAGCTCGCCATCGAGCAGCGCGCGAAAGGTGTCGCGTAGAGCTAGCCCGGCGCAAACATCGTTGACCGCGGTACCAAGAGTCGTGCGAGGCTCCCCACTCGCGGCGCGCGCACGCGACAGGCAGTCGACTTTCTGCTCGCGCGCCCGAGGGTACGCTTCGACCTCGAGGTGTGGTTCCTTCATCCGATTCGCCGCAACTGGTAAGTCTCGAATCTAGGCTCGCGCGCCCGAGGGTGCGCTTCGACGGGGGAAGCGACGACTAGGTGCGCCCCGGTCTCGCTTTTCACCTATACTTCCCCCGGCCCCGGAGGCGGGGAGGGAAAATCGCTTCGTGAACGCAACAGCTTCGTACATCGGCAAAGAGATCGCCGGACAGTTCCGGATCCTTCAGCGCATCGGCTCGGGAGGAATGGGCGCGGTCTACAAGGCCGAGCAGCCGGAGATGAATCGTTTCGTCGCGATCAAGATCCTCCACCCGAAGTACGTGTCGCGTCCGGACCTCGTCTCGCGCTTCCGGCGTGAGGCGCGTGCGATGAGCCATCTCTCCCATCCCAACACGGCGCGCGTGTACATGTACGGGCAGCTCGAAGACGGCGCCTGCTACATCGTGATGGAGTATCTCGAAGGCAAGAACCTCGCCCAGATCACGCGCGCCGAGGGCATGCTCAAGGCTGCCCGCGCGGTGAACATCATGGTGCAGGTGTGTGGTGCGCTCGAAGAAGCGCATCGCCAGGGCATGGTCCATCGCGACCTCAAGCCCGAGAACATCTTCCTCACCAGCCAAGGGGGCATCGCCGACTTCCCCAAGGTGCTCGACTTCGGCCTCGCCAAGGTGACGCAGCGCGAGATGCGCCCAGGCTCGCTCATCCTCACGCAGGAGGGCATGGTGTTCGGCACACCGGAGTTCATGAGCCCGGAGCAGGCTCGTGGTCAGCAGCTCGACGCGCGCTCGGACATCTACTCGCTCGGCTGCATCCTGTACGAGATGCTCACCGGCAAGCTGCCTTTCGATGCGGCGCAGCCCATGGACTACCTGGCGCTACAGATCCGCGGGACGCCCATTCCGCTCGGAGAGCGCATCCCCAACCTCAAGCTGCCGGCCGGGCTCGATGTCGTCGTGATGAAGACGATCGAGAAAGAGCCCGACAAGCGGCACCCAAGCGCCGCGGACTTCGCGCATGCGCTCAAAGAGTGCCTGCAAGAAGAAGTGCGGGACGACGCCATGCGTTCCATCCCCAAGCCAGACGACGCCTCGCGCGCGCGCATCCTTCAGCAGCAGCAGCAAGACGCACGTCAGCTTCGCGACTCCGATGGACGCGCCGCAGGGAGCGGCCCTGGGGGCTCGACCCGACCCAACACTACCCTCGGTGCTTCCGGCAACTCGCTGCCGCAGTCGCCGATGATCTGGGCCGCCATCGGAGCCGGCGCCATGCTCGTGCTCGGCGGAATGATCGTCCTGGCCGTCATGCTGCTGCGCTGAGCGGCCGCCACACGCGAAAACAGGCTCATCGAGTGCGAGCAACGTCGCGTAGCGCGCTTGATCCGTTCGTCCGGGGTTGCTTTCGAGCCGGCTAGACCCTAGTAGCTGTCCGCGGTTTGACGGACTTCGCGGCGCTTTGCTATATGGCCGCACCTTTCAGCCAGCTCACTTCGTCGCGGCGTGAGCTCCTTCCAAGCCGCTCCGCCTCATCGTGGTGCGGATGGGTCGCAACTTCAAGCGACCCTTCTCTCAACGACCCCACCGGGGTCCTTTGCAGTGCAGAGTGCGAGCTCCATGCAGGCTGTGATCGAGCGCGATCTGTCCGAGACCATTCGTGATGTGGTGTCGCTGGCCAAGCCGCGAATCACCTTGATGGTGCTCATCACCACGGCGGGTGGTCTGGCCATGGCCGGTGGGGTGAGCCTGCACACGGCCCTCCTTACGCTGCTCGGCACCGCGCTGGTCGTCGGCTCCGCCAACACGCTCAACTGTTGGCTCGAGCGCGACAGCGACCGGCTGATGACGCGCACCATGAACCGCCCGTTGCCCGCTCGCCGGCTGTCGCCCGCGACCGCGCTCTACTTCGGGTTGGTGCTCGGCGGCATCGCCATTCCCTTGCTCACGTTCGGCGTCAATCGCCTGACGGGCCTGCTCGCGGCCATCGCGCTGGTCAGCTACGTCGGCATCTACACGCCGCTCAAGCAGGTCACGCCTGCGGCCCTGCTGATCGGGTCGGTGCCGGGCGCGCTGCCTCCACTCATCGGCTGGACGGCGGTCACCGGTCGGCTCGAGTGGGCTGGCATCGCGCTGTTCGGCGTGATGTTTTTCTGGCAGCTGCCGCACTTCATCGCGATCGCCATCTTCCGCCAGGAGGAGTACACGCGCGCAGGCATCAAGGTCTTGCCTGCGGTGCGAGGCGTGCGCGTCGCCAAGATCCACGCGGTAGTGCACTCGCTGTTCTTGGTGGCCAGCACGGTGGCACTCGTGCCGCTGCACGTGGCCGGTTTGCCATACCTGGTCGTCGCGCTGCTGCTCGGCGCGGGCATGATCGGTCTCGCCGTGCGCGGCTTCGCGCGTGACTCGGGCATGCGCTGGGCGCGGCAGCTGTTCTTTGCCTCGCTCATCTACCTGCCACTGCTGTTCACCGCGCTGGCGCTCGACGCGTTGGTCTGATCAGCAACGGGGCTCTTCGCCATGCGTGCGCTGCGATGACGATGCGACGGATACGTTTTTTGCTCTGGGCCGCAGTGGCTGTCGCCGCGCTAGCCGCGTTTGCTGCGTCGCGCATGCAGGGCGACGGCGAGCGCACCGAGAAGGGACGCTTTGGCCAAGTGCCCGCGTTCTCGCTGGTCGATCAGCAGGGCCGCACCGTGACCGATCGCGAGCTGCGCGGCACACCGTGGGTCGCCAACTTCATCTTCACGCGCTGCCCGAGTGTGTGCCCCATGCTCACCGCCAAGTTCAAGGCGCTGCAGGGCAAGCTCGACCCCAGCGACGACGTCTCGTTCGTGTCGTTCACCGTCGACCCCGAGCACGACACCCCTGAAGTGCTCGCTGCCTACGCCGACAAGTTTGGGGCGGACCCCGCGCGTTGGCGCTTCTTGACCGGGCCCATGGCGACCATCGAGAAGACCGTCGTGAAGGGCTTCAAGATGCACATCGGTGATCCCGAGCCGCACAAAGAAGACCCCAGCCTGATCGACATCATGCACGGCGAACACTTCGTGCTGGTCGACCGCGAAGGGGTCATCCGGGGCTACTACCGGGCCGAACCTGCGGAGCTCAAGGAGCTCGCCGAGGACTTGCACCGGCTGGCCAGCGAAGGCACCGCGACCGCTCGCTCACGCGCAGCGAGACCGACCGCAGCGACCGCTCAGCTGGTGCAGTAGTCCTTCTCGGGCTTCTTCAGGTCTTTGAGCTTTTGTTTGGCCTTGGGGGCCAGCGGCGACGTGGGCTGCGTGCGGATCAGCGTCTCGAGTGCGTTGCGCGAGTCGCTGCAGGCGCGCAGGCGGTAGAACGCCTCGGCCATGTCGAGGAGGGCCTCGTCGACGGCGTCGCCGCCGCGAAAGTTTTGGATCACCTTCTTGAGCTCGGCGAGCGCGGTCGCGGGGCGGTTCTCGATGAGGTAGCTGGCGCCGAGCCAGTACTGCGCGTTGTCGGCCTGCGCATCGGTGCCGTAGCGCTCGATGAAGCTGCGAAACAGCGCACGCGCTTTGGCGAAGTCGCGCTCGCTGTAGGCGCGGTACGCCGCTGCGTAGTGCTCGTTCTTGTCGGCCGGCGCTTCTTCGACCTTGGGCGCGTCGACCGCGGTGGCCGGCGTGGCTACGGCCCCTGGTGCCCCCGCGCCCTTCTTCATTTCTTCGATGGCGTACTGCTGCTCGGCCAAACGACCCTCGAGGACCGCCACCTTGCTCTGCAGATCGGCCACCGTGACCGTCACGTCGGCGCTGTTGCGCTGCACGACGGAGGTGGCCTGCTCGATCACGCCTTGCAGCTGCTTGATGCTCTCTTGCGCCTTGGCTTCGGCCTGCTTGAGCTGCTCGAGCTGCGCTGTCTGCGCAGCCTCGAGCTTTTGTACGCGCGACGCGTTGCTATCGACGTCGTGGCGCATCTTTTTGCCCTCCGACGTGATGCCGAAACACCCGCCGAGCGAGAGCAAAAGACCACAAAGGATGAAGAGCCGAGAAGAGCAATTCATGGTGCTTCCGCTGTATAGCGCAGCTTTCGCCCCTTGCTGATCTTTGTCGCGCTTGTGGCGCCCGCGCTCAGCGAGCAGAGAACTCGGCTTTGCGATCTTGCGCCATGCCGCTCTCGTCTTCGCCGCGCGACATCTCTTCGCCTGCGGAGGACGACGACAGCTTGTTCTTCTCGATGCCGAGACTGGACATGTACTGCTCGACCGAGCGCGCACGACGCTCGCCGAGAGCGAGGTTGTACTCTTCGGTCCCGCGGTTGTCGGTGTGGCCGGTGATACGCACCCCGGTCATCGACTTCTCTTTCACGCACTGCGCGTTCTTGGCGATGACGTCACGCGCGGACGACTCGAGGTTGGACGAGTCGAACCCGAAGTACACGGCCTGCAGCTGGCAGCCTGTGCTGGGCGGCACCGGTCGCGTGATGGGTTCGCTCTGGGGTGCTTGGCAGCGGTTGCCGACGCACTCTTGTCCGCTCGGGCATGCGGTGCGCTCGTCGCAGTAGCCGGGGATGTCGGCGCAGACGCCTGCGTTGCACGACTGGCCCGTGCCGCAGTCGGAGTCCGAGCGGCACTTTTGGCACTGGCCATCCACACAGAACTCGGCAGCCTTGCAGTCTTCGTCTTGCTCACACTTTGGGTACTTCGGTCCGCACGCAGAGCCCAACACTGCCGTGCCCAGAGCAAACGCGGCGAACGCGTACATGCCGGCCGAACGCCAGGTCGAAGCGCGCGGTTCCGCCGCGCGCGAGCGAAGAGGCGACTGAATGGTCGATAGCGTGGACATGGTCTCGTTCCTCCAGAGGGCGACGCTTGAGAACCGCCGTCGAAATGAGTGCAAGCGGAGCAAGGCTCACCGGCCCAACGCTGCCTCGGCGATTTTATAGGCGGAAGTAGATTCTCGCGAAACACTGACGAAGGCAAAGAGCGCAAAAAAGACGTGGACCGAGGTCCACAGCTGGAGACAGTTGCGGAACCGCGCGCCTTTGGCACACTCGCGGACGTGTCGAAATCCGCCTTGGCTCCATCACTCGCAACACGCCTCGAGCTCCTCAAGCCCTCGGCCACCGCGAGCTTTCATCAACGGGTCGTCGACCTACGCACGCGAGGCGTCGATGTGCTCGGATTCGGAGTAGGTGAGCCTGATTTCGACACCCCCAGCCATATTCTCGAAGCAACCAAGCGTGCGCTGGACAATGGAGCGACACGCTACACCAGTGTGCGCGGAATCGCGCCTTTGCGGCGAGCCATCGCGCGCGACTCGGCGGCGCGACGCGGCGGTATCACGCACGACGAGTCCGAGATCGTCGTGTCGGTAGGTGCCAAACACAGCTTGTTCAACCTGTGTTTTGCGCTGCTGGGCCCGGGTGATCAGGCGATCGTGCCCACGCCGTGCTGGGTCAGCTACCCCGACCAGTGCCAGCTCGCGGGGGCAGAGCCCGTGCTCGTCGAGACGCGTCCCGAAGACGGCTTCAAGCTCACCGCGGCCAGCCTGCGCGCGGCCATCACGCCGCGCACGCGAGCGCTCTTCTTGTGCACGCCCTGCAATCCCACGGGGGCCGCCTACTCCGCCAGCGAACTTGCGGCGCTGGCGGACGTGCTGCGCGAGCACCCGATCTGGATCGTCGTCGACGAGATCTACGCGGCCCTCGTGTACGGCGGGTTCGAGCAGCGTTCACTGCTCGAGGTCGCGCCCGATCTGCGCGAGCGCATCATCGTCGTCGATGGAGTCAGCAAACGTTTTGCAATGACGGGCTTTCGGATCGGCTGGGTGCTCGCGCCCAAGGCCGTCGCGAGCGCCTGCGACGCCCTGCAGGGTCAGACCACCACCAGTCCCGCAGCCGTCGCGCAGTACGCGGCGCTCGCCGCCTTGGAGGGCTCGCTCGAGCCGGTCGAGCACATGCGGCAGGCATTCGAGCGTCGACGCGACCTGGTGCTCGCGCAGGTGGACAGGATTGCCGGCATCTCGTGCAACGTGCCGGATGGTGCGTTCTACGCGTTCCTCGACGTGCGCGCGCAGCTCGGTCGCACGCTCGCGGGTGTGTTGGTGAATGACGACGTCGCGCTGGCCGAGCTGCTGCTCGAGCACGCGCGGGTGGCGGTGGTACCGGGCAGTGCTTTCTGCGCACCGGGCTATCTGCGGCTCTCGTACGCGGCGAGCGAGGCCGATCTACGCGAGGGCTTCGCACGCATCGCCGCCCTGCTGGGCTGAGCGCCCTGCTGGGCGAGAGCGCCGCCCCGCAGGGCGAACGAAGGGCCGTCCCCCTACCTAACGGCTAGTCTTCTTTGCGGCCGAACAGCCGGCCCAAGAAGCTGGGCCGCTTTTCGGGGGGCTGGGACGGATGCGGAGGGGGCACCGACGGCAACGTGCTGTCGTCGTCCATCACGATCTCGAACTCGGCGGAGTCGAGCTCTTCGGCCGAGATGCTGTCGGCGATGGCGGCGCTTTGTTGGAGGTTTTCTACGGAGCCGAGTCCGCCCGTGTCGAAGATCTCGGTGTCTTCGAAGGCGGGTGGTGGCAACGAGTGCCGCGGTGCGGGCAACGCACTCTTGCGCGGGAGCTCTGCGAACAGCTCGGCGAATGCGGCTTCGGATTCGGCCTGGGCTGTGCCCTCGGCAGCCTGGTCGAAGCGCCCGGCCGCTCCACGTGCAGGCGACTCTTCTCGGTCGAACAGCGGAGCGCGCGCTGCACCCGTCATGGGTGACGACTCGGGACGCAGGTCCATCAAGTCGACGTCGGCCTCGCCGAGCTCTTCTTCGGTTGTCTCGAGTGTGTCGTCGTGGTTACCGGGGAGAATCCCGGCACCGTCGAGCGAGAAGGAGCCGCTGCGCGGTTTACGAGGATCGAGAAAGAGCTCACCCGACTTGTCCGCATCGGCGCGCAGCTCTGCGCGCGAGCGAGGGAGCGGGTCAGGGAGCACGATCTCTTCGCTCTGTGGCCTGTGCGCCCCGACGGTTGCGGGGCGTGGCTCGAACGACGTGGCGCGCTCGCCCGAGACGCCGGCCGAAAACTGGGGCACCTCGACCGAGGCGATTTGGGCGACACGCTGGCGCAGCGCAACACCCTCTGCATCGAGCTCGCCAAGAGCCGTGTCGATGTCGGATAGAGACGCCAAGTTGCCGGCGTACGAGACAGCCAGTGAAAGCGCATCTACGACGGGGCGTCCCGCACCTACTGTGTCGAGCTCAGCGTCGAGCGCCGAAAAATCCGACCCCATGGAGCCATTGGGACACACGTGCCAATCCTGATCAAGGTCCGATCGGTTCGGTGGTCGACAGGCTCAAATGCGGCATGAGTTCGTATGCGCACACAACGGGCAAGTCTGGAGCGCACTCTCGTAACAGAGCGCGCACGTGACGGCGCAGCGTCGCTTGCGTCACCAACACGCAGGGCGCTGGTGTAGTGCGATGTGCAGCCGCGACCGCCCTGGTGATCTCTTCTGCCAAGGCGTGCGGCAGTGCAAGCAGCTCGGCTTGCTCGCTGCCGCGCAGTGCGTCGTCGAGCGTCTCTTCGAGCTCAGGCGAGAGGCGCAGGATGTTGAGCTGTCCGCTCGGCGCGAGTGCGTGACTGATGCGCCGCGCGAGCGCTCTGCGCGCGCGCTCCACCAAGACGTGCGGTGAAGACTCGTGTGCTGCGTGCGGCGCAATGGCCTCCACGATCTCGGAGAGCCAGCGCACGCTGACGCCCTCGTTCACGAGCTGACGCAGGACCTCGGCCAACAATGTGGGACTGAGCGGACTCGGAACGCTGGCGCTCACCAGCGCCGGTCGTTCGCGCGCGAGCGCATCGAGGCGGCTCTGCACCTCGTCGAGATCGAGTGCCTCCGCCGCACGGTCACGCCCGAGCTCGCGTAGCGCGCGTGCAGCACTGGCTACGGCTTCGTTTGCCGCGGGCGCGTGGCGAGGCCCGGGCAGCTCTCTCCACGACCAGCAGAGCTCGTTGGCGGCGAGCGTCGTGCTGTGGCGTGGCCTGCTATCGGGCAGTGCGATGCCGAGTGCGTCGAACAGCTCGCGCTGCACCTTGGTGATCGCGGTCGCGAGCTCGCCAGAGACCGTGTCGTGCGCCACGAAGCGGGCGTGCAGTGCACTGCCGAGCTCGAGGTAAAGACCTTGCGCGGGGAGAGTGTCGGAGGCGTCGCGAGCGCGCGCACGGCCTCGCGCCTTGAACGCGCCGAGTGCGCACGCGCCGCCGATGGCGAGAAAAGGCCAGCTCGGCAGACCGGGGACCAGCGCGAGCCCCACGAGCACCAGTGCGCCGACCGCAAGTGCGCGCGGCTCGCCGAGCAAGGTCTCTGCGATGTCGCGCGCGAGCGACGCGCTGCTGCCCTCTGCGGGCGCGACGCGTGTGACCACGAGGCCGGCGGCGGTCGCGCCGAGCAACGCGGGGATCTGTGTGACCAGCCCGTCGCCGATGGTGAGCAAGCCGTACGTGGAGAGGCTCGGCCCGAGCTCGAGATCGCGCGCGAACACGCCGAGCGAGACGCCGCCGACGAAGTTGATGAGCGTGATGACGATGCCCGCGATGGCGTCGCCTTTGACGAACTTGAGTGCGCCGTCGAGCGCGCCGTACAGCTGACTCTCGCGCGTCAGGCGCTGGCGTCGCTCGCGCGCCTGTTCGGGACGCAGCACACCGGCGCGCAGCTCGGCATCGATGGCCATCTGTTTGCCGGGCAGTGCGTCGAGGCTGAAGCGCGCGCCCACCTCGGCAACGCGCTCGGCGCCGCGTGCGATGACGATGAACTGAATCAGCGTCAGCATCGCGAACACCAGCGCGCCCACGCGGTAGTCGCCGCGCACCACGAAGCTGCCGAATGCCTCGATCACGCGGCCCGCGTCTGCCTGCAACAAGATGAGTCGAGTCGACGCGACGTTGAGCGCGAGCCGGTACAGCGTGCTCAACAACAGTAAGGTAGGGAACGCGGCAAAGCTGAGTGCGTCGCGCATGTAGAGTGCTGCGGCCAGCAGCAGCACACCAAAGCCCAGGTTGAGCGCGATCAGCAGGTCGATGAGCACCGTCGGCAGCGGCACCACCATCATCGCGATGACGGCGACCACCAGCAACGCGAGCACCAGATCGGCGCGGGGTGTGTGCGCGGGCTTGTTGGTCACGGCGGCGCGCTCAGAGGTCGCGTC
This sequence comes from Pseudomonadota bacterium, assembly GCA_041179425.1. Classification (GTDB taxonomy): domain Bacteria; phylum Myxococcota_A; class Polyangia; order Polyangiales; family DASUME01; genus DASUME01. The sequence continues at coordinate 11,465 of JBEGTL010000077.1, read as the reverse complement.
GGCCGTCGAAGGCACGGCCGAGCGTGATCTGATCGGTGAACTCGAGATCGCCGCCGTGCGGCACGCCGCTGGCGATGCGGGTGATGCGCACACCGACCGGCTTGAGCACTTGGGCGAGGTACATGGAGGTGGCCTCGCCATCGACGCTGAGGGGCGTGGCGACGATGATCTCTTCGACCCCCTCGCGCCCGATGCGCTCGATGAGCTGTTGCACGGGCAAGCGGTCTGGACCGATGCCGTCGAGCGGCGCCAAGAGCCCGTGCAGCACGTGGTAGAGCCCCCGGAAGGTGCCGGTCCGCTCGATGGCGATCAGGTCTTGTACACGCGCGACCACGCACACCACCCGTGAGTCGCGCCGCGCGTCGAGGCACACGTCGCAGCGTGCGCGCTCGCCGAAGTTGCCGCACAGCTCGCAACGGTGAATGCGCTCGTGCAGCGTGTCGAGCGTGTGGCCGAGGCTCTCGGCGTAGGCCGGCTCGCTACTCAGGATGTGAAAGGCCAACCGCACGGCGGTGCGCTCTCCGATGCCCGGCAGGCGGGCGAGCAGGTGCACCAGCTCTGCGATGGGGCCGTGCATCAGAGAATGCCGGGCATCTTGATGCCCTTGGTCACCTTCTCGAGCTCGGCGTCGACCATCTCTTGGGCCTTCTTGAGTGCGGCGTTGCAGCCCGCGACCAACAAGTCTTGCGCCATCTCGAGGCCTTCGGCCGTGAGCAGCTCGGGGCTGATGGTGACCTTGACGATCTCGAGGCCGCCGTTGGCGGTGACTTTGACCTGGTCGTTGCCGACGCCGACCTCGACGGTCTCGTCTTTGAGCTCTTTTTTGCGCTGCTCAACCTTGCGCTGCATGCGGCTGGCCTGCCGCATCAACTCGCTCATTCCGCCGCGAAATTGCATGTCTCGGCTTCTAGCACAACAAGCCCGGTTCCGGATCAGTCGACCTGGACGTCTTGTTTGGTGGCCAGCTCGGGGAAGACCTTGAGCGCCTCGAGCACGCGCGGATGACCCAACGCTTTACGTTTGATGCCCTCTTTACGCTCGTCTAGCTGGGCTGCTTCGCGTTTGGCCACGCTGATGCCCGGAAGCTCGGCGGCGAAGCGCACATCGAGCTTGGGCGCGGCCTGCATCGCTGCTTGCACCGCACGCTGCAGCGCGTCGAGACCGCCCTGCGTCTGCGCTTGGCGCCCGAAAAACGAACCCTCTTGAAAAGTGACCGTGACGCGCTCGCGGTTGAGTTCGCTGGGCACCCCGTGCTCGAACATCGCGGCCCAGCGCAGGTCGCCCTTGCGCAGCTCGGCGATGATCGACAGCCATACTTCTGACACCGGGTGCACGGGCGCGACTGGCTTGGGGGCGGGTGCGGCGTGCAGCTTGGGCGGCTCGGCCTGCGTGTTGGTGGGGCTCGCGACCAGCAGCTGCGAAGCCACGGGCGCCGCGGATGGCGCGCGATGTTCTTCGGCGGGCGCATGGGCGATGGCCTGCGCCGCAGCGGAGCGTGCAAGGCCGATGGGCGTCACGGCTGCCATGGTGGGAACCGGTGCCGAGCCGCCGTGGGTGGGCGATCCTGGCTGGGTGCTGCCCCCCATGCTGGGGCCGCCATGTCCCTGAGACTCCGGCGGAATGAAACGCTGGAAGGGGTTGGGCTTGGCGCCTGCCGGATCTTTGCCCGGCATCGGGCCGCGGGGGCCGACGTCGGATGCGCCGCGCGAGCCCGCGTCCGGACCACGATCGTTGTTGTTCCTGCCCGACGGATCGGCGAAGCCACCGCTGCTCGGAGGTCGGGGTGCAGGCGGCGCCTGGCGTGACGCCGCGGGTGCACCGGCTCCCGCTCCAGCACTGTTGCTGCCGCTGCTGCTCTCGAGCTGGCTGAGCCGAGCGATGAGCTCGGAGAGGTCGCGCAGCGGCGGCCGCGTGGCAAGTCGCACCACCCCCATCTCGAGCACCACGCGTGGCGCGCCTGCCTTGCCGAGCTCGTCGATGAGCTTGGCGATGCCTGAGAACACGCGCTCGAGCTCGAGCAGCTCGTGTGCGCTGGCGATGCCGGCTGCGCGCGCTCGCTCGGCCTCGGGCAGCTCGACCAGCTCGTTGCGATCGCCTGCCACACGCAGCACGACCATGTCGCGCATCAGCTCGAGCCACTGCCGGGTGAAGTGCGTGAAGTCGAGGCCCTGGCTGCTGATGGCGTCGATGACTTCGAGCGCTTGTTTGGCGTCGCCCGAAAGCACCGCCTCCGCGACGCGAAACAGATGATCGCGATCGGCAAGCCCGAGCTTTTGTGCGACCTCGTTGCCAAACAGCTTGTCGCCCGAGAAGGCGATCACCTGGTCGAGCAGGGTGAGCGCGTCGCGCATGCTGCCGGCGGCTTCGCGCGCGACGATCGCGACCGCTTGTGCGTCGGCCTCGATGCCCTCAGCCGCGAGGATGTGTCGCACGCGGTCGGCGATCACGTTCTGCGGGATGAGCCGGAAGCTGTAGTGCTGGCAGCGCGACCGAATGGTGATCGGGATCTTGTGCGCTTCGGTGGTGGCGAAGATGAACTTGACGTGTGCAGGCGGCTCTTCGAGCGTCTTGAGGAACGCGTTGAAGGCGCCCGACGTGAGCATGTGCACTTCGTCGACGATGACGATCTTGAAACGATCGCGCGTGGGACGGTAGGGCAGCGACTCTTGCAGACGGCGCACGTCGTCGACGCCGTTGTTGGAGGCGCCGTCGATCTCGAGCACGTCGAGGTCGATGCCGGCCGTGATCTGTTTGCACGCGTCGCACACGTTGCACGGCTCGGGCGTGGGGCCCTGCTCGCAGTTGAGCGCCTTGGCGAGCAGGCGCGCGCTGGTGGTCTTGCCGACGCCACGCACGCCCGTGAACAAGAACGCGTGCGCGATACGACCGCTGGTGATCGCGTTCGCGAGCGTGCGCGTGACGTGCTCTTGTCCGACCTGATCAGAGAAGGTCTGCGGACGATACTTACGCGCGAGAACCGTGTAGCTCATGGCCGGCCCGCACTGTAGCACCGTCGCCGCGCGCAACGCACCGTCGCATCAGCGGCCGGTGCTCGAGACCGCGTCGACGTTGGCGTCCTCGGGCGGGCAGGTCGGCAGCTGGCAGTACTTGGGGCCCTTGCCGACGCCGCCTTTTTCGGCGCAAACCCATGCCGGTGGGCAGTCCGGGTTGTTCTCACAGCTGATCTGACACGTGTTTTCGCTGCAGAAGAGCGCGTAACCACCGTCGTCGTCGGGGTTACTGCGCTCCGCGCACTCGTCGCCGCCGTCGTGGCAGCGGCTGTTGACCGCATCGACGCCCTTGGCCTGCGGATCGATGCGCGCAACGAGCTGGACGCACTCGATGACGGCGCTCGCACCGGGGGGAAGGCTGCCGAAGGTGAAGGTCACGCGCTGGCGGTTGCCCGCCTGGCACTCGTCCAACCCGTCGCCGAAGTCGTCATAGTACCAGCCCGTCTTGTTGGGGCTGGGCTTCTGGTCGAGCACCGGTACCTGCGCCATCCGACAGCCGGGCCTGGTGACCACGCCCTTTTGCTCCTTGACGTCGTGCGGCTTGGGCTTCGCGTCCAGGTGTCCGCGCGCCTTGCTGCACTGTGTATCGCCGGCGGCAAGCAGCTCGAACACCTCGCAGCGAACGTTGCCGTCCTCGTCGGGGGTGAGCTGACGCGGCAGGCAGTTGCCTGTGAGCTTCTCGGCGATGCGATCGATCAACGTGTTGAGGGCCGGCGCGTAGTCGTCGGCGCAGATGCTGTACACCACGGCGTTCTTGCCGAAGCCCTTGGCGACTTCGAGAAAACGACGAGGAGGGTAGGCCTGGTCTACCGCGCCTCCGCCCGCGCTGACGCTCGTGCAGCTCGCGCGCGGCAGGGTGGGAAACACTGGGTCGGGAGCGAACTGCATGTCGTCTCTCTCGAGCACCTCGTCGAGCGGTCGTCCGATGGCGTCCTCGGGAATGCCCACGATGGCGGCGAAGATGATGCGGTCCTGGTTGTTGGGCTTGAGCGACTTGAGACCCCGCACGTAGCGCGACGCGGGCAAGAGCAAGTTCTCCGCGTCGCCGAACTGCCCGCAGCGCAGGTTGATGGTCTTGTTGGGCGGGCCGAAGCGTGCAGTGGCCGCCTCTCCGTACGAAAACAGCTGCTTGCCCTCTTCGTTGATCGAGCAGTCTTCTTCGTCGCTCACCTGAATGACGGCCAAGATGGCGTCCTCGCGCACGAAGCCATGGTTGAAGCCACTCGGGTCGCCGCGACCTCGCGCGTCGTGGAGGAACGTGTGCAAGTCGGGGTCGTCGCCATCGCTTGGCGCCACGGCTTTCCACATCGCCTCGAGCTGTTGCTCGAACGGGCAGCCCGCGATGCCGAGCCGCGACACACACGCGAACGCGCTCGCGACCTCTTCGGCACTCGGCTCCTTGCCCGCTTCGAAGTCTTGGTAGCGAGGCTGCGCACCGAGCTCGCCGCAGTCGGTCGACGGCGGGACCAGCTGGGTCATCCCGACCGAGATGCCATTGGCGGCGACCTCCGTGCTGCTGCGCAGCTTGCCGTCGTCATCGTCGAGGATACACGCGCCGACTCCCGTGTTGGATCCGCTGGGCAGCTCGTCCATCACGTGCATGCTGCTCGACACCACGCCGATGTGCAGACTCGACGCCTTGGTGAAAAAACGATCCTTGTCGGCGAGGCCCGCCGGCACCTGATCTTCGCGACCGAAGTAGCGATCCCCGTTGGTGAGCACCGAGAGCAGGCGTGGCAGCTCTTCGGCGATCTTCACCTGCTCGCTCGCCATCGAGTTGGAGTTGTCGATGACGAACAACAAGTCGACTTTAGAGATGCCTCCTTGGTCGACACGAATACTGGCGGCCGACACCGTGCACGGGTTGAGCGCAGCGAGGTCCTGACTCGGACAGCCAAAACAGACGAGTGCGCTCGCGAGCGCAACGATGCCAGCACGCAAGTCGAGTGATCGACGCATGAGTCCCTCCGCCTGCAGCGAACTCGTGCAGACATCGGGTGAGTGCGGCGTGTGCGGCGACAGCTCGGAACAATCGTGTGTCGCGCGCGTCGGCTCACACTGCGGCGCAAGACGAGCTGTCGTTGCGTTTCGTTGCAGGTCCTTTGGACCGTCGCCACCACAACGCAAAACGCCGACCCCGTGAGGGATCGGCGCTTGCAGTAAGTGTCAGTCGTCAGGTCTGACGATCAGCCGTCGGTCGTTGAGGCCGATGACGAGCTGTCCGCGGGGCAGGTAGGCAGCTGGCAGTAAAGCGGGCCCTTGTCGTAGCCGTCGCCACCGGCGTGGTCGCATACCCAGCCAGGCGGGCAGTCGGGGTTGACGGTGCATTTGATCTGGCAGGTGTTGCTCGGCACGCAGATGAGCTTGTAGGTGTCGTCGCCACGCCGCTCGCACGCGGCCTGCTTTTCATCCAAGCAGTTGGTGTTGATGGCGTCGAAGCCCTTGGCGTTGTTGTCGATACGAGCGACCGGCTGGAAGCACTCGAACGTGGCGCCCGCGCCCGAGGGGAGGTCGGCCGTGCCGTCGCCGAACTTGAACTGGATACGCTGCTGCTCACCTGGCTGGCAGTCATCTTTCAGCTCGGGGCTGAAGTCGTCGTAGTACCAACCCTTGCCGCCACTGGCAGGGGTCTTTCCCGTCGCCGTGACGTTCACGGTGACCTGGTCCATCTCGCAAGCCGTCTTTTGGACGACCTTGCCGTTCTCGCGCACAGGGCGCTTGATGGGACTGCCCTTGTGCCCGCGTACGGCGCTGCACTTCTTGGCCGCGGTGTCGGCCGCGTTGAGCAGCTCGAAGACCTGGCAGTTCACAGCGCCCTTGGCGTCGGGGGTGAGCTTACGCGGCAGGCAGTTGCCCTTGAGCTTGCTCGCGATCTTACCGATCAGCGTGTCGAGCGCGGGCGCGTAGTCGTCTTCGCAGATGGAGTACACGACCGCGTTCTCGCCGAAGCCGGCGGCCACTTCCATGAAGCGACGCGGTGGGTACGCCTCGTCGATGCGCACCTTGCCGGTGACTGGATCGGTGGTCATGCCCGTGCAGCTGGTCGCAGGGAAACCCGGCTTGAGCGGGTTCTCGCGGAACGCCATCTCGGGGAGATCGAGGATCTCTTCGGGGGACTTGTCGCCCGCGTCGGTCGGAATGCCCACGATGGCTGCGTACAGGATGCGGTCTTCGTTGTCGGGCTTGAGCGACTTGAGACCGGTAATGTAGCGCTTGGTCGGGTGGATGAGCTTCTCGAAGTCGGGGCGATCGACGGCCTTGCCACAACGCAGGTTGAGCGGCCCGTACTCGGCGGTGGCGTCGGCGGCTTGCGAGAACAGCACCTTACCCGCGTCGGTAATGGAGCAGTCTTCTTCGTCGCTGACCTCGATGATCGCGAGGATGGCGTCGGGGCGCAAAAAGTCTTTGTTGTAGCCGGTGCCCTGGCCATTGGAGCCATTGAGGAACTTGTAGTTGGCGGCGGGACCGTCGCCTTCGGAGGGCGCCAGCGCCTTCCACACGGCTTCGATCTGTTGCTCGAACGGGCAGCCACGCACGCCGAGACGTGCGACGCAGGCGAAGTTGGACGCGATGGTGGCCGGCTTGTCACCCGCGGACGCCACGTAGTTCTGGTACCTCGGCTGCGCCGCAATGTCGCAGTTGTCGTCAGGCTCGATGACGACCTCGCCCTCGGCGTAGTCCTGGAACTCTTGGCGCTTGGCCACGACGCCCTCGACCGCGACGTCGGTGCTGTTCTGCAGCTTGCCGTCGTCTCCGAGGCCCTTGCACGCGAGCACGGCGGCCTGCGAGCCGGTGGGCTCGTCGATGCCGCCCATGTTCGACGACACGACGCCGAGGTGCAGCTGCTTGACCGCTGTGAAGTGGCGCTTGGGCTCCTTCTCGTCGGTCAGCGTGCAGGTGTCTTCGTTGCCACCCGCGCAGCGATCGCCGGTGGTGAGCACCTGGACCAGGCGCGGCAGCTCTTTGGCGATCTTGGCCTGCTCGGAGGCCATGGAGCCGGAGTTGTCGACCATGAACAACAAGTCGACGTCGGAGACGCCTGCCTGATCGACGCGCTCGCTGACGGCGGACACCGTGCACGGTCCGAGCGGTGCGAGCTCTTGGCCGGGACAGCCGAAGCTGGCGGCAGAGAGCAGGGCGACGAGCGGTATCAGCCGTCGAAGCGCGCCCTCGGGCGCGCGAGCAAGAACTCGAGCGCGAAATAACGGTACTGAGTGTCGCTTGTGCATGTCGTCTCCTACCCCGTGAGGGGTCAGTGCCGGCGCCGAGAAACTCGTTCCCGGAAAGCCCGTGAAGCGGGCGCTACCATAATGCCAGGATGGCGCTCAGATCAACGGAGCACTGAGGCCCCGCTGCCGTTTCGAGCAAGCTGCATGCCGCGAAGCCCGCAACGGAATCGTGACGTTTTTGGCCAGACCGAGTTTGACAAGCGCCAACATTGTTGGCGATTGCCGCCAAGGTTGATGGCGGTGCCGCTTCTCCCGAGGCAGCGGCGCGCTTGTGCGCAGACGGCGACTTCGGCGTCGACGGTCAGGTCGCGCTCGCCTTTTTGTGGCGTGTCTTCGGCGGCCCTGCCGAACTAGCGGGGTGCCCCGTGTGCTGGTCGTCGACGATGAAGAAAACCTACGGCTCGTGTTGCGCACGCTGCTCGGGCGCTCGGGCTACGAGGTCAAGGCCGTCGCCCACGCCGAGGCGGCCCTCGAGGAGCTGACCCAGTTCGACCCCGACTTCGTGCTGGCCGATGTGCGCATGGAAGGCATGAACGGCATCGAGCTGACGCGAGAGCTGGTGCGCCGCGGCTCGCTGGCAACCGTGATCGTGATGAGCGCGTACGGCTCGCTCGACCTCGCCCTGGAGGCGATGAAGGCAGGTGCCTACGACTACCTCGCCAAACCCTTCAAGCAGGACGAGGTGTTGCTCGTCCTGAAGAAGGCCGAAGAACGCGAGGCGCTACGCCGCGAGAACCGTGCGCTCCGCGCGAGCCTGCGCAAGGAGGCGCAGTTCGGCGAGCTGATGGGCAAGAGCGAGCCCATGCAGCGTGTGTTTCGAACCTTGGAGAAGGTGGCCGGCTACACCACCACCGTGCTGCTGCAAGGCGCGAGTGGAACCGGCAAAGAGCTCGTCGCACGCGCCATCCACCGCTTGAGTCCGCGTGCGGGGAAGGCCTTCGTCGCCATCAACTGCGGTGCCATCCCCGAAGCGCTGATGGAGAGCGAGCTGTTTGGGCACAAGCGTGGCGCCTTCACCGACGCCAGCAGCGACAAACGTGGCCTGTTCGAAGAAGCGCACCTTGGCACCGTGTTCCTCGACGAGATTGGAGAGCTGCCTCTCGCACTCCAGGTGAAGCTACTGCGCGTGTTGCAGGAGAGCACCGTGCGCCGGCTGGGTGAGACCAAGGACACGCGCGTCGACGTCCGGGTCATCGCGGCCACGGTGCGCGACCTGGCCAGCGAGGTGAAAGAGGGCCGTTTTCGTGAAGATCTGTACTACCGGCTCAACGTGCTGCAGGTGTCGCTGCCGCCTCTGCGCGAGCGGACCGGTGATCTTCCCCTGTTGATCGACCACTTCTTGGAGAAGTACAACGGACGGCTCGGCACCAAGGTCTTGGGCGTGGCGCCGGACGCGCTCAAGCGGCTGATGCGCTACGCGTTTCCCGGCAACGTGCGCGAGCTCGAGAACATGATCGAGCGCGCCGTCGTATTGGCCGAGAAGAACACCATCACGCTCGACGACCTACCCGAGCGACTGCACGAAGATCTGGAACCGGTAGCGCTCACGCTGGGTACGGGCGAGCTGTCGATCAAGCGCACCACGCGTGTGATCGAGGAGACGCTGATCCGCCGCGCGCTCGAGCAAACGCGAGGCAATCGTACGGCGGCTGCCCGTTTGCTCGAGATCAGCCACCGGGCCCTTCTTTACAAGATCAAGGACTACGGGATCGCGTAAACCCGCATTGCATCTGATACAGTCTAAGCAGTGAGTGGACAACAGCAGGGCAAGGCATTGCGGGTGGTGGTCGTGGACGACGACCCGCTCGTTTTGGCAGTCACGCGGCGGTTGCTCATGCGGGCGGGGTACGAGGTCGCGCTGTACGAGGAGACGAGTCGTGCGCTCAGTGACGTGTCGCAGACGTTGCCCTTCGCGGTGGTCGCCGACCTGCACATGCCCGACATGAGCGGCTCGGACTTGTTGGGCATGGTGGCCAAGCTCTCGCCCGGCACCTGGCGGCTCTTGTACACGGGCGAGGCGCAGGCCAGCGAGCTCGCGCGTGCACTCGACAATGGCCTCACCGATACGGTGGTCTCCAAGTCGGCCGGCCCGCAGCTCTTGCCCGACACGCTCGACCGGCTGCGCGCTGGCCCGCCCAGAGTCGTGCGCTAGTCGCTTCGCACCGAAGCTAGTCGCCCCGGCACGTTGCCCCGGGACGCGCTATCGTGGAAACTCGCCGACGGCCCAAGAGCCGGGGCAGGGCGCTGGAATAGCGTTCGCCCAACTATCGTTCCGAGGACCATGACGCGCGCCCTCCTTGTTCTCCTCTTGCTCGCGCTCGGCGCGTGCACCCACGATGTGATTCCCAACACCGACGTGGAAGACAATCCCGACACGCGCGATGTGGTCTCGTTCGTCGAGCGCTACCGCAGTGCGGTCGTCGCGCGCGACGTCAACAAGCTGCTCGGCCTGGCCGCCAACGACTACTACGACGACATGGGCACGCCTCAGGGTGACGACGATGTGGACCTCGAGGGTCTGCGCGAGAAGCTGACCGAGACGTTCAGCGCCGAGCTGCTCGCGGTGCACTACGACATTCGTTATCGCGATGTCGTCTTCCTGCCCACCCGAGTGCTGGTCGATTACACGTACATCGGTCGGTTCCGCCTCAACACGCCCGAGGGTTCGCGCTGGGAGCGCCGCCTGGCCGATAACCGGATGGTGTTGGGCCGCAAGAAAGACGGCTCCTACGCGATCATGTCGGGCATGTGAGAAACGCCTAGTAAGCGCGGCGCCGCTCTCGTTAAACTTTCGGTGCGTCAGACCTCTGTCGCGATCGAAAGCAGAGTCGAAGCGTGCGCCGGAGAACATGAGCGACGAGTCGGACGGGAAGAGACAGCTAGGCCGTCTGCAGCTCCAGCGAAAGCAGGTCGCTGCGGACGAGCTCGAAGATCTCGTGGCGTGGCCTTTCGGCTCGCGAGCGGATGAGCCGCGCGCGTCGGGCGCTGGCTCTGCTTCGCTCGGGCCCACGCCGCTCTCGCCCACCAGCACGTACGCTGCCGTCGAGCTCGCGGCCGATCTGCCCCCCGAGTTGGAATCGGTCATCGTCGCGCAGCAGGGCCTCGCTTCGGTCGACCTGCGTCGGGTGGCCATCCCCATCGCGGCGCTCAGGCTGGTAGCGCGCGAGGTGGCGCGCGAGCAGCTGGCCCTGCCGGTCTTCGTCGACGCCGAGCACTTGTACGTGGCGATGGCCGACCTCAACGACACGCAGCTCATCGGCGAGCTCGAGTTCACGACCGGGCGCACCGTGCGCAGCTTCCCGAGCGCCCACGGCATGCTGCGCGACGTGATCGAGGCCGCCTACGCAGCCGAGGCTGCTGGCCAGAGCATGTACCGCGGCCCGCTCGCGCGACTCGAGGGGCGGCTCGCTGCGAGTGACCCGCCGCCCGCGCCCCTGCCGGCGCCCGCGCCCCTGCCGGCGCTCGCGCCTGTGCGTGCCTTCGACGACGAACTGAGCCGACCCCTCTCCAAGCTGCCGACGGGCGGCTACGCGCTGGGGCAGCTCGATGCGGGCGACAGCGTGCTGCCACCGCCGTCGACGCAGCGGCAGAGGATCTTGGTCGTCGACGACAACGATGACATTCGCCGCTTGCTGGTGCGCGTGTTCCGCGATCGCGAGTACGAGGTGTTCGAGAGCGCCACGGGCCAAGACGCGCTGCAAAAAGTCCGCGAGTGTGCGCCCGAGCTGATGCTGCTCGACGCCATGCTGCCCGACGTGCACGGCTTCGATGTGTGCCGACGCATCAAGGCGAGCCGCCGGTACGGTCACATTCCAGTCGTGATGCTCAGCGCAGTGTATCGAGGTTGGCGCTTCGCCGAAGATCTACGGCGTTCTTACGGGGTCGAGGCCTTCCTCGAGAAGCCGTTTCGGATCGGCGACGTGGTGGCCGCAGTCGAGCGCGCGCTCCAGGGCTCGGGTCGCTCCCAGCCACCCGACGAGGCCGAGGTGGAAGGGCTGGCCGCCGATCAGCTAAAAGCAGGCATGGACGCCTATGCCGGTGGCGACGTGACCGCCGCGATCGAACATCTCAAACGCGGCCTCACCATCGATCCCCTCTCGTTTCGGTTGCACTATCATCTCGGCCTGCTCTACGGAAAGCAGGAGAACGTGTTCGAAGCGATTCAAGAGCTCGAGACGGCGGTCGATCTTCGATCGCGCGACTTTTCCACACTGAAGAACCTGGC
>JBEGTL010000076.1:0-20971 GCA_041179425.1 Pseudomonadota bacterium | reverse complement strand
GCAGGTGGGCATCGAGCTGTCGGGCGTCGTCTTCGACACCATGCTGGCGAGCTACCTACACGACCCAGACCTGCGCGGTCACGGCGTGCGCGAGCAAGCGATGCGGCGCTGGGGCCTCGAGCTGCCGAGCTACGTGGAGGTGGTGGGCAAGGGCAAAAAAGAGCGGCCACTCTCCGAGCTCAGCGTCGAAGAGGCACAGCCGCTGGTGACTCCGGAGGTCACCTTGCTCGAGCCGTTGTTCGCACTGCTCGACCGCGATCTCAAGGAGGCCAAGGTCGACCGCGTGCTCACCGAAATCGAGCTGCCGCTGGCCGACGTGCTCGCGACCATGGAGCGGCTCGGTGTGCAGGTCGACCCCGACCGTCTGCGCGAGCTGTCTCGCGAGGTCGACCGTCAGATCCTCGACTACGAAAAGAAGTGTTTCGAGCTGGCCGGCAAGGACTTCAACGTGGGCTCGCCGCGTCAGCTCGAGGTCATCTTGTTCGACGAGCTGGGCCTGCCCGTGGTCGAGCGCACCAAGACCGCACGGTCGACCAACGCGGATGTGCTCGAAGAGCTGGCCATCCTGCATCCGCTGCCGGCCGCGATCCTCGAGCACCGTCAGCTCGCCAAACTCAAGGGCACCTACCTCGATGCGCTGCCGCGCGAGATCAACCCGCGCACGGGGCGCATTCACACCAAGTTCGAGCAGGCCGTGGCGGCCACCGGACGGTTGTCGTCCAACGACCCCAACCTGCAGAACATCCCCATCCGCACCGAGCTCGGGCGCTCGATCCGGAGCGCGTTCGTGGCGGCACAGGGCTTTCACATCTTTGCCGCCGACTACTCGCAGATCGAGCTGCGCGTGCTGGCACACATGAGTGGCGACCCCGAGCTCACCGAGGCGTTTACACAAGCCGGCGCCGACGTGCACGTACGCACGGCACAGGCGCTGTTCGGGGGCACACTCGAAGACATCACGCGCGCGCAGCGTGCGGCGGCAAAGACCGTGAACTTCGCCGTCATCTACGGACAGACGCAGTTCGCGCTGGCGCGTAACCTGCGCATCGAGCGCGGCGAGGCGCAGCGCTACATCAAGGCGTTCTTCGAGCGCTACGCCGGTGTGCGGCGCTACCTCGACAAGCTGGTCGACGAGGCGCGCCACACCGGTGCGGTGCGCACCATCATGGGTCGACGGCGGCTGGTCCGCGACATCCTGTCGAAGAACCACCAGATCCGCACCGGGGCTGAGCGCATCGCGCAAAACATGCCCATCCAAGGCAGCGCAGCCGACATCATGAAGCTGGCCATGGCGCGCGTGCACGCCGCGTTGCGCCGCGAGGGGCTGCGCGCGCGGATGGTGCTGACCGTGCACGACGAGCTGGTGTTCGAGGTGCCTGAGAGCGAGCGCGCACAAGTAGAGGCGCTGGTGCGCGAGGCTATGGAGGGCGCGTTTCTGCTGAACGTTCCGCTCGTCGTCGACGTGGGGTGGGGCACCACCTGGGGCCAAGCCCACTAAAAACAGGCGCGCCTGCGCCGCGATCCGGGCCGCGATCCGCCACCGCTTCTTCCGCTCCGTGCTCACCGACAGGAGTCGGCTCCGCGCGGTGCTCAGAACCGGCGGCGCCTCGCAACCCGCCTCGCGACGCATGCGTGCCTGTTTTAGGGATTCTCGATCCACTCGCAGCGACGCGCACGAGGACTTCCGCGGGATTTCGCGCCGGGGTGGGCCTCTGCTACGCTGCGTGGGTGGCTTCGACCGAACTCGATTCCGCGCTCTCGACGATACGAACCGTCGCGCAGGGACATGCGGGCCTCACGCTGCTCGTGCTGCACGGGTCACGGGCTCGCGGCGATGCACGCGAAGACTCGGACTGGGACTTCGTGTACCTGGCAGAGCCCGCTTTCGACGCCTCCCTTCTGTACGCCGACCTGGCCATTGCGCTGACCACCGACCACGTCGATGTGGCCAATCTTGCGACTGCAGGAGGCCTCATGCGCTATCGCGTGGCTCGAGATGGCATCGTCGTGCTCGAAGCTGAGCCAGGCGAGTTCGACAGGTTCTGGTTTGCGGCCGTATCCTTTTGGTGCGACGCCGAGCCCGTGCTGCGCGCGGGGTACAAGGATGTGCTCGGGGGGCTGGGCCGATGAGTCTCGACCTCGAGGTGCTCGCCGAGCGAGTCACGGCGGTGGAACGGCATCTCGCACGCGTCGCGTACAAGCTACCTGCCACGCCGGCGGAGCTTTTGCCCAACTCTGAAACTCATGTCGGTGAGCACGGAGCGGAGGAAGCGGTGGCGGATCGCGACCCGCCTCGCGGCGCAGGCGCGCCTGTTTTAGGATTCGGCGTTTTGGACGCTCAGCAACCGGCGCAGCACGCGGACGGGCAGGTTGCCCTCGTCGGGTAACAGCTGGCTGCTGGGGCCGATACGGAAGCGGATGCCTCGCCACTCGACCGAGCGCGAGAAGATGGCGTAGACCCAGACCGCCAGCATGAGCATGTCTTTGACGGGGACGAGCAGCACGTGCAGCGGGTGCATGGAGACGCCGCGGATGACCCGCATCATGCACCCGTCGATGAGGGTCTTGAGGGCGGTCAGCAGCAGCGCCGCATAGCCGTACGTGGGCTCGTAGTCCGACGCGATGTAGAGCAGCGTGGAGAGCGCGATGGGGTTGGCCAGCGCATCGGCCACGAAGCTGACCGGGTGGATGACTGCACGCATCTTGAGCCAGCGCGCGTGGCGCTTGAGCGAGCGCTCGACACCCATGTCGACGTTCACGTTGCGGATCGGCGTGGCGGACAGCAGCACCTTTTTGCCGTTGTCAGCGAAGTGTTTGCCGATCAAGAAGTCTTCGCACAGCGAGTCTTTGACGAGCGCGAGCCCACCGAGCGCAGCTAGCTCGCTCTTGCGGAACAGCATGGACTTGCCGATCACGCAGGGCACGCCCGCCATCTTGAGTGCGGCGCAGCAGGCCGGCGCGACGTACGCCGTGAGCTGAAGGTTCTCGATGGCGGCGCCCGCACTCTGTTCGCCGATGCCCGTGACCAGGCTGGAGAGCAGCGCTGCGTCTTCGCCGAGCAGCTCGCCGACGATCTCGCGCGCGTAGCTAGGCGGGGCCCACACGTTGGCATCGGTCTGCAGCACCAAGTCGTGACTGGCGGCGACCAGCGCGCCTTGCAGGTTGCTGACCTTGGGGTTGAGGCCCCAGCTCTCGTTGCTGAGCACGAAGCGCGCACGAACCGCGGGGTACTCGAGCGCGAGCGCGCGCGCGACCGCGATGGCCGGGTCGTCGCGGTGCGCACTGGCAAACACCAGCTCGATGGGCCCGGGATAGTCCTGCTCGAAGAAGCTACGGAGGCAGCGCTCGAGGTCTTCTTCGAGGCCCTTGACCGGCTTGAGCAGACTGAGCGCGGGCAGCTTGCCCTCGGCCGACAGGCTCGTGCTCCACGACCTGCCGCGCCGGCGCAGGTGCACGAACGCCGATACGATGCCCGAGATGTAAAAACACGTGGCGAAGGCCGTACAGGCGAGCAGCGCGGTGGTGATCATCGACATGGGCTGGGTGACCCCCGCAGGAGGTCCGAGCCGAATATGGCATGTCACTCCAGCGCTTGCGCCTGTCTCCCCTGCCGGCCCGACAATGTTTTACATCTCGCAGCGAGCCTCGACATCCCGCGCAAACTCACGACGCAGATCGCTCCGCGAGCGCCGCGGCCCATGCACGAGGTACTAGTGGCAACCGTGGAGGCAGATGGCGCGCTCTCGCTCACAGCCGACGAAGCACGCGGGGCTGGTGCCCTGGCAACGCGCGCTGCACGCACCTTCGTACTCGTTGCAGAAATGAAGGCAGCCGTTGGGGATGGCCCCAGCGTCGGCTTGTGGGTCGGTGCTGGCGAGCAAGCTCGAGCTGTCGTTGCTCGCGGCGGCGTCCACCTCCCGTAGCTCGGCCACCACTTGGTTGTGGCTGAGTGCGCCGCTGACCAGGCCCGGGAGCTCGGGCGCGGGCTCGCCGTTTTGCAGCGCCTCGATGCGCCGCAGGGCGTAGTCGACGCGGTGGGCGGGCTGATGTTTGGTGTAGTGCGCGAGCCAGGCCTGCCAACAAGCTTCTTTTTGCGACTGTGGGAAGCGCTCGTCGAAGTCGGCGCCGTAGCAGCGCTCGAAATAGACGTCGCCGTCGTGCACCATGCGGTGGCTCGGGATACAGCCCACGCTGAGCGTGCTTGACAGGATCAGGGCGCGAGCGAACCGCGGTAAGGATGCACGCATGGCTGAGCAGGCTAACACCTTCGAGATCGCGAGGCGAAACGCGAGCGTCGGACAGGGGCTGCTGGAGCTGCCGGGGATAGGCGAGCTGCGGCTGGCGTGGAGCGAGAGCGGGCTGCTCATGCTGGCGCTGCCGAGCACTCCGTCCGAGCTGGTGGAGGCGTCGATGGTCGACCGGGGCATCGAGGCGCCGGAGCTGTCGGACGTGCCCGCGGTGTACGCCGACCTGTTGCTGGCCTACGCCGCTGGCGACGACGTCGAGCCGGCGACGCTGCCCGTCAACCTGATTGGCACCGAGTTTCAGCTCAAGGTGTGGAGCGCGCTACGCAACGTGCACAGAGGCAGCGTGCGCTCGTACGCAGGCATCGCGACCGACATCGGCTCGCCGCGGGCCGTGCGTGCGGTAGGGATGGCCAACAGCGTCAATCCGATCGCGATCGTGGTGCCCTGTCATCGGATCGTGGAGACGGGTCTGCGCCTCGGTGGGTTCTCCGGAGGACTGCCCATGAAGCGACGCCTCCTGTACCTCGAGGGCGTCAGCGTGGAGGGCGAGAAGGTTCGGCCCGGTCAGCTCGAGCTCTGGGATCGTCTGGTCTAGAAGCTCAGCGTGCGGTGAGCGACAGGCTGAACGTGAGCGCGTCTGCGTCCTCGATCGTGAGAGGCCCCTGCTCGGCGAGCGCGAGGGCGGCACCGTCGATGATGGCGAGCGCGAGGCGTGCGGCGGGGCAGTGGTGCCGGCCGTGACCAAAAAACGTGATGTCGTCGTGCCGACCCTGGTTGTCGGCGAGCGCGGTACCCTGGCCGACCACCACGAGCGTGCCTTTCGCGATCGGGACGTCGCCCAGCGTCGTGTCGTTTCTGCAGACTCGGTAGATGCGGTCCGGGACCGAGAGCCCCTTGTGCTGCATCGCCTGCAAGAGGGCGGGACCGGAGTCTGTCCCGGGCAGCTCGAACACCTGTGCGGGTCGTTGTTTCGCGTAGGCCGCGAGGCCCTGGTAAAACAGGCTCGCAGTGGTGGCGAGTGCGCCAGACACGATCCCGATCAGCGTCGACACCAGCTCACGGTCGTCCGCAAACGCAGGTTGGCCCCGCTCGTCACGCAGCTGGTCGAACGTGTCCACGACTGCGCGCAGCCGCTCGTTGAACGCGGTGTGCCCAAGCTGGCGCGCGCGGACCAGCTCGACCAGCTGCGCCACGTAGCCACGGAAGTCTGCGCCTGCAGACAAACCTTTGCGGCGCGCCTCGGGCGTGGGGCACTCGCGAAACACGTGCAGCGACACGTCGCGTGACCAGGTCGTCAGCTTGTAGTCGATAGGTCTTCGACACCGAAGTACGCGCCGGTGAGCTTGCCCAGCACGGCCGCGATGTACTGGCGCGAGTCGAGCTCCTTGATCGGGACCAGATGGGTCAGCTCGGAGATCTGACCTATCGTCTGTCCGAGAACTTCGCTCTGCATCGGTAGCCTCCCGACGCCACGACGCGTCGGGGTAGCTTACGAACGTCGACCGAAATTCTGCGCTGGTCGCCCGAAAATTTGCGGCGATGTGTGGCTCGAGCGAACCCGCTCAGCGAAACACGCTCAGGATATCGGTCAGCCCCGCGCACAGCGCATCGACGTCGTCGAGCGTGTTGTACACGTAGAACGAAGCGCGCAAGGCGCCGTCGCGGAGCGCGAGCTGCTGGAACAGGGGGTGCGCGCAGTGCAGCCCCGAGCGGACCATGATGCCGTAGCGGTCGGAGAGCGTGGCCGCGACCACGTCGACACCAATGGGGTAGCCGGGAAACGTCAGGCTGAGGGTCGGCAGGCTGGTGTGTTCGGGCGAGGAGACGAAGCTGACACCCGGGACGGCAGACAGTCCACGAAAGGCCGCTCGTGTGAGCACCTCGGCGTGTCGCGTCAGGGCGTCCCAGCCGATGCGCTCGAGGAAGCGCGTCGCCTCCGCGAGGCCGAGTGCCCCTGCGATGTTGGGGGTGCCCGGCTCGAGGCTGTGCGGCGCCGCGTTCCACTGGTAGCTCGTGGCGGTCGCACGCTCGACGGTGCCGCCGCCGATATCGCGCGGAGTGAGCGCGGCCAGCACCTCTGCGCGTCCGTACAGCACGCCGATGCCGGTGGGCCCGAGCAGCTTGTGCCCGGAGAACGCGAGGAAGTCGCAGCCGAGGTCGCGCACGTCGAGGGGTAGGTGAGGAGCCGACTGCGCTGCGTCGACGATGGTCAGCACGCCCAGCTCGCGGGCCACGCAGCAGATCTCGCGCACGGGGTGGACGATGCCGGTGACGTTGGAGGCGTGCGCGATCACGATCGCGCGCGTGCGCGGACCAATCTGCGCGAGCACCTCGGCCGGGTCGAGCGGGCGATCGGCGGCGGCGACGAATGTCCGCAGACGACCTCGCTTCATGAAAGGCAGCAGCGCCGAGTGGTGTTCGTTGTTGGTGGCCAGCACCTCGGCGTCAGCAGACAGATAGAGACCCGCTGCCACCAGGTTGAGCGCGGCAGTCGCGTTGGCGGTAAACACCACCTCTCGCGTCCGCGCGCCGATGAACGCGGCGACCGTGCTGCGCGCACCCTCGTAGGCTTCGGACGCCTCGACGGCCAGGGCATGGGAGCCTCGGTGCACGTTGGCGCCGATGGTTCGATAGTAGTCGGCCTCCGCGTCGATCACTTCGTTGGGCGTCAACGAGGTCGCGGCGCTGTCGCAGTAGACGAGCGGACAACCGTTGACCGTGCGCGACAAGATCGGGAAGCTGGCGCGCAGTTTTGCGAAAACGGCTGCGTCTCCCGTCTCTTTCCGGGTCTCGTCCGACACCAAGCGCAGCGCTTCAGACATGGTGATTGCTCCCGGCATCCTGCGCCTGATCACTCTTCGCTCGCACGCCCGAGGGCGCGCTTCGACAAGGGAAGACCGACCTGAACTTGCCCGCATCTTCGAACGGCAGACGGGCGAAGTAACACACCTCGAGGGTGTCTGGCATCAACACATCGGCCAGCCGTGCTTCGAGCTCGGAGCCGGCGAGGGGCTCGAGGTCGTCGGGCACGACGCTGAGTACGAAGTGGCCGGGCCGCGTCTCGACCAGCTGGTACAGGAGCACGGGCAACCCGCTCAGGGCCTGGTCGATCTCTCGAGGCGTGACGAGCCGGCCTGGCCTCGAGACGGCATCGCGCTCGCGTCCTTCGACGATGATGGTGGGCCACGCGGAACCCACCCCGCAGGGGCAGGGCGCGAGCGAGTAGCGGACGAGGTCGGTCAGTCCGTAGCGTGAGAGCGGCATGCTGGGGTGGTGTGTGGTCACTACTGGCTGGCCGATCGCCCCCGGTGCGACCTCGCGTCCCTCGCGCACGATCTC
Source organism: Pseudomonadota bacterium (assembly GCA_041179425.1). Lineage (GTDB taxonomy): Bacteria > Myxococcota_A > Polyangia > Polyangiales > DASUME01 > DASUME01. Next base: position 13,385 of record JBEGTL010000076.1, on the reverse strand, counting down.
CAGGTAGACGTGGTCCAGGCGCACGTGCATCGCGCCGCGGTCGCAGCTGACACCGACCTGACTGCCGCCCAGCTCGGTGGCTGCGTACACCTCGAAGACCTTTGCCTGGTAGGCGCGAGCGAACTGCCGCTGCTGACACACCGAGAGGCCTTGGTAGGTGCTGACGATGGCCCCCACGCTCGGCAGCGGCAGCCCCATGCGCTCGGCCGCACGCGTGAACAACGCGAGGTACACCGGATTGACGATCCACAGGTCCGGCGTGAAGCGCGCCATGTCTTCGAGGATGGTCATCACTTGGGCGCGCGTCAGGTCGAACGGATCTTTGGCAGACTCGAGGAACAGCGTGTGCTCGAACGACAGGCGTTCTTCGAAGCTGAGGTTGGCACGTGTGCACACGCCCGAGGTACAGCCCGGAGAGGTGAGCACCGCGGTCCGTAGTGGACGGGTGCTCGAGGGGGTCAGGTTCCACAGGTCGAGCACAGTCTGCGGAATGCGCGGCACGCGCGTGTCGGAGTAGACCTGCAGGCGCTCGCCCGTGCTGCCGGAGGTGCTCGTAAGCATCAGGTCGCCCGTGCGCAAGGCGGCTCCGAGGTCGAGTGCGTCGACGGTCAAGCCACGTGGGAAGTGTCTGCGCAGGTCGCTCTTGTGCAGGATGGGGAGCGCCGACAGCTGCCAGTCTGTACCGATCGGAGGCGCATCCCGCAGGTGGTCGCGGTGCAGCGCCGTCTCCCGGAAGGCCCGCTCGACGGTGGCGCGGGCGCGCGGCAGCTCGGACTCCACCGCATCGGAGAGGATGAACTCAGCCTGTCGTCGACGTGTCTCGTCAAGCGTGGCGTCGCCGGTCAAGCCCAGGCGCTCGAGAAACACGAGCAGGGCATCGGCGTGCGCGTCGTTGGCGGGGACTGCGGTCTGGGCGCGCAGCCGGCTCAGCAGCGTCGCGATCTCGCGTGAGACCACCAGCTGCAGACCCGTCTCGCGATCGATGACGGTCGCGTCTTGTTCCCCGTCGAGGATATCGACATGGCTGCGCAGCAACATGAGTGTCCCTCCGTGTACTCTGACGATCAGCCGAGGGGGTGGGGCAGGGGGTTGACGCCCGGCTCTCTGCCCCACGCCCGCCTCACGATGTCGATGCGTGGCTCGCCGAAGTTCATGCTCTCGCGCGTGGGCGTCAGCCGCAGCAGACCGGGAGCGATTGCGCGGATGGCGACCAAGCCCGAGCTGCGTACGTCTGCGCGTCCGAGCTGACGCACGTACAGCGGGACGCCGCGCGAGAGGAGCTCGGCACGCACCTGCTCGAGCGACACGGCTGGATCGGCGGGCAGCGCGAGCGGCTCGCCTTGGCCGAGAAAGCCGAGCGGATCGTCGTCGCGTGGAGAGAGGAACGAGGCGAATGACGGCCACCACGGGCGCAGCTCTCCTGTCTCGGGGTCGAGGCTCTTGTCGCCGTCAGGCGAAACCAGACCGAACACGGTGTAGTGCCCCAAGAGCTCACGAAGCGCGTGACGCAGTGCGTCGGCAAACGTCAGACCCGCGCATGCAGACAGAATCTTACCGCCTGCCTTCCAGTCGCCGAGGTCGCGCTCTGTCTCGGCCACCGCGAGGATACAAGGCACGGAGAAGTCCACCCTCAGATCGTAGAAGGAGACGTTGACTCCGCCTCGCTTCAGATATGTGATGAGCTCATGCAGCTCGGCGGCTGCGCCGACGCCCGAGTCGCTCGTCGTCGAGCGCGTGGCGGTGTGCACGCCCAGCGTACGCACGTCGAGCGCACGTAGCGGCAGGCGCAAGTACCAAGCCAGCATCATGGCGTCGCGCTCGATGAGCTCCAGCGCTGCGCGCTCGATGGCGAGCGTGAGCGAGCGATGCGCGGCCATGCCCGAAGCGAACGGGTCTTGAAACACACGAAAGCTCCTGCGCGCGGGCCGCGCTGCAGACGAGATCGCGTCGTGGATCAACAACTTGGCTTCGCCCGTGGTCCAGTCGCACGCCCAGCTCCAGTCGGTGGGCTGACCCGTGTAGCGTTCGAGTGAGAGCGACTCGTACTGTTCTGCAGAGAATCTTACGGTCTGTCCGGGGTGGAGCGCGAACGGACTGAGCTCTTGAAGAGCACTCTCTACGATGTCGGGTTGCTCGGTCGAGCCTGCATAGCGCTCGATACCTTCGGAAAAGGCCACCAGCCTGCGCCGCTGCTCGGTGGCACCGGTGCCGAACATCACCGACGCCAGCTCCCTTCGTCGCAGTCCGCTGTCAGTAGACTCCGCGCATCGAATCGAGCCGAGGACCAGGGGCAGATCGCGGAACGATCCGTCCGCGTCGTACACCTCGAGCGTCAGTGGACCAAGCTCGGGATCGAGGAACGCGGCGCGCTGCTCACTACCCGGTTCGCTCGCGGAGCTGACCGCGAGTGCATTTTCGAAGTCTTCTGAAGTTTGTCGCGCACGAGACGCGAGCGCGGGTGCACACTCAGAAAGCGCAGGATCGCAGACTGCGCAGTGGGGCTGAGGGAGAAGTGTTCGCCATGTCGAGCTGGCATGCTCTACGTGCAGCACGCGGTCTGCCGCGAGCTCGCCACGCGCCATACTCTCCGCAACCTGCAGGAGTAAGGCCGAGACCAACGCGAGGTTGGGTGGACAGCTCAGCGCGATCGGCGCCTCGGGGTCGCGCACGACGGCCACGCGACGAGCGTGCAGACACAGCGGGCATGGCGCGTTTTTGACGCGCAAAACAGGCCCAATCCAGCACGCATTTCCCTCGAAGCTACAGGTCAATGCCGGCGTGCTGCGCGCGAGTGCAAGGTCGAGCTCTCGTCGCCAGTCCACACTCCCGTGTCGGCCCAGGATCACGACTTCGCAGCCAGGCAGGTCAGTCGGCCACAATTCCGATGCCAGCCGAGCGCGCAGGTCGGTCGCCAAGTCTGAGTGTCCGTGAATGACGAGGCGTGTCGCGGTGTTGACTTCGCTCTCGAGCATCCCTGCGGCAAGCAGCTGTTCAATCAGGCTGAACGCAACGCCTTCGTCGAGCGGGAGCTCGCGCTCGAGCTCCGCAATGAGCTCGTCCTGTGGGCGCGGACGGGCGGCGAGCTTGGCCACGCGCAGTACGGCCTCGGTCAATCGCCCTGCGATCTGGAGTCGCGTGTTGCCCGACGTTCCGACCATCGCATCGACGATGATCTCGTCTGGATGCGGGCTTTGTACCTCACCACGAAACAACAGAACGGGCTGGGACATACGCCAAGGGCCTTTCGTGTGGGTGTTTCTAGCTACGGAAAAGACCACCCCTCGCCGCAGCTTCTAGCAGTGTTCTCGCGTTGTTAGCGCGAGCACTAGAGAAGCCGGACGAGGGGAAGGTGAGAGCGTGCCTGCGACACTAGGCGTGTCGCACTACGAGACGTTAGTAAGACGTGACGACCACTACGCGAGCACCCTCAGGCTGCTCGGTGCGTGCGCCGTTGGCACCCGCGGCGACCGTGCGCGGCTTCACGGTGCGGATTGAGAGCTCGATGCCGGACACGTTCTTGGTGCTTGCCTTTTCGTTCATCTGTAGCCTCCCCGGTTGGTTCCTGAAAAAACTATGACTCCCAAATCGCCGCTTTTCGCCGCAAATCGGGAGTTATTCGGGGTGATGTGTCAACCTGCCGAAGCAACGTCCACTGCCTTACTACGGACGCGCAGTCAGCGGTTGTTCGTGGCTACAGGTTGCTGATGTGAACGTGGCTGGTGCCGATGCGCAGCTGTCGTGTGCGCGGCCTGCGCTCGACGATGTTGGCTGCGTCGGGCAGACCGAGCGCTGCGAACTGCTTGCGGATGCGGAACACGTCGAGGTTGAGCTGCGGTGCAGACATCCTCGGATCGCTGTTGATGTCTTCTTGGTAAACCCAGCCGCAGCTCGTCTCGGGCAACCCCTGCGCAGCGTCTTCGACGCGTTTGCGAGCGAGCGTGAGCAGCAGGTAGTGGTGGGTGCGCGCGCCGAGGTCGAACGTGCGGCCGTCGCAAGTCACGCGCAGCTCGACGTACTCCTCGTCGCGCGAGACGGAGAACGAGAGCTCGACGTGCGCAACCTCGAACTCCGGCGAGAAGTCTGCAATCGATGTCTTGGCAATGTTGTCGAGTGAGCAGAACCGGAACGTTTGTCCGTCGACCTCGAACGTCTGCAAGTTGCGCACGGGCGTGATGCCTTCATCCGACTTCTCGAGGACCCAAAAGCCCTCGGCGTTGCGGTAGATGGTGGCGATCGGCTCGTCGACGGAAGGCAGTGCGAGCAGCTCCCCGTCGAGCACCGCCGGTTCGCCACCGTCGAGTGGAACCGCCATCACGGTGGGCGCCGAGTCGTCGACGATCTCCCACTGTTGGTCGAGCTTGCCGAACGCGATCTTGGTGCCGCGCGATGCGGGGATCTCTTCACCCGGCCGGATCCGTTGACCGTCGACGAAGGTACCGTTGCGGCTCCCGAGATCTTTCAGCTCCCAGCGGTCGCCGGTCCAGCGCAGCACGGCGTGGCGCGCGGAGACGTAGCGCTGATCGATGCGCAGCCCGCAGCTCGAGGCGCGACCCACCAGTAGCTCGGGTTCGAGCATGCGGACTCTGCCTGACATGTCTTTGATCATTGCCATCACATCCGTGGGTCTGGGCCGGGCCGAACGGACCGGGTCTGACGACTTTCTGCGCTCAGCAATAGCCGGGCGGCAGTTGACTGACTAGCTGTCGCAGTAAGGTATACGCATCGGCGCTCTGACCGTGCAGCTGAAGCACGCGCGCCCGAGCGAGCATGGCATTGGCCGGTTCTGGCAGCGGATGCTGGTCGGTCTCGAGCAACGGCAGCGCTGCCGCCAACGAGCGCTCGGGATCGTGCATGGCCAAGCTCGCGCACATCAGCGGGACGCGCGCTATCCACTCGAATGGGAACGCGAGCCCGAGCTGTTGCCAGATCGCCAGAGCTTCGTTCGCGCGTTCGATGGCGCAACGATGCTCTCCTCGCTGCAGGGCGACCCAGGCCTTGTTGCCGAGGGCGGCCGCCACGTACACGGGAGACTCCACGTTCTCGGCGCTGATGCGGCTCTGCTCGGCGAGCACGTCGGCGTCGTCGGTGCGACCGCCCATGCGCGCGCAGAGTGTCAGGTAGGTGAGGGATCGCGACTGCTCTTTGCTGTCGCCAGCGCGCTGGTAGCCTGCCATCGAGAGCTGCAAGTGGTGCTCGGCTTCGGGCACCGAGCGCATGAACAGGCGCGCAAAGCCGTAGTTGAAGTGCGCCACGGGCAGGTCCTGCACGATGTTGCCTTGGATGCAGGCGTCGAGGGCCGCGCGTGCCAACGCCAGCGTCTCTTCGCCGATCACAAAACGATCGCGCCGCAGGTTGCGCTTCATCTGGGCGCCGAAGTAGCGCGCGCGCTGCGCGTCTGCCGCACCGTCCAGGTAGGGTGCGAGCTCGGCACTCAGGCTGTTCATCGGCTCGATATCCGCGGTCCAGTAATACGCCCAGAGCTGATCGAGGCGCAGCTGAATCCACTCGTCGCGCATCGCCTGGGTCTCGTCGTGGTCGACGGCGCTCAGTAGCTCACGTGCGCGCAAGAGCTGTGCGAGTGACTGATCGTGTTTGTGCTCGAGCTCGAAGGTCTTTGCGCGCTTGCGGTATAGGCGTGAGTGGACGACCGCCTCTCCGCGCGCTCGCTCGAACGCCAGGTCGTACGCGTGGCGCCCTTCGTCGTACTGGCCGAGGACCGACAACAGGTCGCCGTAGGCTTCGTGCAGGCTCCCAAAACGGGTGCGCCACAGGTCGGGCTCGTCGCGCTCGAGCAGGTCTGCATGCACGATGGCCTGGCGGTACAGCCTCATCGCTTCGCTGTGTGCGGAGCTCTCGCGTGCGTGCTCGGCAGCCAACGCGAGGTAGTGCACTGCCGGGTCGCGCAGCTCGGCCTCCGCGTAGTGGTGGCCGAGCATGGCCCACGACGACGCGGCCGCGTTGCCTTCGGGCAGCGTCTTGACGAGTGCCTCGGCCGCGCGCGCGTGCAGCTTCTGCACGGCTGCTTGTTGCGCGTTCTGGTGCGTTGCTTCGCGCAGCTTGTCGTGCACGAAGCTGATGCGCCCCGGCTCGGTTTGTTCGAGCACCTGGCGGCGCAACAGCTCGTCGACAGCGGACACGAACGTCTGATCGGGCATCGCGCTGACGTCGCGCAACACCTCGACGTCCATGTCGCGCCCGAGCACGGCGGCGGCCAGGGTGAGCTGCTGGCCCGCCGTGCTGAGCGCGCGCAGGCGTTGGTCGAGCAGCGCGCGCAGCGAACGCGGCAGCGCGAGTGTGAGCGGCTTGCCGTCGCGCGCAGCATCGCTCCCGCGCACCTTCCACGTGCGCGGCTGATCGCGGTAGAGGATGCGCTCGGTGACGGCCGCGCGCAGGTACTCCGCGACGAAGAACGGATTGCCTTCGGCTTCGCGCGTGACGAACTCGACGAAGTCGGGCGCAGGGTCGGCCAGCGCGAGCATGTCGGAGACCATGGAGCGCACCGGCTCTTCGCCGAGCCGCGGCAGCTGGATGTGTCGGACGTGCGGCAGATCGGCGAGCGCGCTGACCGCAGGGGGCGTGTCTTCGACGCGGTAGGTGCACAACAAAAACAGGGGTGTGCTGGCCAGCACGTCTGCAGACAGGTTGGCCAAGAACGCAAGCGAGACCTCGTCGACCCAGCCGAGATCGTCGATCACGAACAGCACGGGCCGTTGTCTCGCAAAGCGCTGCAGCACCTCGGTCAGTGCGTGGAACAGCCGCTTGCGGGACGCGTCTGGCGACAGCGACGACGGCACATCCAGCAAGCCGTCGGCCGGCACCTGAGCGAGCAGCGGTTCGTACACGCTCAGCACCGAGCGGTGCTCGCCGAGGAGTCGCTCGGTGGTCTCGCTGCCGCCCGCGTGGCAGTCGTCGGCGATGGCGCGCAGCAGCGGCTTGAGCGCGTGCAGCGGGGAGGGAGCGATGCGTGTCTCGCTGTCGGTCGCGAGCATGGCCGTCTCGCTGGCGACCAGACGCATGGTCTGTTTTTGGGTGCGCGTGAGCTCGAGCGCGACCCGTGTCTTGCCCGCGCCGCTCTCGCCGCCGAGCAGCACGATGTTGCCCGTGCCCTGCATGGCTCGGTCGCGTGCGACCACCAGCTCGGCCACCAGCTCTTCGCGGCCCACGAAGCCAGGACGGTACAAGTAAGACCGAGCAGGTGGATAGTCAGGCAGGCGCGACACGTCGCGGCTCAGCTCCGCGAGCTCGGCCGCCACTTCGTCTGCGTAACCGATACGCTTGCCGACGCGCTTCTCGAGCAGCCTGAGAATCAGCTGCTCGAGCTGTGGCGGCACGTCGCGCACGCGCGCGGAGGGCGCGGTGGGCGTCGCCGACAGGTGCTGCAGCATCACCGCGCGTGGCGCACCCGTGAACGGAGGACGCCCGACCACCAGCTCGTAGAGCACGCAGCCGATGGCGTACAGGTCACTGCGCGCATCGACCAGCTCGCCACGGATCTGCTCGGGCGACATGTACGGGACGGTGCCTGAGACGCCTTGCTGTGCCTCGAGCTCTTCGCGTCCCGAGCCGCCGGGGTGGTGCGCGGTCAGGCCGAAGTCGATGATGACGGGCTGCCCGTTGACCAGCATCACGTTCTCGGGCTTGAGATCGCGATTGATGAAGCCCTCGCCATGCATGAAGGCGAGGCTCGCGCACACGCGGCGCATGACCCGGAGAATGGTGGGGAGCTCGCCCGCACCCGCGCTGTCCATACCTTCGATGGGAGCGAGCGGACGCCGAAAGCCGTCGCTCGGGTACAACGCGAGCGTGCGACCGTCTTCGCCCCCTCTGGCGCGGGGCAAAGGCGCTTCGAACATCTCGGAGGAGGCACCGGTGGCGTCTTCGGTCCGGCTGATCGCCGTGGAGACGTCCGGGTGCGGCTGGAAGGGACTCCAGATACGACGGCCGAACTGGCGCAGCGTTTCGCCTTCGAGCAAGTCCATCGCGTACCACGGACGCCCCTCATGTACGCCATGATCGACAATGCGAACGACGCCCGGGTGCCTTACCCGAGTCAGGGCCTGGATCTCACGGCGGATGCTGTCGAGCCAGCGCGGAGCGGGAAGCTTCACGGTCTTGAGTGCGACGGCCCGCTCGGAAGACAGGTGGCGCGCACGGAAGACGATGCCCATGCCGCCCTGGCCGATGGTCTCGACTATTCGGTATTGGCCGATCGTGCCTACATCCATCGCCCGCCCCAACCAAGCATCGGTGGGTCGAATCTAGCCTGCTAACGGCGTCGCTGCTGGGACTCAGTGCTGAGAACGGCACACGAGGCACGGCGGAGCGCGTCCTTCGGTGCACTCGACGCTGTCGCAGACGCCCAGGACCCCGGTCGGCAACACGCACTGTTCGTAGGCTGTTGCGCAGACCTTCGGCGGGCCGCCACTTTTGCTGTGTGGGCAGCCCGCAACGAGGAGTGCCGAGAAAAGTACGGCCGAGACGACTCGCGAGCTGACCAGCTCAGGCCCGCCCGTGCGGGTCAGTCTCGGCGCGCACCCGCCCGCGGCGAGCGTCACTACACCGCGCCGCGGCGAGGCAAGTTGGAGGCGTGCGGCGTGGGCAGCTTGGGGCGCTGCAGGCGCGGCGCCGGTGCGCCACCAGGGTGCTGGGCCTGCCCCTTGCCGCCCTTGGGCGCGACGGGCTGATCGCCCTCGCCCTCGGCTGCCTTGGCCGCGGCTTCGGCAGCGGCGGCCGATCGCGCGGCCGCCTGTGCGGACAGCTCGGCAGAGCGCGCGGCGTCGTCTGCCGCGGAGTGACACTTTTTGTACTTCAGGCCCGAGCCGCAGTGGCAGGGGTCGTTGCGGCCGGGTTTTTCGGCTGAGCTGGCTTTTTCGGAGGTCATGGCGTCCATCTCAATCGTAGGGAGCACACTGAATAGGACATCGCCGAGCCACGAGCCAGGTGCGACCCGAGGGCAGGTGGGACACGGCGAGGCTCAGTGCGAGGTCGAAGCACGGTCTCGTGCCCGCGAGCCAAAAAAGTTCACGCGGCGACGGCGTGCCCACAGTGTCAGCACCAGCAGGGCAAGTCCGGACCCGGGCAGACCGAGCGCGCTCCGATCGGCGACCAGGTTGCACGAACAGTGCTGCGGGGCGGGTTTGCGTGGCGTGGTCGAGGCGTCTTTTTCGTCGAGCACCGGCGGGTCTCGGTCGGGCGGCGTCACCGTAGGGGGACGCGTGACGGGAGGCTGCGTCGCGGCATCGCGCGGCTCGCTGGGACGGACCCCTGCGTCTTGCACCGGCATGGCGGGTACGGCTGCATCGCTCGGCGGGACCCCGGCGTCGGCCACGACCACGGGCGGGACGGCGCCCGTCAGCTTGCCGGACAACAGCGGGAGCTCGATGCGCGTCGCATGCTCGCGGTCCCGAAAGATGGTGAGGGTGGTCTTGACGGGCGTGGGCTTTTGCGCGAGCGCCGTCGCGACGTTGGGGTTCGGCTCGTAGCGCGGCGAGCTTGCGCCGGAGAGCGCGACACGCAGCGCATGGCCGCGCGGCACCCGCAACGCGAGCGGACCCAGCTCGACCTCGAACAGGGCAGGCTTGCCGGGCGTGAGCGGACGGCGCGCATCGTACCCACCGACGAAGCGTCCGCGTCGGATTCCGTCGCTCATCAAGATCGCGTGCCCCCCTGGTGTCACGGCCTCGAGCCGCACCACCACGTCGACGTCGGTCGTCGCGCTCGCGGCCCAGACAAACGCGCGCGGTGTCCCCACCAGCTCGCTGTCCTCGGTGAAGACGCCGCTGGTAGACACGTACACGTCGGGTCGCGCATCGACGTCGATCTGATCGTAGGGGCCGGCGGTGGATGCAAAGTTGCCACCGCCGCGAGAGGGCGTGGGGTCTGCCGGATCGACCGGGAGCACGATGGCGTCGGCGTCGGCCGTGCCGTCCATCAGCGCGTGATCGCCTCGCAGGTACAGGGTCGCGGGCTTGGTCTCCGCGGGCGGCCACTGCTTGCTCTCGCGCCAGCTGCCCTTGGCGACCAGTCGGGTCTGATTGTCGAGCGAGTCGACCTTGGTCTCGTCGGTCAGCTCGGTCTGATAGTAACGGACGCTGGGGAACGGCGGCCTCCCCGCGCCCTTCATGCACCAGCTGAAGAACTGCGCCTGTTCGAGTAGCCAGGACGCCATGGCCGCATCGTCAGGGTAGAGGAGCTGACCTTGGCGTGTCTGCCCGAGCCCCGTGTGCGTCCACGGGCCGAGCACCACGAACACATCGCCGCGCGACGACGCCGCGACGCTCTTCTGCAGTGCCTCGGCGATGTGACTCTGACTAGGCGCAAACATATCGAACAGACCACCCAGCATGAACACCGGGTGATCGATCTTGGACATCTCTTTGGTGCTGAGGGTCGCGACCTTCCAGTAGTCGTCTTGCACCTCGTGCGCCTTGAAGGTGTCGACGACCGCGCTCTCGTCGATGGCGCGCAGCCAGTTGGTGCCGAAGTCGGTGCGCCAAGCGCCGCCGGGGAAAAAGGCTTCGTACACGTCGTGCGAGCCCATGGTGACGTGCACGCACGACAGCGCGGCCGGCGCAGCCGCCATCAACAAGTGCTGCAAGATGCCTTCGGTCGAGGTGCTGTACGTGCCGACGCGACCGTTGCTCCAGTCTTGTGCGGCGATCCAGTCGATGGTGTCGCGCCCATCCGCCTTGTCGTTGAAGAAGGGCAGGTAGCTGCCGGCGCTGTCGCCCCGGCCGCGCACGTCTTGCGACACCACGATGAAGCCCAACGCAAAGAGCCGCGATGCCTCGGCGGCGTTGAGCGTGCGCCCGTACGGGGTGCGGCGGAGCAGCACGGGGCGAGGCGTATCGTCGAACGGGTTGCGCCATACGTCGGTGGAGAGCTCGACCCCGTCGCTCATCTTGACGCGCGCGTTGAGTGAAAACTGGGCGGCGGCGTGGTTGGTGGACAGCCAGCCCAGCACCACGAGCAACACGGTGCACAGGCGCGCGTGTGCACTCGCCGCCGACGTAACAGCGCGCAAGGGAGCAACCGCCAGACGCGGAGTGCGATCTGAACAAAGACAAGCAGAGCGGAACCAGCACACCGACATCGAAACCTAGACGTACACGTGCGAGGCCTGTCTTCGCAAGCGCAGCAGAGCGCAGGGCGCCGACAGTCTACGCGGTGGCGCTGTGGCTACCCTTACATCGCGAGCCTGTTGAGGTCAGGGCGGGTACTGACCTCTGGAGCTCACGGTTGACTTCGCGCGGCCAGGTCCCGTATTGCGGAGGTCGCCATCTCCTGGAGGATACGCAGATGAGTCACGTCCCTTCTCGCGCCCTCGTCGCGGCCCTGCTGTTTGGGCTGGTCGCTTGTGGTGACGAGAACAATTCGAACGCGACCGACGACGACGATTCTCCAAGCGAAGAGGGCACCGACGCGGCTGGGCTAAGCAACGATGCCGGGCAGAGGGACGCCGGTGTTGGATTCAGGGACAGCGGCGCAACCGCCTCGGACGCGGGCCGGCCGAGCACGGGACCCGCCGCGGACGCGGGCGTCACCGATGCGAGTGCTACGGGAGGGGACGCTAGTGCTGGTAGTGCTGGTGGCACGGAAGTGCCCGCGAACGATCACTGTGCACCCGTCGCCGGCTGGGACGCCAAGTCGGCGCAGTTTGAAGAGGAGGTCTTGAAGCTCACCAACGAGGCGAGGGCGGCCGGCCATAACTGCGACGAAAAGGGCAACTTTGGCCCCACCACGCCGCTCAAGATGCAGCCTCAACTCCGCTGCTCTGCGCGACTGCACTCCAAGTACATGGCCGAGACAGGCGACTTCAACCACACGCAGACGGCCACCATGCTCGACCCGCTCGCCCGCATGAAGGCGGCCGGTTATCAGTTCCGCACCGCCGGCGAGAACATTGCGGTCGGTCAGAAAACGCCCAAGATCGTGGTCGATGGCTGGCTCGACAGCGACGGACATTGCCGCAACATCATGGACCCGGGGTTCACCGAGATCGGCATCGGGTACATGATGAGCGGGGCTACCACTGGGCTCGGGGGCCGTGCGTCGCCTTACTGGACGCAGAACTTCGGGAAACCGCTGAAGTAGTCAGCGCGCCAGCGCCTCGCGCAGCTTGCCTCGGGCCGTCTCGAGCTCCGCGTGGCGCTCGCGATCTTTGGCGATGACCGCCGCGGGTGCGCGTGCGACGAAGCTCTCGCTGCTGAGCTTCTTTTCGAGCACGGCGAGGTCTTTTTCGACCTTGGCCAGCTCGCGCGTGACGCGCTCTTTTTCTTTCTCCACGTCGACGAGGCCGGTGAGCGGCACCAGGATGGTGACGCCCTCGGCGACCGCGGTGGCGGCGTGCTCGAGCGGCGCGGCGTCGCTCGCTTCGAGGCAAAGCGTCGCGTTGCACAGCACCTCGACGGCGGCTTGCTCACGGCGAAACAGCGCGCGCTTGTCGGCGTCGTCGGTGCGCAGCGTGACCGCGAGTGGCTTCTTGGGCGCGATGTCGTGCTCGGAGCGCATGGTACGAACGGCGCCGATCACGCCGGTGAGCCACGCCATCTCGCGCTCGGCCGTGGCGTCGGGCGCCCCCTCGCGGCCGGCCTCTGGGTAGCTCGCGACCGCGCAGGCGACCGGGACGCTCGTCGTGGCGCTCGCCTCGCCGTGGGTCGCGAGCTGCGCAAGCTTGGGCACGCGCTGCCAGATCTCCTCGGTGAGGAAGGGCATCATCGGATGGAGCGCACGAAGCACGGTCTCGAGCACGTGCACCAACACGGCGCGCGTCTCGCTGGCGGCGGCCTCGTCGCTGCCTGCGAGCAGCGGCTTGGTGAGCTCGAGGTACCAGTCGCACAGCTCGTTCCAGACGAAGTGGTAGAGCGCCAGCGTGGCGTCATCGAGCCGGTACGCAGTGAGACCCTGCTCGGCCGTGCCGAGCGCGGCGTCGAGCCGCGACAGGATCCAGCGGTTGATGAGTAAGGTGGCCGGGGGCCGCACGCCGGTGGCCACGGCGCCCTTGCCCTCGAGCTGCAGCATGGCGTAGCGCGCCGCGTTCCACAGCTTGTTGCAGAAGTTGCGGTAGCCCTCGATGCGCTTGACGCTCAGCGCGATGCGCCGCGACTGCGGAGAGTACGACAGTAAGGTGTAGCGGACCGCGTCCGAGCCGTAGGCCGCAAAACCCTCCGGGTGGGCCTTGGCGATGTGTTTGAGGCCGCTCTCGCTGGCGCCGCTCTTTTTGGCCTTGTCGACCAGCTGCTCGAGGCTGGCGCCGTGGATCAGATCGAGCGGATCGATGACGTTGCCCTTCACCTTGGACATCTTGTCGCCGTTCTCGTCGGTGACCATGCCCGCGAGCAACACGCGCTTGAACGGCGGCTTCCCCATGAAGTGGATGCCCATCA
>JBEGTL010000075.1:0-20985 GCA_041179425.1 Pseudomonadota bacterium | reverse complement strand
CCAGTGGAACGCCGCGGGCACCGATGCGGTCGCGGTGCCCAACGGCGCTGAGAACGTAGCCGGAACGGCCCACGACATTCCGAGCGACCTGACCTGTCTCAAGTGTCACGAGGGGCTCGATGACGGTGCGCTAGGCATCGGGGCCATCCAGCTGTCACACCAAGAAGGAGGGCTGACGCTCGCTTCGCTCATCGAGCGCGGTCTGCTGAGCGATCCCCCTGTGGGGGCGGTCGACCTGCCCGGCGACGAAGCCACGCAGCAAGCCCTCGGCTACCTGCACGCGAACTGTGGCACCTGCCACAACCCCAAGGGTGGCGAGGCCTTCTCCAAGAACGCGGCCATTATCTACCTGCAATCGGCCAAGCAGCTCGGCTCCGTGGAGCAGACCACCACCTACCAAGAGATGGTCACGCGGACCAACGGCAACCTGAGTCTGCTGCTCAAGGGGGTAGAGCGGATGATGTCGCGTCCAGAAAAGCAGATGCCTCCCGTGGCTTCGGAGGTGGTGGACGACGAAGGCGTCGCCGTCGTCGCCGCGTGGAACAAACAACTCGTAAAGAAGTTTCCGCAGGACAAGTTTGCGGACGGCGGTGTGAGGGGCGACGCCGGCGTCAGCGGCGACGCGGGTGTGAAGCCACGCGACGCCGGACGCTCACCGTAGCTGGATGCGCTCGACGAAGCCTTCGAGCGGACGCGAGCCGCTCGGGTCGCGGGCGCTCGAGCCGGCCACCGGAATCGGTCGGCCGGGGGTCCCCATACCTTGCGCGATGTACAGAGCGTCGTCGGCAAGCAGTAGGTTGGTGGGTGCGTCGAGGCCGTTGGCGACGACCGTGGTCGTCCCGCGGGTACGATCGATGAACAGGAGTCGCCCAGAAAAACGACGAAACCCGCCGTGACTCGGCGCCGCGAACAGGGCGCCGCGCGATGGCGCCGGGTCGAGAAAGGCATCGCAGAACTCGAGGACGTAGAGGTTGCCGTCCGGCGTGATCTGCAGATCGGTCGGAACACTCAGCCCACGCACGACCCAGCGTACGCTCTTCTGGTCTGGGTCTACCGCCACGATGCCGCCCGCTCTGGCCACCAGCTCGACGCCCTGGCCTCCCTCTTCACCTTCGGGAGAGCCGCTAAACAGAGACACGAGCAGCTCGCCGCTCGACACGTCGTGCTCGAGGTAGGCGGGGACGGCGTCTTGTCCACTCTCGAGCGGCATCAGCTTGACCACGCGCTCGCTACCGCGACCCGGCTTGAGCTCGACGATCTCATCTGTGGTGCTCGCCACTGCAAACCAACGCTTACGACCTACGTCGTAGGTCAGGTCGTTGATGTTCATGGACGTCGTCGTCCAGGTCTGAACGTCGGCACCGTCCAGAGCGAACACGGTGGACGGCCCCCCAAAAAACGCGAGCGACGCAAACACGCGGCCCTGGCCGGTGGCCATACCTCCCATGCCGAACACCTCGTCGCGCCGCACGATATCGACGATGTTTTTGGAGGGCTGCCCCGCCAAGACCACCTGTGCTTCGCTGCGATCACGAAACAGGCCGCCGGGCCGCGCCCCGAGCTTGACGATGCCTCCGGAGAGCAAGTCGTCGGGCGCACCGGTACCGGCCTCGGCGACGAGCAGCGCACCATCGGCAAGGCGGATCATTCCGCGCGGATTGCGCAGACCCCCCGCTACCTTTTGACGAGGACGGAGCGCCTCGGGCACGTGGATGGGTACCGCGATCTCGGCCTGCGTGAGGGCAGGGCGAGTGTTGGATGGAAGGGACGCGGCTGGTGCGCGCGCGGTCGGAGCGCTCGGGTCTTCTGCGTGTGAGCGCAGAGACGAAGGGTTGACACACGCCGAGAGGAGACCGAGGGCGAGCGCAGGATGCGCCCAGGAACAAAACGCCATGACGTCATTAGCAGACGCCACGTGCCTCCGGTCAATAACACTCGGAGTCAGATGAATGATCGTTCCTCTGCGCCGGCAAGAGCGTCACTTTGCGGACGACACTCAGTTTGGAATGCGATACGGAGTGAGGACGATGGAGGACGCGTGCAGAGCTCTGTACTGACATTGACGGTCTGGCTCGCGTCTGCGTGGAGCGCGGGCCTTGCCAGCTCGGTCGCCGCACAAGACCGAGGCTTTGTTGGCGCCGAGAGCCAACTCGCCGAGCACGACGACGGCGCACGATTCCGCACGGCGGCGCGCAGCGCGGCGGCAGGTACCTTTCTTCGTCTCACCGAGAGCCCCACCACCAGCACGCATCGTGTATCCGTCAGCACGCACGGGGGATACGACGCAAGCCGTCAGGCAACGCTCCTCGACGCGCGTGGCGACATCGTCCTCTTGTCGCACACCGGACTTGAGCGGCGATCGAAGGTGGGTCTCGCAGTGGTCGGGGGTGGCTCGTACTCCGTGGGCAGCCCAGCAGTGTCGGACTTTTCCAGCGCACGTGCGGGGCTCAAGGTCCAACCCATCTTTCAAGAGCAGCTCGGGTTCGATGCGGCGGTATCGGTGACCTACGACTCACGCGGCTTCAACCTCGTCCCTGCCATCTCTACCGATCTGTTGTTGGCGCGCAGCATCGGGCAGACGCAGCTGGTCCTCAACATCGGCTACGGAGCGGGGGTTCGTGAGTCCGAGCGCGCCGGTAGACTCCGTGCGGCGGTGCTCACACGTCTCGTGGCGGACCTGCGCGTCGGCCTCGAGGCTCGTGGACAGCTCGACCTCGAGCGAGATGACGACGAGCCCAGTGGCGAGAGCGACTACGAAGTGACCGCCAGCGCGGTGGCCAACTACACAATTTCGCACCTCTCGCTCACTGCGGGCGTAGGTCCGGGCGCCGTCCGTTATCGCGACGGACAGGAGACGCACGTCGGCGTGGTCGCGACTTTTGGCGTCGGAGCCACGCTCTGAGGTCGAAACGTCAGGGCGGGTGTCGAAGCGCGCCCTCGGGCGCGCGAGCGAGAAACGAAGCGTCCCGCGCGTTTGGGCACCGCCTGTTGTAGAGTGTGGCGATGGTCCCCCCCACCTTCGATGATGTTTGCGCCCAGCCGGCGCTCGCGCAGGGAAAGACCGCGCGGATCGAACAACGTTTTTCGCACGAGCACAGCTACCCGGTGCTGTTCACGAGCGGCATGTTCGAGCTCGAAAACACCACCTTGCTCGAGGTGCTGCGAGGCGCGGAGTTGGCGCCGCGCGCTCGCGTGATGGTCGTGCTCGACGACGGGTTGTGCGCGGCATCACCTCAGCTCCCCGCCGACATCACGCGCTACTTCACGGCGCATCGCGCGCAGCTCGAGCTGGTCGCCGAGCCCGTCGGGATGGTCGGCGGTGAGGCCTGCAAAAATGACCCGGAGCTGATCTGGCAGCTCCTCAAGCGCATGTTCGCGGCGCGCCTCGACAGGCACAGCTACCTGCTGGTGGTCGGGGGCGGCGCGGTGCTCGACGCGGCGGGGTACGCAGCATCGCTCTTTCATCGTGGGCTTCGTTTGGTGCGGGCACCGAGCACGGTGCTCGCGCAAGACGATGCAGGCATCGGTGTAAAAAACGGCATCAATGCCTTTGGCCAAAAGAACGCCCTCGGCACGTTTTCGGTTCCGCGCGCGGTCATCAACGACTTCTCGTTCTTGCGCACGCTGTCTGCGCGCGACCACGTGGCTGGCATGGCCGAGGCCATCAAGGTAGCGCTGCTCCGCGATGCGTCGTTCTTTGCGTGGATCGAAAACAACGCGACCAAGCTCCGGGCGCGGGAGCCCGAGCCTACACAGTGGCTGGTGCGACGCAGCGCAGAGCTGCACCTGTCGCACATCGGTGGCGGGGGCGACCCGTTCGAGCAGGGCAGCGCGCGTCCGCTCGACTTTGGTCACTGGTCTGCACACCGGCTCGAGCTGCTGAGCGAACATGACTTGCGCCATGGAGAGGCTGTGGCCATCGGCATGGCGCTCGACACGCGGTACGCTTTGCGGACCAAGCTGCTCGATGCGGCGTCTGCTCTGCGCGTGCAGCAGGTGATCCGCGCGGTTGGTCTGCCGACTTGGCATCCCGCGCTCGACCTGCTCGACGCGAGTGGTGTTCCTCAGGTGCTGCGCGGCTTGGACGACTTCCGCGAGCACCTGGGCGGAACGCTCAGCGTCACCATGCTGCGAGAGGTGGGCTTCGGTACCGAGGTCCACGAGATCGACAGCGCGGTCATGCGCGAGGCGATCGCTACCGCACCACACTGAGTTTTGCGACTCAGACGCGAACTGCGGCGGCGACAGAAGACACGCGCGGCGCAAAGTATGCGGCGGCCGCGCAGTACGTCGCGAGGATGAGGAGGCCCACGAACTCGCGGCCAAACTCGACCTCGGGCCGACTCGCACTCATCTGCGCGCCGAGGTCACGAACACCCCAGTGCGACCAGAGCTCCGGCACGATGGCGCTCGCCCACACGAGCGCGACCAGCGCCAGGACGAGCGCCAACCGCGGCGCAGACCGTCCGGTGGCGCTCAGCATCGCCAAGCCCGCCACGCTGGCGTACATCAGAAACCAGCGCGTGGGGTCGGGGTCGTTGAGCTGCATGGCGGCAGCCCAACCAAAGAACAGGGCCATGGGCACGCTGACGAGTCGGAACATCATCTCGTCATTAGCAGCAACGCACGGCCCTACGTCAACTCTGGGCTCAGGCCCCGCCGAGCGGTTTCTCGGCGGTCATCATCCAGATCTTACAAGTGTTGTGAAAGCCCGAAGGCAAGCCACCCGCGTACGGCGACGGCTTGGTGCCGAATGGATGATCCTTCAAGAACTTCCAGGCGGACGTCTGCAGTGCGGCAGGCGCGCCGCAGTGCCCCGAGCTGTGCTCGCAGTTGACAGCAAAGCCACCTTTGCCAGTGATCCAGTTGTCGTAGGCGGCGCTGGTCTGGCCAAAGTTGACGATCACGTTGTCGCCGCTGCCGCCGTTCATCGTGATGACGTTGGGCACGCGCTTGGGATCTTGCAGCATGCCGTAGCCGACCGTGATGCCGCCCGAGTTGGGCGCCACCGCCGCGATGTAGTTGGAGCGCTGGATGCCCATACAACCGGCCATCAGGCCACCTGCGCTGCAGCCCGTGCTGTAGATTCGCTTGGGGTTGATACCGTGGTTCTTCACCGCGCACGCCGTGATGAGATCGGCGATCTTGAAGTCGTCTTTGCCGAAGGTGCCGGTGCCGGAGCAGTCGCCACCCGTGTTCTTCGACGCGCCGAACGAGATGATGACTCCGCCGGCGCCGGTGATCTCGGTGCGCACTGCGGCCGGCAACATGGAGTTGTACTCGCCGGCCGAAGAGCCGGTGCCGTGCCAGTAGAAGATGAGCGAGCCCGTGCCCTCGGCCTTGGCGCCGGCCGAGATGGAGATGCCGCTTTGACCACCGATGGTCGCCGTGCCGCTCTTGAACTCGGGGCAGTCGCCGCTGACCGTGGGGATGATGGGCTCGAGCGCGTCGCCGGAGTCGACGGGCGCGCTGCCGCCGTCATCGTTGGTGGCGACCGGAACCGAGACCTTGCCACCATCGTTGGACGCCGGTGTGGGCTTGACGGTCGCCGCGTCGATCGGCTTCTTGCCGCCCGCGTCGATCTTGGCAGGGGGAGTGACGGGGTCATCGTCGTCGCCGCTCTGGTTGTCGGCGTCGTCGTCGTCGCCGCCGCTGACTGATTCGCAGGAGGAACAAACGACCTCACCGTCCTCACAGGTTGTTTTGCCTTTCGAGTCGGTGTCGGTGCACGTGCAGGTCTTGCTCGTAAATGCTTCCTCGTCGCACTCCGTACCGATCGGAGTTTTGCCGTCGGAGCCGGCGCAGGCGGACAGAAGGAAGAGCGAAGTAAGTAGGGCAGACAACTTCATGGGGCCTCCAGAGTGAAAAGCGCACCCGTGCGGTGGAGCGTCGGGCGAACCAACGGGGCGAGGCCACCTTACTGATGTCTCCATACGTTCGCCAAGTACACACTCGTGGATGTCGTCGGTTTATCCATTCTCTGGTGCAGAATATCGCTTGTAACGAACGAACATTCCCGTCCCCCCAAACCCGCGCTGCGCGCCGGACGACGCGGCTGTCAAGTTGCAGCACGCAGTAAGTTCTTCGCCAAAAGACTACGGAGTACGTAGCTGATTCGTAGCAACTCGCGGCCTCTGCATCCGCGGACTCGAGGCCAGTCCGGCGCGATGTGGCGCCGCTACTAAGTAAGGTCGCCGTTGGACAGGACCAGCTCGAAGCGGCTGCCATCGTGACGGACCTGGCGGTATTCCAGGTTGGCGATCGACACGACCGGGCCGCCGGTGAGCGCTTCGAGGAACATGCGCAGCGAGCTGCCGTGGCTCACGACCAGAGCGCGTTGGTAGCGGGGGCGCAGTGTGGCCACGGCGCGATCGAGCCCGCGCTGCATACGCGCCAGCACCTGTGTACGAGGCTCGCCTCCGGGTGGCTCGTGATTGCGCTCGCGCTCGCGCGCTGCCCACGCGGCCGGAAAGCGTTGGATACACTCTTCACGCGTCAGGCCTTCGAACACGCCGTAGCCGCGCTCGCGCAGGTCTGGATCTTCTCCCAGGACGGGAATCCTCAGCACGTCGGCGACGATGCGCGCCGTCTCGCTGGCGCGCTGCAGATCGCTGGTGATCACCGCCTGTATCTGGCCCTGTAGCGCGCCGGCAAGCGTCTTTGCTTGTGCGCGCCCCACGTCGTCGAGTGGCACGTCGGTGTGTCCTTGAAAGCGGCCTAGCTCGTTCCACGGCGTGCGGCCGTGACGTGTGAGGAAGAGGTGAAGCGGGGAGGGTGTCGAAGCGGGCCCTCGGGCGCGCGAGCGAAGGTTGGACATCGAGGCGCTGAATGTAGCGCGCGCTCCGGACGGACTCAGCGCCGTGCGAGGTGCGCCCAGGCGGTGGCCTCGTCGGTAAACACCTCGATGGTCGAACCCGCGCGTGAGATGCGCTCGGCTTGTGGCGGCGAGAGCGAACCGGCGAGCAACAGCGCGTGCCTTGCAAACGTAAGTGCGAGCGCGTCGCCGCGTGAGACGACTTCACGCAAGATGTCGGGGTCAGACGTCATCGGGGTGAGTCGCCAGTCGAGCAGCAGCCCGAGCCGGCTCGTGTCGAGCGTGGCGACCGTGCCGACCCACGCCGTGGTCTCGTGGCGGGCCGCTCGCGCGTCTCCAAAAGGCGCGGCGGTACGGGAAATTTTCACGATCCCTGCTCCCTCGAGCAGCTCCACGGATGCGTACGGAGACGATCGCAGTACCGGCATTTGCGCCGAGTCTACAACGATGTCCGCCACATAGCGTAGCTGGCGCGCGCCGACACGGCAGCTTTTCCAGCGGCGCTCCTGCCGTGCCGCCAGCAGCCAGCGAGCGAACCCACCAAGCGGATGAGGCGCGCCGGCGGCTCTCCAGGGGCCCGAAACGCGGCGGCACGCGAGCTCCTCACCCGTCGTGCAGCCCGCGGACTAGCCGCCCACGCCTCCGCGTGAAACCCCTCTCGAAGTTTTCATAAATCTGACAGTTCGTTCGCGAAAACGCTTGAGCTCGAGCCGGAAGCGACGTTGAGTGCGAGAGCGTGTTGAGCAGCGTGTTGACGTGACGAGGCGGAAGCGTCGCACGCTGCTCTCGCGACATCTCGACCGTAGTTGGAGCGCGTGATCTACTCATTTGGCAGCTTCGAGTTCGACGATGAGCTGATGCAGCTCCGGCGATCCGACAAAGTGGTTCGACTCGAGCTCGTGTCCCGACGCGTGCTCGCCATGCTCCTTCGGCGAGCCGGTGAGGTCGTCACCAAAGAAGACCTTCTTCTCGAGGTGTGGGAAGGCCGCAACGTCGCAGACAACTGCGTCACCGTGGCCATGGCACGTCTGCGCAAGGCGCTCGACACCGCCAACGACGACGGCGACTTCGTGCTCACTTTGTATGGGCGCGGCTATCGTTTCGTGGGCGCAGTCGTTGCGCGTCCGAGCGTCATCGACGTGAGCCGAGAGGTCCCGTCCTCGCCGCCCGCGTCGGCGCTCGATGTCGTGCAGCCCCTGGCCCGCTTCGTCGGGCGCGAACGTGTGCTCTCGCGACTGCGTCAGGCGCTCTCCGATGCACAGTCAGGACGGGGCCGGCTGTGCGCACTCGTGGGAGAGGCGGGCATCGGCAAGACGCGCGTCGTCGAAGCGCTTCAGCTCTCGCTCGCGGGTCAGCCGGTGCGCGTGGCGTGGGGCTTCTGCCGCGAGGCCGGAGACACGCCGCCGCTCTGGCCGTGGCTGCGCTTGTTGCGCGAGGTCGCGGCGTCTTCGTCCGAGGGACAGTCGCCCGATGCCGTGCTGCGCGACTTGCTCGAGCGCCTCGAGTGCCAACCCCCTGCGGATGGCTCGTATCACCTCGGCTTCGAGGGGGCGGCGCGCCATCGCACGTTCGAGGCGATTGCACAGGCCTTCGTGCGCGCTGCGCAAGACGCGCCCTGGCTGCTCGTGCTCGACGACCTGCACCGCGCAGACGGCGCCTCGCTCGAGCTCTTGGGCCAGCTGGTCGACGAGCTCGCGCACGCGCGAATCCTGATCGTGGCCACGCTGCGCCACTCGCCGGGCCGCCCTTCGCCGCGCACGGACACACACCTGCCCTACGTCCTGGCGCACCGCAACTGCGAGCGCATCGCGCTCGAGCGTCTCAGCGAGAGCGAGGTCGTCTCCTACCTGGGTTCCGTGATCGACGATCCCGATGCGCGGCTCGGTCACGCCGTCTACGCCAAGAGCGAAGGCAACCCCTTCTACATGGTCGAGATGGAGCGGCAGCTCGTCGGGTCGGGCAGCACCAATCCGCAAGACCTCGCCATCCCGGGCATCGCACTCGACTCGTTTCGCCGCCGCGTGCACCAGCTCGGCGCGGAGGCGCGCGAGGTCTTGGTCGCAGCGTGCGTCATCGGTCGCAGCTTCGAGCTGCCCATCTTGCAGGCCGTCACGGATCGCCCGTGGGCCTCGCTACTGGCGAGCCTCGACGACGCGATCGCGTCCGACATCGTCGTCGAGGCGCCCGACTCCACCACGGCGTTCGCCTTCGGTCACGACCTGATGCGGTCGGTGCTGTACGACGAGCTCGCGCCGGCCGAGCGGCGTCGCTGGCACGTCAAGATCGGGGAGGCTCTGGAGCGCCGGCTCAGCGTCGGACACACGGTGCCGCCGAGCGAGCTCGCCTACCACTTGCACGCGGGACTTCCCGAGAGCGACTTGCGCAAGACGGTGCAGTACTGTCGGCTTGCAGCCGCGTCTGCCGCCGCGGTGTACGCCAACTCCGACTTCGTTCGTTACCTGCGCAACGCGCTCGAAGCCCTCGATCTGATGGACCGCTCGAGCGCGCGGCTGCGCCTGCGCATGTGGTACTGGATCGCCGCGTACGGGCGCGGCCAACCCAGCCTCGACTACGTCGGTGTGCTGCGCCAGGTGATCGCGCTGGCGCGCGATCAAGGCGACGGCGTGATGCTGCTGCGCGCGGCCATCATGTTTAATCAGTACCCGGGCTTTCAGCCGCTGCCAGGAGCCCGTGCCGTGCTCGAGCACGCGCATCAGCTGTTGTCTCCGGAGCTCCCCTCCGCCATGTCGGTCGCGTTGTCCGCCATCGCGTGCACGGCGCCCGAGAGCTACGACGGCGAGCGCGTGCGCGAGCTGCTGACTCGCTCGCTCGCGCTGGCCAAGCAGAGCGGCTCGCGCGCTGCAACCTACGTCGGGCTGGTGTCCTCGCTGTACTTGTTGGGCGGGCCCGCGCACGAGCGCGAAGCCGAGAGCGTCGCCGTCGAGCTCGCAGAGCTTTACCGACGAGAGCCCATCCCCGAGCTCACGTACGTGCCGCTGTTCTTGTCGCTCTACCGCGCGGTGACCGCCATGCAGCGCGGCGATCGCGTTCGTGTGACCGCAGCCATCGACGTCGGCATCTCGCACGCACGCGAGATCGGCAACTCGTTGCAGTGGCACTTCGAGCGTTTCCAGGTGCTTGCCCAGCTCAACGAGGGCGCCTGGTCCGAGGCTCTGCCCAAGCTCACGGCGCTGCACCGTCGGGCCGAGCGCACGTCGCTCATCGGCGCCGACCCGTTCATCGCCTTCGATCAGATCGTGATCTTCGGCGAGGTGAGCGGCAGCGCGCCGCACCTCGATGACGCACTGCGCAGGGCGCTCGACTTCGAGCTCAGCGATCCGCCGTCCATCTGGGCCATGAAAGTTCGCGCGTTGGCTGCCGTCGGTCTGCACAGCGAGGCGCTCGGCGTGCTGCGCGTGCGGTCGGCCGCGGAGCTCGCCAGACTGCCTTGCGACAGCCAGCTGCTCGGGACGCTGGGGCACCTCGCACGCGCGTGTGTGCAGCTTGGCGCACACGAGTATGTCGAGGCGCTCGAGAGCCGGCTGCGCGCCTTCCCCGAGCACTTCGCGATCCACTTTTCGTTCGTGTGTGAGGGCTCCGTGCCGCACCTGCTGGGCATGCTGGCGATGATGGCGGGCCGCTACGACGACGCCATCCCACAGCTCGAGACGGCCATCGTCATGAGCGACCGCGCGGGCTTTCTGCCCTGCGCTGCCGACGCGCGCTGGCGTCTGGCCCTGGCCCTGGCCCAGCAAGGCACGACCACAGACCGGAGACGCGCGCGCGGGCTAGCCAAAGAAGCCGAGACCATGGCGCAGCGCTTTGGGATGCGCACGCTCGCACGCGAGACGGAGCGCCTGCCGCGAGGTTGGTCCAAGCCGGAGTGAGCGCCTCGGCCTGGTGACTCCGCACGAGCGACCGACCGGGGAAGGCGCACGCGGCCCGACGACGGGCAGCTGGGGCACCCACGCCGACCACGATGCCATCTTCGCGACCTCGTCAAACCAGGGTAGGCTCCGCCGCCATGGAGCAGGAACTGCGAGTCGACTGGGAGCCGTGTCCTCCAGAGCAGGCCGAGGAGGTGCTCGCTGCGCTGGTCGCGCGTCACGAGGAGCGCTTTACCGGCTGGCGAATCGCGCGTGCGCGGCGCGCCGGGTTGTCGTTTTACCGCGAGCACGTGCTGGTGCAGCTCGAGCTCGCGCGTGACGACCGGCTCTTTCGTGTGTTTGCGTTGTCGGCGAGCGAGCCCAAGAGCGTGCGCTGGCTCGACGGCTCGCTCACGCCGCTGCACGACGCAAACGAGTCGGAGGTGCTGTCGCTCAGCGCGCGCACGTTGCTCGACTACGTACGCTTCTTTTTGTTCTTTCTGCGCGCCGAAGAGGGCGCGTTTACGCTGCTCGAGGCGGGCGAAGAGCTCAAGTCGAGTGTGCTCGAGGCAGGCGAGCTGGCCGCCTTGCGCGCGCACGTGAAGCGACTCGAAGAGCCGCGCGACGGCGCGTTGTCCGTGCAGGCGGTGCTCGCCTACGGCGGCGGTCTGTTCTCTGCGCGGCTCGTCGTCTCCGCGCAGGGTCGTGTCGAGATGACCGACGACGAGCGGCTCGCCTCGCTTGCCTCGGTGGTGTTCGCGAGCGCGCCCGACCTCGACACTGCGTTTGGTCCCCAACCTGCGCGCCTCCTGCCGAGCGAGCTCGCGGCTCGCAGAGGCGTGCTGTTTGGCGAGCACGACCCCGGCTTCGAAGACGTCGCCAGCAAAGATCGCGACGTCACCGAGACCGTGCTCGGCGTGCTGCTCGCCGAGGCCGTGCGCGCACGCGAGGGGCACACGCTGCTGCGTCGCTTCAACGCGCGCACGCGCTCCGACGACGCCATCGCCAAGCTGGCGCGTTTCGTCAAACGTTCGTTCCCGATCGTGATCGTGGAGAGCGACCTGCCCTTCGCCGAGGAGCTGGTGGCCAGCATCCTCACGCGTGCGCAGGGCATCACCAAGCCGCCCACCGTGGTGCGCGCAAGTGCCAGTGAAGACGACCCCACGCGCGCTCGCCTCGAGCTCGGCGTGGCGCGCAGCGATGTGTTCTACACGCTGTCTTTTCAGGCGTATCGGTCGCTCTGGGACGGCGAGCGCGTCGCCCACGAGCTGTCGCTGCGCGACACCGCCACGCTGATCGGCTGTGCCCGCGCGAGTGATGTCCCCGAGCCGCTGCGCAAGGTCGCCGATCTGACGCTGACCTTGCCGCCCATCGATGCCAGCGTGTACGCCGAGATCTTCACGCGCTTGTTCGCCGCGCCGCCGCCCGCCGGCTGGGACCGGTACGGCGACGACTGGACGCGCCACCTCACCTTCAGCGACTTTTACGCGCCGCACAGGCTGCGTCTGTCGCCCGAGCAGGCGGCCGCGTCGCTGCATCAGCGCGTGCTGACGCGGCTCGGCGAGCTCTCGGTCGACGACGCACCCTCGCTCGCGGAGCTGCACGGGCTTGGACCTGCGCGCGCCGTGATCGAGAGCCTCGTGCGCGACGTCGAGACCAGCACGGTGCCGCGCGATCGTGCGCTCTTGCTGGTGGGCGAGCGCGGTGCAGGCAAGGCGGAGCTGGCGCGCGCCATCGCGCACGACCTGGGTCTGCGTTGGGTGCACCTGCCGCGCGATTCCTTTGGTCCGGACCACACGCGCGACGCCGTGCTGTCGACGCTGCGCGCCAGCTTCAGCGAGGCGCGCAGGTTCGCTCCGGCGCTGCTGTACCTGGCCGGCTTCGAGGCGCTCGCGGGCGACCAGGAGGTCCTCGCGTGTTTCCGTGATCAGCTGGCGCGCTTGAACAACGAGCAGGTCATCGTGGTGGCTGGGTCCGCCGCACCGAGTCCGCTCTTCGAGCGGGTGGCCTACGTGCCGTATCCCAGCATCGTGCGGCTCGAGAGCTTCATCGCAGACGCACTCGAGTCTTTGCAGCAGGCCGGTCAAGTCTCTGCGTCGGTCGACCCACGCGCGCTGGCGGCGCTTTCGTTCGGGCTCACTGGGCGAGAGGTCGAAGGCGCACTCCGTACGTCGCTGCGCACGGCTCGCGCGCAGCGACGTTTGTTGGGACAGCAAGACCTGGCCGAGCAGCTCGCGGCGGAGCCTCGTCCGGCCAAGCTCGCACGGCTCGCACCGCGGACGCTGCGTCGGACGGCGGTGCGCGAAGCCGGGTACGCGCTCGCCCGTCTGCTCAGCGCGAGCGACGGAGCCGACATCGCGTTCGTGTCGGTCATCCCTCGCCACGACGGCGGGCTCGGCTTTACAGCGGAGATCAGTGCCAGAGCGCGGGCCGAACATCCTCGGTTCGTCGCTCGCGCGTCCGAGGGCGGGCCTCGACCCACGACGGCGAGTGCGCGCCCCACGCACCGCGGCCGCCTGGAGTGGCTCGAGATCGTGCTCGCGGGCCGTGCCGCCGAAGAGGTGATCTACGGCGCCGACGATCTCGGCCTCGATCCGCTCGGCGACACGGAGGGGAGCGACCTCGCGCTGGCCACCCACGTCGCGACCGAGCTGGTGTGCAAGTCGGGGTTGGGAGGGGAGGGCGACCTGTTGTGGACCGACAGTCCCACGCGCGCGCAGCTCGATCGTGCGGGGGTCGTACTCAAGCTCGCCTACCGCGCGATCCTCGGTCGCCTGCGCGGCAACCGCGCGCAGCTCGAGCAGCTCGCCGACGCGCTCGTCGAGCAGCAAGAGCTCTCGGGCGACGAGCTGAGGGTACTGCTGGCCCGACCTCGCCTGACGCTACCCAAGGAGGTGGCGACCGGACCGCGAGAGGTGGGGCGTCCCAAGCGTGCTGCAAAGAAGGGAGAGCTCAAGCTGGACAGTGTCGAAGCGCGCCCTCGGGCACGCGAGCAAAGTGTCGAAGCGCGCCCTCGGGCGCGCGAGCAAAGTAAGGTCGACCGGAAGGCCAAGAGGACAGCAGAGCCGGTGAGCAAGCTGCACGCGATTGGGGATCTTCGAGGGCGGGCGAAAGCACCCCTCAAGAAGTCGCCTACTCGCTCTCGCTGAGAGGGTGCTCGTCCACGCCTTCGTGCTCGCGCTCGCTCAGCGCGAGGCGCCTGCGTCCGCCGCAAGCTGCGGAGGAGGCAGGTCGCAGTCGCTGCTTCCGCGGTACAAGAACTCGATCCTTTTGCCCGCGTGCGTGGTGACCTCAAAGATATCGACGTCGTGAGACAGCAAAAAGGGGCGGTCGTAGTTGCGGCGGGCGAGCTCCTCTCCCTGCGAGCTGACGACGACCCTGTAGCCCTCGCCCAGGTTGCCCTCGTCGATGGACAAGTCTCCACTGCTGGAGTCTGTGCCGGAGGAGACGGTGCCAGAGCTGGTCCCGCTCAGAGGGCCGCCACGCTGCAGGACCAGGGTGCAGCCTCCGCCGGACGACACGCGCTCGGTGCCGCGCAGCTCGGTACGTTCGTACACGATGTAGTAGTCGTCTCTGCCGCAGGCCGCGCCGAGCGTGCCGGCGAGGATGGCAACCAGACCGAGCGCGGTGATCCCTGTCGTCTTGTCTTGCATGTCCCCTCCGCGCCTCGAGTGTGCCTGCATCGAGGCGCAAAGGCCCCAGAAAACGGGGTGATCTTGGCGTCAAGCCGGTTCCTGGCTCCCAGGCTCGGGGGCTCGAGAGAGGTCGGTACCCCCTTTTGTGTCAACCCGCCTCGAGGGCTTCGGGGGCCGCGCGCTGAAACGCGGGGAGAGCCATGCACTGGTCGTAGAGCGCGGTCACGCGCGGCACGTGGCCGAGCGCGCACGCAAAACGACGCGCGTTGGCGACCTGCGGAACGATACAGACGTCGGCCAGCGTCGGTGCGTCGCCGAAGGCAAACCCGGTCTGCTGGCCGCGTCGAGCCAGCATGGCTTCGACGCTGGCGAGCCCACTCTCGACCCAGTGCGCGTACCAGTCCTTGCGTGCTGCCTCCGACGCGCCCAGCGTGCGCTCGAGGTACGACAAGACGCGCAGGTTGTTGAGGGGGTGGATGTCGCACGCGACGCTCAGGGCGAGGCTGCGCACCCACGCACGGTCGGCGGGCGACTTGGGCAGCAGGGCGGGCTCGGGAAACGTCTCTTCGAGGTACTCGACGATGGCGAGCGACTGGCTGATCGCGCCGGCATCATCGAGCCATACCGGCACCAGACCGGACGGGTTGACGTCGCGGTACGCGGGCGCGTGCTGCTCGCCCCCATCGCGCACCAGATGCACGTGCGAGCGCGTGTAGTCGACACCCTTGAGCTGAAGCGCAATCCGCACACGAAACGACGCGGAGCTGCGGAAGTAGTCGTAGAGCGTCGGCATCGTGGCCTGCTTTCGCGGGGGTGGGTCGAGTCAGTCGTAGAGCGGGTGCGCGGGCAACACCAGGCCCGAGGCCGACCCGAAGCCGATGCGCGTAGCGCCTTCACGCTCGCACCACGCGTGCAAAGAGAGCAAGTCGCCATCCAACAAGAAGGCTCGGCTCTCGCCGCTCGCCAGCGTGAGTGGCTGCTGACCTCCGTGGCTGAGCTCGAGCAGACAGCCGGCCTGCTCTCGCTCGGGACCCGAGAGTGTGCCCGTGCCCAACAAGTCGCCCGGACGCAACGCGCAGCCGTTGAGTGTGTGGTGCGCGAGCATCTGACTGACGGTCCAGTACGCGGCCTCGTGAAAGTGGCTGCGCGCCAGCACCTGTGCGGGCACCTGACGCTCGCGCATCGCCGCCGTCGACAGACGCGCCTCGACCTGAATGTCGAACGCGCCGCGTGCGGCGTTGTCGACCCCGGCGAGGTAAGGCAGGACCTGCGTGTGTGACGGGTCTCGCGACCACGGCGCACGAAACGGCTCGAGCGCCTCGAGCGAGACCAGCCAAGGCGAGATGGTGGTCGCAAAGTTTTTGCCCGCGAACGGTCCGAGGGGCTGGTACTCCCAGGCCTGGATGTCCCGCGCAGACCAGTCGTTGAGCAGGCACAGCCCGTACACGTGTGGGTCGGCGCCGTCGACCGAGATGCGCTCGCCAGGCGCGTTGCCCGGCCCCACCACCACCCCGAGCTCCAGCTCGTAGTCGAGGCGTGCACTCGCAGCGACGGTGGGCGTGGACGCGCTGGGTGGCTTGAGCTGGCCGCACGGACGCCGGATGTCTGTTCCTGACACCACGACCGACGAGCTCCGGCCGTGGTAGGCGACGGGAAGCCAGGTGTAGTTGGGCATCAACGGCTGATCGGGGCGAAACAACAGCCCGACGCGCGTGGCGTGGTGAATGGACGCGTAAAAGTCGGTGTAGTCGCCCACCGTGATGGGCAGCACCAGCTCGGCGTCGGCCTCTGGGACCAGACACTCCGTGAGCTGCTCCTCGAGTGCAGAACCTGTGCGCAGGGCGCGCGACAGCGCGAGCCGCAGCGCACTCCAGGCTTCGTGACCGAGGGCGAGGTACCCATTGAGCGAGGGGGCTGCGCACGCCGCGGCGGTCTGCGCGGCCAGCCCTTCGAACAGCTTGCTCGCACGCGACAGATCGACGATCTGATCGCCAATGGCGATGCCACCGCGCGGCGCGTCCCCCGGGCTGCGTCGACGAAACACGCCGATGGGCAGGTTTTGCACGGGGAAGTCGGTGTCTTTGGCGTTTGCCGCCGAGAGCCAGCTAGAGAGCGCGTGGTCGTGTGTCTCGTTCATGGGTGCGACCGGGGATCGAAGTTTTTGGGGAGCCCTCGCCAGCAGTCGTCGTAGTCGGTTTGGAGGGCGGGTGTACGCAACGCGAACGTGCTCGGACGCAGGGGCGCGCGCGTCTCGAACATGAAGGCCAGGGCGTCGGTGAGGACGTCGACCCGAGACAGGTCGGCGACGCTGGCGCGCTCGAACGTCTCGGCGTCGGGGCCATGCGCGCTCATGGCGTTGTGCAGGCTTGCACCGCCTGGCTCGAAGCTGTCGCTGCGCACGTCGTACTTGCCGTGGATGAGGCCCATGAACTCGCTCGCGGAGTTGCGGTGGTACCAGGGCGGACGAAAGGTGTCCTGCATGATCAACAGGCGCGGCGGGAAGATGACGAAGTCCATGCTGTTGATGCCGGGCGTGTCGGTGACCGCCTGCAGCACCGAAAAGATGGACGGATCCGGGTGGTCGAAGCTGATCGACCCGAGCGCATTGAACAGACCCAGGTCGTACTTGTACGGCGTGTAGTTGCCGTGCCACCCCACCACGTCGAGCGGCGAGTGGTCGATGCGGGTGCGCCAGAAACGTCCGCCGAACTTGGTCAGCAGCTCGAACTCGCCTTCGCAGTCTTCGTAGTGCGCGACCGGCGCCAGGAAGTCGCGTGGCTGGGCCAGACCATTGGAGCCGATCGGGCCGAGATCGGGCAGGCGCAGCGGGAGCCCGAAGTTCTCGCACACGTAGCCGCGCGCCGCGCCGTCGGGCAGCTCGACACGCATACGCACCCCGCGGGGCAACACGGCGATCTCACGCGGCGCCACCTCCAGCCTGCCAAACTCGGTGTGCAGCAACAGGCGACCGTGCTGCGGGACGATCAACAGCTCGCCATCGGTGTCGAAAAAGAAGCGGTCGTCCATCGAACGATTGGCCACGTACACGTGGATGGCGCAGCCCGACTGCGTGTGGGCGTTGCCGTTGCCGGCCAGGGTGATCATGCCGCTGACGAAGTCGGTCGGCTCGCTCCCGAGCTCGAGCGGATCCCAGCGCAGGCGGTTGGGCGACGCCGGCACCTGCTCGAAGTCGTGGTTCCAGCTGGCGGTGGGCAGCTCGACGAACGGACCGTGCGCAGCGCTGGGCCTGATGCGGTAGAGCCACGAGTGCTGGTTGACGAAGCGCGGTGCGGTAAACGCCGTGCCCGAGAGCTGCTCGGCGTACAGACCGTACGGGCAGCGCTGCGGAGAGTTGCGGCCCTTGGGCAACGCTCCCTCGAGCGCCTCGGAGGTGAAGTGATTGCCGAAGCCGTGGAGATAGGAGAGGCTCATCGTGTGTTCCTCACGGGCTCACCCGAGCCCACCATGCGTCCGAGCAGACTCATGAGCTGTGTCTGCTCCGATACCGTCAGCATGCAGACGATGCGCCGATCGTGCTCGCGCACGGCGCGTGCAATCTGGGTCAGCGTCTTTTTCCCCTTGGTCGTGAGCGACAGCCGAAACGCGCGCTTGTCGGTGGCCGAGGCGTGCCGCGCGACGTGGCCGAGCTCGCTCAGGGCATCGACCAAAGTGACCGCACCCGAGCGCGCGACGTTGAGGATGCGGGCCAGGTCGGTGAGCTTGAGGTCGGGGTTGTTGGCGATCACGACCAGGGCAGAGAACCGGGGTGGCGTGATGTTCCACGGTGCGAGGCTGCGGATGAAGTCTTCGTAGAGCGCAAGCTGCGCGCGGCGCAGCGCATAGCCGACGAGCGAGTCGAGCACGCCGTAGTCGACGCCCGGCACACGCGCTTCGAACGGCGGCTCGCGCTCGACCTGCGCCTTGGCGGTCGCTCGCCGCGTCGAGGGCGCCGCCACCACGAGCGCGCGGTCGTGCGCCGTGCTCATCGCCCCAGCCCGCTAGCTGCCGCTGCCTGCGCTCGCAGTGCCTCCACGTCGAAGCCCGCGAGCTTTTTGTAGCGTGCGGAGATCTCTTCGAGCTCGCGCCGCGGGATGATGTCGTCGACGTTGGAGAAGCCTGCGGGCGCTCGCTCTTCGGCCCACTGCATGACCTGCTCGGGGCCATTGAGCCGGTTGCGCAGGGCGATGGCCGCGGTCTTGGGCAGGCGCTCGGCCTCGTACTCGCGCAGCGCGTAGTTGAGGTCTGCCCTGCCGGCCCGTGCGGCGTGCAGACAGTCGGCCAGACAGCGCGCATCGAGGATGGCCTGCGCGCTGCCGTTGGAGCCGATGGGGTAGAGCGGGTGCGCCGCGTCGCCGAGCAGCGTGAAGTTGCCAAACGTCCACCGCGGCAGGGGGTCCTTGTCGATCAGCGGAAACTCGTACACGTCTTCGGTCTGCTCGATCAGCTGGGGCACGTCGATCCAGTCCCACTTCCAATCGGCAAACGCGCCTGCGAACACACTCTTGTCGACGCGGCGGTTCCAGTCGTTGTCGGGCGCCTCGGGGACGCGCAGCTCGGCTATCCAGTTGACCAACGAGCGACCGCGCGTGCGCGCCTCGGCCGAGATGGGGTAGGCGACGAACTTCTGATCGGGGTGCCCTGCCATGAACATGGAGAGTCCGTCGGCAAACGCACCACACTCCGTCGCCCCACGCCAGAGTACGCGACCTGAGTAGCGGAGAGGGTCTCGAGCCTCCGGGTAGAGCTGGCTGCGCAGCAGAGACCGGATGCCGTCGGCCGCGACGAGCACGTCGACTTCGCGCGCGTGTTGCGCGTCGTCGGCCCGGCGGCGCAGCCAGACGCGCGCGCCGTTTGCCGTGGGCTCGAACGACTCGGCGCGCTCTCCACAGTGCAGCGCGCCCGCGCCCAGGCGCTCGTGTACGGCGGCGAGCAACAACATCTGCAGGGCACCACGGTGCAGCGAGAACTGCGGCCACGGGTAGCCGGCACGGAGTCCTCGCGGCTCGTGCCAGATCAGCTGACCAAACTTGTTGTAGTAAGCGAGCGAGCTGGTCTCGATGCCCAGCGCACTCAGCTGGCCGAGGAGCCCAAGCTCGGTGAGCTCTTTGCTGGCGTGCGGCAGCAGGTTGATGCCCACGCCGAGCGGCTTGATCTCACTGGCCGACTCCCAGAGCTCGGCGGCGATGCCGCGCTGGTGCAGCATGAGCGCAAGCGTCAGGCCGCCGATGCCCGCGCCCACGATCCCGACCTTCATGGCGCCTCACGGTGATTGTTCTGCTGCATAACAATCGGGCCTATCACGCGCGTGCCGCCCTGCAAAGTGATAGCCCCACCGTTTTGTTGCCGGCGTGACGGCCGGGGCAGCTCAGAGCTGGCGCGCGAGCTCGGCCAGCATGGTAGCGAGCTCGCCGCGGTGGTAGGGCTTAGCCAAGAAGGGCAGTGGCTCGCCGCCGCGCGCCAGGTGTTCGTCGCGCGGAAAGCCACTGCACACGATGATGGGCACCGTCGCGTCGATGCGTCGCATGTCGTCGATGGCGTCGCCGCCCGAGCGCTCGGGCATGATCACGTCGCACAGCACCGCAGCCAGCTGCGCGTGCTGTGCGGTGAAGAGCTCGACGGCCTCGACACCGTCTTGTGCGACCGCGACGTCGTAGCCCAGGCTGCGCAACAGGCGCTCGCCCATGCTGCGCACCAGCGGCTCATCGTCGACGAGCAAGACCAGACCCGTGCCGAGCGGCGCGACCGAGGGGCTCGAGGGGCGTAGCAGCGCACCCTCGGTCAGCGGCAGGTAGAGGTGAAACACCGTGCCGTGGCCGGGCTCGCTGTACACCGTGACGGCGCCGTGGTGCTCGATGGCGGTGCCGTACACGGCGGCGAGCCCGAGGCCCGTTCCTTTGCCTACCGGCTTGGTCGTAAAGAACGGCTCGAACACGCGCGCGAGGTGCTGCGGCTCAATGCCCGTGCCGCCGTCGCGGACTGACAGCTGCAAGAACGAGCCGGGCGCGAGCGTGAAGGGCAGCGTCGCGCAGTCGGCGGCGTCGAGCTCGCGCAGCTGGGAGCTGATCTCGAGGAGGCCTCCATCGGGCATGGCATCGCGTGCGTTGAGCCCGAGGTTGAGCAGCGCGTTCTGCAGCTCGCCGGGATCGCCGAGCACGGTGGCCGACGGAGCGCGCAGGTCGGTGACCACCTTGACGCGCGGGTCGATGCTGCGATTGAGCAAGAGCACCACGTCCGCGACCACGCTGTGCACGTCGACGGGTGTCGAGCGCACCCGCCCCTTGCGCGAGAACGACAGCAGCTTGCGCGTGAGATCGGCCGTGCGCTCGGCGGCGGAGATGACCAGCTCGGACAGGCGCCGCTGGTCGTCGGTGGTCGCCAACACGCTGAGCTCTTCGGCCGCGTGCAGGATGGCGGTTAACATGTTGTTGAAGTCGTGCGCGACGCCGCCCGCGAGCTGACCCACGGCCTCCATCTTTTGCGACTGACGCAGCGCGGCCTCGAGCTCGTGGCGCCGGGTGACGTCGGTGCCGATGCCCGCGATGCGCCACGGTTCTCCATCGAATCCATCGACGGGCTGCGTGCGCTCTTCTACCCAGCGCGGTGTCGTATTCGTGCCCTCGTCGAGCACACGGAACTCGTGCGCTGTCGGCCGCGGCGCTCCGTCCTGCTC
>JBEGTL010000074.1:0-21311 GCA_041179425.1 Pseudomonadota bacterium | reverse complement strand
TCGGTGGCGGGGCTCGTGGCGCTGGTCGGTTGAGTGGCCTTGGCGCTTGGCGTGTGGCGTTGCTCGCGCTTCGCTCTTCTCTGCGGCGATCAGATTTGGGGGCGGCGGTCGCTCACGTGTCGCTTGTCTGTTGCCGCGACTGGGCACCGGCGGGCCTGTTTGTGCGCACTCGCCTGCCACGGTTGAGTTACGCGGTGGTTCCGCCAGTCGCTGTTCTCGTTCCCATCTCTGATGCTTCATTCGTACGCGTGCCCGTGCCCGTACACAAAACTGAAGAACGCCGAGAGGCGTCGTGCACGGGCACGCGTACGACGCAGGAGCAGCCTCTGGATGGGAACCAGTTCTCTGTTAGGCGGAACCGCATGCCGTCGGTGGCGCTTTGCGCGCGACTGATTTGGATGGGCCCGTGTTTGGGCTGGCGTCCGCTTTGGTGATGGCCTTTCGCGCTTGCTCGGAGGGTTGATGGGTGCGGTTGGCGTCACTGCGCTGTGGAGAGAAATGCCTCGGCGGTTTCGTGCGCGCTGCAGCGATGCACCGAGTCGGGCTCGTCGCGCTTGGTGTCGCTGGGACTTCTGTCCTGCGTGCAGGGTTTTGGCTGAGGCGGAGAAACGGGTGGGAACGCACGCATCATTGGCTGACTTTGTCGCTCGGAGTGGCTCGGGAAGGCAGTGCCAGTCCACCCGGAACAGACCAATACAGGCATGCATCGCGAGTTTGGGAATCGGCGTTGACGTTGAGTTGCGCACAATCTAGTGTGCGGGCACCTCCGTATGCCGTCAGCCCCGTCGCCCTTCGATGCCATTCCGAGCGAGGTTCTTCTCGCGTTGGACAACCAGCTCTGCTTTGCGCTGCACGCAGCTGCGCGCGGTGTGCAGCGTGCCTACCAGCCGCTGCTAGCCGAGCTCGACCTGACCTATCCGCAGTACCTGGTCATGTTGGTGTTGTGGGAGTGGGATCATGAAAACCAGCTGCGCCCGACCGTGACCGCGCTCGGTGACCGGCTCGATCTCGACTCCGGCACACTCACACCTCTGCTGCGGCGGCTCGAACAAAAGAGTCTGATCGCGCGCGAGCGCTCCAGCGCCGATGGGCGCGAGCTGTTCGTGCGCGTCAGCCGCACGGGTCGCGCACTCAAAAAGAAGGCGCGCGCCGTACCCATCACGTTGATCTGCAACTCGCCTCTGCCGCCACACGAGATGGTGGCTCTGCGCGACCAGCTGCAGCGCCTGCGTCACACCATGGCTGAGCAAGAAGACGCAGCCGAGACCGCGTAAGCCGCGGCGCACACAACACTCAGGTTCCGTTTCCTCGATGAAGTCAGAAGAGAGGGTTTTATGCAGACGACTAACTTAACGATGGCTCTAGCAGCGCTCGCAGTGAGCGCGAGCGCGCTGCTGGCTACGCCGGCGCATGCGCATATCAGTATGGTCGGGGCGCTGAAGAGCCGCGACACGGTGGTGGAGACCGGCAAAGACCCGCAGAAGTCGTTTCCCTGCGATGGCAAGAAGGGCGACGGCCCTACGTATACGTTTGAGCCCGGTGCGACCATCAAGCTCGAGATATCGGAAGACATCCCTCATCCCAGTTACTTCCGCATCGCGTTCGACAACGACGGCGATGACAACTTTGTCTCCCCCAAATCGATCAAGCCCATCGAAGCGGATCGAAAATGCCCCTTCGATGGAGCCGACAAGTGCGGCGACTCTGACTTCTGCAACGTCACGTCCGCAACCGGAGGTGCGGCCGTGCTTTGGGACAACCTCGATTCTCATCCAGCCAGCGCCGCCTTTGGAAAGAAGTGGGCGTGGAATGTTAAGCTGCCGAATGTCGAGTGCGCCAACTGCACGATTCAAGTCATCCAGGTTATGGAAGATGTTGCGCACGGGGCCTACTGCCCTCCGGACTCCTGCACGGATCCGAAAGACTCCTTTGAAGACATCTACCACCGGTGCATCGACATCAAGCTCGTCAAAGGGGCAACGAGCAGTGCGGGGACCACGAAAGACGCAGTGAGTAACAAGGGCGAACAGTGCGCCGCCAAGGACTCCCCCCCCATCGCATCGAACGATGCCGGTGTTCCCGCTTCGAGCGACGCAGGCAGTCCGACTGCGGATGCAGGGGTCACAGTGAAGGATGCAGGCAGTAGCAAACCTACGGCCAAGGATGCGGGTTCCAGCAAGCCCGGCACTGCACCTCCAGGCGAGGGCACTGACGACGACGACAGCGACGACGACTCGACTGCTGTCGGTAGCACCAAAGACGCAGGCAAAGGCACCAAGAGGGATGCTGGCAAGGCATCGTCGTCAGATGATGAGGTTACAACACCGGCCAAGGTCGACGATGGCGGCTGCTCGGTAGCACCGTCGAACACGGGGTCTTCGGGCGCAGCGTGGTCGCTACTGGCACTCAGCGCGCTGCTCGCACGCCGCAAGCGCAGCCGTTCGATCTAGAGGTCCAAGGCGGACGGCAAAGCTGTGACTGTCGGAGCGATACACCCACCCGGTTGATTTGACGCGCGGCGGCTTCAGGGCTTGCCAGCGCGCTCTCGAAGCCTGCAAACGTTCAAGGTGCCGACCAACGCTGGCAGCCTGCGTCGTCACCACGTTAGAACACGACGTGGGCCTGCTGAGGCGTGTCTACAGGAGCTCGCGTCCAGGCGCCGTGCACGCCTTGGATGCGAACTGCGCCTCTCTAGCGGCAGACGATTTGCAGGTAGTAGAGGTCGATATAGCCCGATCCATCTGGCCGCCTCGTCACACCGGGCGTGCAACCGCCATCCGACCCGGGGATGGAGATGTTGTAGCTGGCGACCGCTACGTCTTGCGCATCGTGTGAGCACGCATCAGCGGCGTCGGAATCAACATTTCTAGGTTGTATAGTGGCTCCCGAAGCGTCGACCGGCGTGCTGCCGTTGAGGCTCACGAAGCCCCGCAGGCGATCGTATGCATTGAAGTACCCATCACAGTGGGTCGCATCGGCCGGGCGCAGCAGAGCACTAGCGGGAGCTGGAGTGCCCGCGTTCGTGGCTAGCACGACCGCCTTCTTTTCGACCTTGCCGGACTCGCCTGCGCACCAGAAGGCGCCGTCGGGGGTCCCTTCTAGCCCCGCGATACGCGCGACGTCGACCATGAGTGTCTCTTCGACCGCTCCATCGTTGGCGAGCCGGCGCAGCTCGCAGGGCTTACCGTCTTCGCTGGTGGCGTGCCACAGCGCGCCGTCGACACACGAGACGCCCGTCACGAAGCGGTCCGAAGACAGCGTCTTGACCAGCTCGCCGGTCTTGGCATCGAGCTTGTGGATCTTGGCTTCGAACGGCTGACCGACCCACAGGTGGCCGTCGGCCCAAGACATGCCGCTGCACATGCCCTGGCTGGGTAGCGGCAGCCGCCTTACGACACGACCGTCCGCAGGGCGAACGACCAGGATCTCACGCTTGGTTAGCTGGTACAGGTGCTCGCCATCGAACGCCGTGCCGGCGCACGCACCAGGCACCACAAAACGTCGCACCACCCGCTCGCTCGCGGGGTCGAACGCGACGAGCTCGTCGTCGCGTGCAAACCACACGAGCTGGTGTTCGCTGTCGAACGTGACGCCGTGGATACGGCCCTGGTCGAGCGGTACCAGCTCGCGGACTACCTTGGCGCTTTGTCTTGTCGTCATGAGTCCACGCTAGTGCGAAGGGGAGACGCGGGGGAGTAACATCCATGGCGCGCGGAGCGGCGTGAGCGTGGTCGAGCCGCCCTTTTCGAGACACCTTGAGCGACGGTGCACGAGTGAAGACAAACTCTCCCTTGGTCGTAGCGGCGGGACGTGCACTCGCGCGAGGCGAGCCGCTCTCGGCACTCGCGCTGGTGGGCCGCCTCGACAGCGCGCTGGGCCTCACGCTACGTGGCATCGCGTACGCACAAGTGGGCGACTGGGAGCTGGCCAAGCAGTCGCTCGAGCGCGCGCTGACACGCACCGACGACGAGCGTACGCGCGCCCACGCCCACGCCGCGCTGGTGGAGATCGCGCTGTCTACCGGCGCGTCACGTATGTTGCTGCTTGGTCTGGTCCCTACCCTCGAAGGGGACTGAGTCGTTGTCTGAGTGTGTTGGGTTACGCGCAATTGTGGAGAGTCGTCACTAGGCGCCGAACGACCTGCCGCTAGTGGACTTCTACGTCCGTGCGCCATCGGCTCTGTCCCCCATCGGGGACCGAGAAGGGCTCATGGTGTTACGTGCGCTGGCTGCTCGTCAGGTTATGCTGCGCGCATGTCGTGGGTCGTACTCCGTTCGTGTCTTCTCCGTTGTCTGTTGTGGTGTCCAATCTCAGTCGCGTCGGTCGCTTCAGTCGCTTCGGTCGCACGCGCAGAAGACGCGAGTCCTCTGGCTGGCTCACCGGCAGTCGTCAGCAAAGTCCCGCCCGCACAGGGCCAGGGGCGCGTCATGGGCGGCCACCAGTTTCCCTTCGCGCAGTTCGTGCCGAGCTCGTTCGTGGTCAGCACCTTTGGCGTACGCGCTGGCTTCGAGCTGCGCAGGACGCCCGAGTTTCCCACCGACACCACCACAGGCAGCGCGACACAAAAGCTGATCGACCTGTCTACCGCCAGCGCGACCGAGGGGCTCGACGTGCAGATCCGTGTCCTGCCCGTGCTCGCGCTGACCTTCGACTTCTACGGAAACGCGCGCATCGGCACCAACACGCCCACCCTGCTCGGCACCGGTGCTGACTTCGAAGCTGGCGGCAACGGTGGGCTGTTGTTGCGCTTGGTGCGTACCACGCACGTGCAGCTCGCACTGCGCGCGCAGGGTGGCTACTACGGCGGACAAAAGGCTGGTATTGCGCGCTTTTATCAGAGTGTCCGCGCGATCGGCGAGCAGACGGCGGCGCGCGCGCTCGCAGGCAGCATCAAGAGTGCAGAGGCCGAGCGTGCTCGCCTCGATCGTGCACTCATGCAGGCCGCGCGTGGCCTGCTGACGTCGACGAGCGGCTTTCGTACTTCGGGCACACTCACGGCGGCGGCAGCTCTGGGAGCATTCGTCGGCGTGCAGGCCATGGCGAGCTTCATGTTCGAGCGCTCGTCGTACACGTCCAATCAGTTCGAGATCACGTCAGACGGCTCCACCCAGCTGCGCGAGACCAGCAAGCTCAGTCAGACCATGTTCGGGCTCGCGGCCGACCTGAGTGGTGCATCACGCGGCGTCCCGCTCGACCTGGTGGGTGAGTACGTGCTCATTCCGCTGTCGAGTCGCCGCAAGTCCGACGACGGTGCGACCACCCGCCAGTCCGCGCTCGAGCATCGCCTCGCGGTCGGTCTCTACTACGCCGGGCGCGCCGACCTGCAGCTCGGCCTGAGTGCCTACGGACTGCTGGCGCAGGTGCCTGAGCTTGGTGCCGATGCACGCGCATCGGGCAGACCACGCGACGTGGGTGGGCTGTTTTCGTTTCGATACATCTGGTGAGAGGCGCCACGCCGAGGGCCGCGGACCGACAGCCGCTTGTCACGCCGTGGTCGGCGTGGCCGGTCGTGCGAGGGTGCAGCGTGGGCTATTGTGCCGATATGGCTGCTCGAGGCGCGCTCCGTGTGTGGTATCGGCTCGTGCTCGCTGCGCTGCTGGGCAGCCTGGCGGTAGGTTGTACGGCCGCGGGCGAGCGCATCGTGCCGTGGTACATCACCCGCAAGCTCGACAGCTACCTCGACCTGACGTCAGCGCAAAAAGATCTCGCGCGAGCGACCGTCGACGAGAGCCTGGTGATCGCGCGCAGCAGCGAGCTGCCGCACTGGATCAGCCTGTTGCGCGAGGTGCGTCAAGGCATCCATCAGGGGCTCGACGCAGAGGCCATCGCGCGTCTGCAGCGCCACTACGACACGCGGCTCGATGTCACCGTGCAGCTGCTCGCGCCGCGCCTTGCGGCCATCCTCGCCCGCCTCGACGATCGCCAGGTCGATCACTTCTGCGCACGCATGCGAGACGACCTCAGAGACCAGTACAAAGAGCTTGATAAGTCGCCCGCCGAGCGCACGAAGGAGATCGAGAAACGCAGCCTCAAGGCCATCGAGGATCTGGTAGGCGACCTCAGCGACGCACAAGAGCAGACCTTACGTGCTCTGATCCGCTCGGTTCCCAACGAGCGGTCCAAGCAGAGTCTGTCTGCCGAGCAGCACATCGCTCGCTTCTCGGCGTTCATGCACATGCACCCGAGTGCAGCGCAGGTCGAGGTCGAGCTACGCACGATGTGGGAGCACCGCTACGACGCGCTCGGGCCGGGCCATGACAAGACCGCGCGGCGCGCCCAGCAGCGCACGTGGCTACTGGGTGCGTACCAGCTGCTGACCGTCGAGCAGCGCGCCCACGCCGAAGAAGTGATCACCGACCGCATCGTCACGCTCAAACGTTTTGTGCTCAGCCAGTGAACCCGGGCTCAGGTCGTTAGGCCCAACGCGGTGAGCAGCTCGTGAGGCAGCACGCTGTAGCTACGGATGGTCCAGCGGGCGCCTGCGCTACGTAGCGCCTCGGCATCGGTGGTGGTGAGCACGCCTGCGACGTCCATGCCCGCCGCACGGGCGGCGTGCACGCCGTTGGTGGCATCTTCGAACACGAGACACTCCGCCGGGCTCACCCCAAGGTCGTCGGAGGTGCGCAAGAAGATATCCGGGTGCGGCTTGCCGCGTCGGATGGACTCGGCGCCCATGATGACCGTGAACGCAGTGCGTAGTGCGAGCCCCTCGAGCACGAAGTCGCGGTTCTCACGAGGCGCCGTCGTGGCCACCGCACAGGGAATCGCATGCCCGCGAAGCGCCGCCAGGAACGCCAACAACCCCGGCATGGGGCGAAGGTGGCGCGCGTACGCCGCGCGGTAGAGCGACTCTTTTTCCTGGCTCAGGCGCTGCACGTCGGCGGGTGACAACGTGCTGTCCAGCTGCGCGAGGATCTCGTCGTTTTTTTTGCCCGCGAAGTCCTGCGCGAAGGTCTCGCGCGTGACCTCGACGCCGAGTCGCGCCGCCAGCACCAGCCACACATCCGCGTGGTAACGCATGTTGTCGACCATGGTTCCGTCCATGTCGAAGATGACCGCGCGATACGTCGAAGACATGCTCCTAATGTAGCGCGGTCTATCGAAGATGACGCGAACACCATTCACTTCTTACGAATTGTCGCTTTTTCGCTCGCGCGCCAGAGGGCGCGCTTCGACGCGCGGCTAGCTTCACACGTCAACGCGCGCCGTGATCTGAGCGCGCTGGGGTAGCCGCAGATGTTGGCTGGCGTCCGCACGCGCCGACATTTCCGGCGCATCGCGGAACATACGACGCGATCTCAGACTCGCACGGCTCGACGGCTCCAGCAATCAGCTGCGAGCAGCGCCGGAGTGAGGACTGGCTTATCGCGCGGCGATGAACAGTATGACTGTCTTGATGCGTGTGCCACTGGACGCGGCTGCGGCAGCTCGACATCGCTCGCCGCTGCTGAGGCCAAGGAGGTCATGACGACCTCCTCACCAAGCTAGCCTTAGTTCACCAACACGATCGAGTAGCCCGCCGCCGACGGCCAGTTGGGCACCTTGAGGGTCCGACCATTGAACTTGACCTCGACGAACTTGGGCGTCGCGGTGGGCACGAAGAGGTCGGCGCTGTTGACGAAGGAGCCCTTCACGATCGACTCGCCCGTGCTCTTGCCATCTCCCGGGCCGTAGCTGCCGGGCGTGAGACTTCGATCGAAGAGGTAGAACGCGGCCACGATCTGCGAGCGCACCTGCGGCTGCAGCGCGGGTGTCACGTTGAGCGTGTTGGCGCGCGTCAGCACCTCGACACCATCGACCGTGAGTGTGTCGCGCTCCGCCAAGAACGCCTTCTCGCGGTTGCGAGGGATGATCGTGGAGAAGCTGGTGTGTCGGTTGACCTGGGAGCTGGTCGCGCCGGCAATGGGATCTTTGGTCTCGAAGTTGAAGCGCAGCAAACGTGATGCGTACCGCGTCATGCATAGTCAGATCCCCCCCAAGGTCGGTTCGCTCTTCGGCGCGCGGGGGCGCGAAGGAAGAGCGTCGCGTTAGCTCATGCCAGGTTCATGGCCGGCTAGCGAGTAGCCCATGGAAGCACAATGTCAGAGTCGTCGAGCTTACCGAACAAGCAACGCGGTGCGCGCGCCTCAACGATTGTTCGCGAGGACCACCTGAGTGTCTGCAGAGCTCGCTCGGGTTGTCCGGCCAGAATTCATCGCTGGCGGTGTATTCGCATGCGCTCGACCCGCAGGCGCGCAGCAAACAGCGAGTCC
The DNA here is from genome assembly GCA_041179425.1 of Pseudomonadota bacterium. Taxonomy (GTDB): domain Bacteria; phylum Myxococcota_A; class Polyangia; order Polyangiales; family DASUME01; genus DASUME01. Next base: position 13,059 of record JBEGTL010000074.1, on the reverse strand, counting down.
GGCTCGAGCCGTGATAGACGTCGAGCTCTCCACGATGCGCTCGCGCGCGGAAGCCCCGCGCGCTTCGACGAGTCGTTCGCGCGACGAGGCTCAGCTCCGACGTAGCAGGCGGAAGGATGGCGGCAGGTGACGGGAGCGCGAAAAACCACGCCCATCATTGTGCAGACTCGTCCGCCGAGCTGGGCGGAGGCGGTCTTTCACGTGCTGGCGCACCTTCCGGCCCACGGTCTCCCCTCGTCGCTGTACGCACCTTGTACGTCCAGTTTGTCGAGGGCGAGCTTCAGCGCGAGGAGAGGAAACAACATCCTGCTCGGCACGCAGGTCGATGCGCATCCGTGACGTGACGAGCAACACCGTGACGATGCTCGCGAGCAGGACGAGCACGCGTTGTTTGGTGTGGACATTGCCAGCCCGTCCCGTTGGCGATGTGGTGCTCCACGCGACCAACCGTCGCACGCGCAACACGCGGGCACCCAGGACGCCCGCCATCGCCGGATCCCAGACTCGACGTTGCACCGGCCAGCGTGCTGCGAGCTCAGCCATCTGCGTCAGGGCTCGCGCCAGGTCGAGCGGAGCCTGTGTGAGCTCCACGGCTCGGTCGTCGCACGCAAGCTCCGCGGAGTGACGGTAGCGCGCCGCCACCCAGCGGTTGAGCGGTTGCAGCCAGAGCACCGCCTCGATGAGACCGACGAGCGGAAACCACAGCCCGTCGCACCGCTCGAGGTGAGCGAGCTCGTGCGCGAAGACTGCGTCGACCTCGCCATCGCTGAGCTGAGCGAGCTGGTCGCGCGGGATGCAGACCTCCCACGCTCCCAGCACCATCGGTCCGGACACCAGACTGCTCTCCGTCAGGCGAACACGTTGGGTGCGGGTGCGAGCGTGCAGACGATAGAAGCGCTGCAATAGGCGTGGATCCGCAACCGGCGTCCGCGCCCGGAGTAGAGACCACAGTCGCGCCGCCGAGGCGATGAAGCGCACGAGCCCGAGCGCGCACGCACCGACGACGGCCGCTGCGACGAGCCAGGAGCCACGACCACCGCGCGCGGGCCACACGAGCCAGGAGGGCAGACGCGAAGAGTCGAGCGTGCGCGCTACGGCCGCGGACGCGAGCGCCACCAGCGGGGAGCCTTCGCTGCGCGAGGGTGCAGCGAACAGAAGAGCCCGGAACGAGAGCTGCTCGGGAACCGTCAGGGATAGCAGCAGGGAGACGAGCGGGAAAAAGAACGCGACCTTCCAGATCACGTTCTGAGAGGAGGCCCGCTGCGAGCCGAGCTTGGCCAGGAGGGCGGCTACGAGCGCCCAGACACCCGCCTGGACACCGTACGTGAGCAACACCGAAAACCACGTGAGCGAGTGGCTCGTTTCTGCAGTTGGCGACAGCAGCGCAGGGAGCTCCACAGTCAGGGCTCCTTCTTTTTGACCAGGCTACGCATCTCGCGCAACTCACTGGCTGTCAGCTCTTCGGACTCGAGCAGTTGCGCGGTGAGCGCGGAGACGCTGCCACCAAAGAAGGCGCGCACCACACGCTGCAGCGCGCCAGTCGCCGCTTGTTTCTGGTCCACGCTGGCGCTGTAGAGCAGCAAACGGCCCACCTTGCGACTCTCTACCCAGCCATGCTTGCTCAGGCGCTGCAGCAACGTCGCGACGGTGGTGGGCGCCAAGGTCTTGCCGTCTTCGACCAGGGCAGCCAGCACCTCGGCCACGGAGCCCTCGCCCACGGCCCACAGGGCCTTCATGACGGAGAGCTGCAGATCGGTGAGGCCGTCTTTGGTCACAGCTACAACTGTAGTCGAGCCAGCGCGGCCGTCAACTACGGATGTAGTTGGAGGTCGCCGCGGCGCGAGAGCGCTTGACAGAACGGCCATACAAATGCACAACAATGCATATACACAACCATGCATTTAGACACCTTCCAGACGCTCGCTGATCCCACGCGGCGCCGCATCGTCGAGGTGCTGCGTCACGGGGAGCAGCAGGTCAACGACATCGTCGAGCAGGCCGGAGTCCACCAGTCGGGGGTCTCTCGCCACCTGCGCATCCTGTCCGAGGCGGGCTTCGTCTCCATGCGGCCCGACGGGCAGCGCCGGCTGTACGCGTTGCGTGCGCAGCCCTTTCGTGAGCTCGACCAATGGCTCTCGTCGTACCGCGAGCTGTGGGAGGCTCGCCTCGACCGCTTTGGCGCGGCGCTCGCGAACCGACAGAAGTCCCACAAACAGAAGACTCACAAAACGAGAGCCAAGGAGCCCAAGCATGAGTGACACCAAGCAGTCGGCACGCGCGAGCAGCAAGAACCAGAGTGTCGTCGTCGAGCGCACCTACCGCGCATCGGTGCAAGAGCTGTGGTCGCTGTGGACCACCAAAGATGGGTTCGAGTCGTGGTGGGGCCCCGAGGGGTTTCGCGTCGAGGTGCACACCCTCGAAGCACGTCTCGGCGGTCGGCTGCACTACGACATGATCGCCGACGCGCCCGAGCAGATCGCCGCCATGAAGCAGATGGGACAACCCGTGTCGCACGAGACACGCGGCAAGTTCAGCGAGCTTTCTCCGTTCGACCGTCTCGAGCTGACGCACGTCATCGACTTCCTCCCCGGCGTCGAGCCCTACGAGAGCATCATCCAGGTCACGTTCTTCCCGTCCGGCGAGAGTGTGCGCATGGTGGTCACACTCGGCTCTCACCCCAGCCAGGAGTTCACCAACATGAGCGTCGAAGGCTTCACCAGTCAGCTCGGAAAGCTCGATCGGCGCTACGAGTGGAAGGGTTAACAGGCCCTGCACAGCGGGCCCGTGGCGAAATTGTGATCACGGGCGGGCTGGCTGCGGCGCTCTCAGGCGCGCCGCGCGACATCACGCTCACCCTGCGCGACCTGCACACACTCAAAGGCAACTTCGGTCTGTTTGGGCTGCGCAGCATGGCGCGTCTGGTGCACGCCATCGAGGATGAGTGCCTGCCCGAGCGCACTCCACCCAGCGAGGCGCACCGTGCGCAGCTGCGCGCCAGCTGGGAGGCGCTCGAGAAGCGGGCCCTCGGTTTCCTCGGCGAGGGTGGCCGCGCTCTCACCGTCGAGCAGAGCGAGCTCGACGAGCTGTCCACCGCCATCCGAGCGCACGCTGCCTACGACGACCTGCTGCGCCTGACCACGCGTCTGTCGCTGCTGCCCGTCTCGCCCAAGCTGTGGCGCATCGGCGAGAGCGCACGCCGGCTCGCCGTGCGGATGAACAAAGGCGACGTGCAGCTGGTCGTCGATGCCGACGGCGTCAAGGGCAGCGCCAGCCTCAGCTGGTTGTGGCAGGTGCTGCCGCACGTGCTCGCCAACGCCGTCGATCACGGACTCGACACCCCCGAGGAGCGCGCGAGCGCGGGCAAACAGGGGCCATCCAAACTGCAGCTGGTCGCGCGCGAGCGACGCGGCGCGCTGGTGATCGAGGTCAGCGACGACGGGCGCGGCATCGCCTGGGACAAGCTGCTCGCACGCGCACACGCGCTCGGCATGCCCGCCAACACCAACGCAGACGCCGTGCAGGCGCTGTTTGCCGACGGCGTGTCCACACGCGCCGAAGCGAGCGAGACGTCTGGGCGCGGCATTGGCATGGCTGCCGTGAAGGCTGCGTGCGACGCCCATGGCGCACTATTGAAGCTGAGCTCCGAACCCGGCAGAGGCACCACGTTCCGCTTCGAGCTTCGCGAGCAGGCCGCCCTTGGCCGCACCCCTTCTATCGCACGCCTCTCCCGAGCCGCCGCGGTCTAGTAGAATCTACGACGCCTGCAGGTCACGCCCCGTCTTCATCGAGGTCTTGCTCGTGGGCGCTCGGAGCGGGCGGGGGGTGACTAAACGTCTCGGTCAGAGGCTCGTCATGCTCGTCGCGGATTAGCGAGCGTCCATCAGAGATCTTGGCGACCAAGTAGTACAGGCCGGGGATCACGAAGACGCCGATCACCGTACCCAGCAACATGCCGCCGACGCCGGTCGAACCAATCGTCCGATTTCCGATCGCCCCTGCCCCCGTGGCGCGAACCAACGGAATCAGGCCGACGATGAACGCGAACGACGTCATCATGATGGGCCGGAAACGTAGCCGCGCGCCTTCGATACCTGCATCCATGAAGCTCAGGCCCTCACGGCGGCGCTGGACGGCGAACTCGATGATCAAGATCGCGTTCTTGCCGAGCAAGCCGACCAACATCACCAGACCGATCTGGGCGTAGACGTCGTTCGACAGTCCGAGCGCCTTCAGGAGCAGAAAAGACCCAAAGATGCCGATGGGCAACGAGAACAGCACGCCCAGCGGGAGGACAAAGCTCTCGTATTGGCCGACCAAGACCAGGTACACGAACATCACGACGACCAAAAAGATGTAGAAAGCGTCGTTGCCGGCCTGGGCCTCATCGTAAGAGAGACCTGTCCAGCCGATGTCGAAGCCGGGGGGCAGCGTTGCTGCGGCGACTTCTTTCACGGCTGCGATGGCCTGACCGCTGCTGTACCCCTTCGCGGCTTCACCTTGGATGGGTGCCGTCGGGTAGAGATTGTAGCGAGAGATCTCGTTCAACCCTTGCAGCTTTCTGAGCGACATAAAGGCCGAGTAAGGGACCATGTCGCCCTTGTCGTTCTTCACGAATAGATTGTCGAGATCCCGCGGGTAACGCCGAAACTCTGGCTTGGACTGGACGTAGACCTTGTAGAATTGCCCGAAGCGGACGAAGCCTTGCTCCCAGGTGCTACCGACGACGATGGAGAGGTTGTCCATCGCATCGCGGATCGACACCCCCTTTTGCATGGCGGCCTCGTTGTCGATCAAGATCTCGTACTGCGGATAGGTGGCGGCAAAGAAGGTGAATAGGCCCTTCAGCTCCTTGCGCTTGGACAAGGCACTCATGAACTTGTCGGTCTGCTCGGCGAGCAACTCGTAGTCGTTGCTGTTGGTCTTATCGAGCAAGTTCACCGAGAATCCACCGGCCACACCGAAGCCGGGAACCGCGGGCGGCTCGAAGAACTCGAGCTTGACGTTGGCAATCCTTCGTCCTCGCTCCTCGAGCTCTTCGATGATCTGCTTGGATGTTCGTGTGCGCTCCGCCCAAGGCTTCAAGTTGATGAGCACGGTGCCCGCGTTGGAGCCACGACCTTCGGTCAGAACCTCGTAGCCGGCGACCGAGGCCACCGAGGTGACCTCGCCGAGCTCTTTGCAGATGGTCGCCAGCTCATGGCTCTTTGCATTGGTGTACTCGAGGGTCGAACCTGGAGGCGTCTGGATGATGCCGTAGATCATGCCCTGGTCTTCCAGCGGGATGAAGCCGCTGGGCAGCACCTTGGTCACGAACAGGATGCCAAAACTAAAGGCAGCGATGAGTATCACCGTCAGCAGACGCCGCGAGATGATCCGCCCCACGATGGCCGCGTAGACGCCGGTCACCCTCTCGACCCCACGATCGAACCGATAGAGGAGGATGCCGATGGGTCCGCGCTGCTTCACGCGCCCAACGGTTCCCGACAATCGAGCGCGAAACGACGAGAAGGACAAGGCGGCGATCAGGGCCGTGATGACGTAGATGCGCGTCTCGGTGAGCTCGAGCGTCTCGCCCACCAGCTCGTGGACGGTATGGTTGTGCAGTGCGAAGTAGACGCCGACGGCGACAGCGATGGTCAGCAGCGTGCTCACGACCGCCCGCAAGACTCTGGCCTTGCTCTCAGGCATCGTGTCGAAGCGGTCGCTGAGCAGACCGAGCAGACCGCCTTTTTGTCCGCCCTGGCCGTGCGGCTTCAGGATCATCGCGCAGAGCACGGGTGTCAGGGTCAGCGCGACCACGCCCGAGAGGACGATCGCCGATGCCATCGTGATGCCGAACTGGCGGTAAAAGACCCCCACCGGGCCAGGAACGAAGGTCACAGGAATGAACACCGCAGTCATCACGAGCGTGATCGCGATGATCGCGCCACTGATCTCGTTTACGACCTCGTAGGTCGCCCTGTATGGAGACAGGTGTTTGGTGTTCATCTTTTCATGCACGGCTTCGACCACGACGATCGCGTCATCGACCACGACGCCGATCGCGAGCACCAGCGCGAAGAGTGTGATCAGGTTGATCGACAGGCCGAAGGCCTGCATAAAAAAGAAGCTTCCGATGAGGGAGACCGGAACCGCGAGAGTTGGGATCAACGTGCTTCGGAAGTCTCCGAGGAACAGGAACACGACCAGAGAGACCAGCACGAACGCTTCGAACAGAGTGTGCAGCACCTTGTCGATCGAAGCGTCCAAGAAGCCCGAGACGTCGTAGGTGACCTTGTAGTCCATCCCCGGCGGGAAGGTCTTTGCTTTGATCTCCTCGAGCTTTGCCTTGACCTGCTTGATCACGTCGGCGGCGTTGGACCCCGGGATCTGTTTGAGCACGATGGCGGCGGACGGATCGCCGTCGAGGTCCGAGTAAAGGTCGTAGAACGACGAGCCCAGCTTGACCTCGGCGACGTCTTTGAGCCGCAGGTTCTCGCCCTTGGGGTTGGCCTTCAGGATGACGTTTCCGTACTGCTCTGGCGTCGTGTAGCGCCCGACCCAGGTCAACACGTACTCGAGGGTCTGCGACGTGGTCCCCGTCGCTTGGCCAAGCCGTCCGGGCGAGCCGATCATGCTCTGATCGGCGAGCGCCTTCATGACTTCTTCGGCAGACACGCTGTAGGCGCGCATGCGGTCGGGATCGAGCTCGACGCGCATCGCGTAGGCGCGGTTGCCGAGGATATCTGCTCGACCGACGCCAGGGATACGCTTGAGGTCGCGCTGGACGTTTACGGACGTGAAGTTGTAGAGGAAGTTCTGATCGACGCTCGGGTCCGTGCTGTAGATGTTTACGTACATCAACATGCTGGTCATGTTCTGCAGAACGATGAGGCCCTCACGCTGCACGATCTCAGGGAGCTGGCTCTTCACCGCCAACACTCTGTTGTTCACCTGCATGACCGCGCTGTTGGGGTCTGTGCCAGGCTCGAAGACGATGGTGATCGTTCCTTCGCCAGCGCTGGTGGCGTCGCCGACCATGTAACGCATGTACGGGACGCCGTTGATCGCCTGCTCCAGGATCACCAGTGTCGAGTCGATCAAGATCTTGGCGCTGGCTCCCGGATACGAGATCGACACGCGCACGGTCGGCGGCGCGACGTCCGGAAACTGGGAGATGGGCAACATCTTGATCGATAGGCCACCCATGAACAGAATGAGTAACGAGATGACGATGGCCAGTGCCGGCCGATGGAGAAACTTTCCAAACATAAGATAGTTCCTACTCGGCGTGGTTCTTCAGGTGACTGAGGATCTCTTGGGGCGACTGCAACTCGTACTTCACCTTGTCGCCGTCTCGAACCTGACGAAGACCCTCGAAGATGATTCGGTCGGTCACGCTGACGCCCTTCTTGATGAGATAGATGTCGTCCATCTCATCCTGAATGAAGATCTGGCGTTGGCGGACGACGCCGTACTGCCCGCCCTCTTTGGCGCCGTGTTCACCGCCGTGTGCAGCAGCGGCCTGGCCGAGCTTCGCGGCCGGCTCGTGACCCTCGCCGACGCCCGGCTCGTGGCCATCGCCAACGCCCGGTGGAGCCCCCGGCGTCTTCGTGTCGGGCTCGACCACGAAGACGTACTTGTTGGCGAGGATCTCGAAGGTCGCCCGCTGCGGAATGACCACGGCGCCGCGCACCTTCTGATGCATCAGGATGGTCCCCGTCTGACCGTGACGCAGCAGGTTGTCGGGGTTGGGGAAGTCGGCGCGGAACGCGATGTTGCCGGTCTCGTTGTTGAAGTCCGCCTCGATGGCGCCGATCTTCCCTTTGTAGGGAAAGATCTCGCCGTTCGCCAGCTTGAGCTCGATGTCGAGGCCCTCTGGGTTCTTGTTCAGGCTGGCTTTGTATTCGAGGTAGCGGGCCTCCGGAACGTTGAAGTAGACCCACATCACCTGGTTGTCGGACAAGGTGGAGAGGACGTCGCCTTCACTGACCAGACTGCCTTGCTGCTGGTACTGCCGATCGATGATGCCGTCGAACGGTGCCCTCAGCTCGGTGAAGTTGAGCTCGGCTTGCGCCAGCCCGACTTTTGCACGTGCCCTGGCCAGCTCGGCGTTCGCCAGCGCCAACTCTTGGTTGGAGACCACTGCTTTGGCAGTCAGACTCTTGGTGTTGTTGTACTTGATCTCTGCGACCTCGGCCTCGGCAGCCTCCGAGTCGAGCTTGGCCTTGTAGAGAACGGGCACAATCTCGAACATCGAAGCGCCCTGCTTGACTGACTGGCCTTCCTGAATGTGCACCTGCTGGAGATAGCCCGAGTCGATGGCGCGGATCTCGATGTGGCGGCGCGAGTGGATCTGGCACACGTATGTTCGCGTCCCAACCACGTCTTCTGCAACGGGGCTAGTGACGATAATCCTGCGCTGCTCTTCTTGGTGACCCTCTTGTTGCTGCGCCCGGCTGGTGTCGCACGCAGCCATGAAGGGGCAGGAAAGCATCGTCAGGACGAAGACAGGGATGTTCAACGCTTTCATTGGTCCTACTTCCGGTTTCGTGACGCTGCCTCGCAGGTCGGCGTCGGGTCTGTAAAGGTGGCCTACCCAGGCAGTGCCTCAGCGCCAACCACCACCGAGCGCCTGGTACACGTTGACCATCGCCTGCTTCTGCTGGTTTTTGGTCTCGATCAGCTCCATCTGCGCATCGAGCGAATCACGTCGCGTCAACAGGACTTCCATGTAGTCCGCGCGCGCCGACTGGAACAAGACGTTGGAGATATCGACGGACTCGATCAGCGCGTCGACCTGCTGCGAGCGTAGCTCGTAGCTCTTGCCCAGGTTTTTGATCATGGCGAGGTTGTTCACGACCTCCGTGTACGCCCTGAGGATCGTGCGTTCGTAGGTGTAGACGGCCTGCAGCTGTCGTGCGTTGGCGCCGAAGTACGAGGCCTTGATGGCTCGTCGATTGAGCAGCGGCGCGGTGAGGTTGCCCGCGATGTTGTACAACAACGACTCCGGCGTGGTGACGAGGTGCTTGAGGTTGAACGCCTCGTAACCCGCCGCCGCATCGATACTCAGCGATGGGTAGAAGTTTGCCTTTGCGGACTTCACGTCCAGCTTTGCGGCCTCTAGCCCGAGTTGGGCCGCTTTCACGTCGGGCCGATTTTCGAAGAGCGCGGACGGCAACCCCGACGCAATGAGGTCCGGCAACGGCGTCTGAAAGCTGGCGGGGCTGCGCTTCACCGACTGAGGGAAGCGGCCGAGCAAGAAGTTGATGCGGTTTTCGGCCTCGATACGCTGCTGCTCGAACTCGAATTGGCGGCTCTTGTTTTTGAGCACCTCCGCTTCGAACCTCTGCACCGCAAGCTGCGTGGCGCGAGCCGCTTCCTTCTGCAGCTTGACGATCTCGAGCGCATCCTGCTGGATGGCGATGTTCGCGTGCAGAACCTCGAGCCGGTTGTCTAGCGCGAGCAGTTCGTAGTAGGCGCCTGCAATCTCGCCGACCAGCTCGGTGATGATGAAGTTTTTGCCTTCGATCGATGCCAGATAACGAAGCTTTGCCGCCTGCGCCGCGTTGCGCAGCTTCTTCCAGATATCGATCTCCCACGATGCGGAGAGTCCAAAGGTGTAGTTCTGGAGGTTCTTCGGGACGTCGTTGCGCTCGTCCGTGCGACCGAAGCGCGTGTACTTGCCAACCTTCTCGATGCCGGCGCCCGCGAAGGCACCAACGCTGGGGAGGTAGTCGCCTTGCCGGCTCAAGATCTCGGCATTGGCGATGATGATCTCCTGCAGCCGGATGTTGAGCTCTTGGTTGTTTTGCAGCGCGACGTCGATCAGCGCCTTGAGATCTGGATCGGCAAAGAACTCGCTCGCGGTCTTCAGCCCTGCGCTCGCAGTCGAGGCTTGGGGCGGCTCGTTAGCCTGCGGACCGACGTTCGACGCGTCGTAGCTGCCTGGCACCGTCTGGTTGGGCTCTCTCGGCTTGTTCTGCGTGAGCGCAGGAATGCAGCTCGCGCCGAACACGAGCAGCGAACCAAGCGTCGCAATCCGCGAAACACTTTCGAACTTAGACATGGTCCGTCGCCTCGCGCGTCACTGTACGCCCAGACTCGTCGCGAACGAGCGGCATGCCGGCTTGCATCCCATGGCCGACATCACGGCAAGCCAGCTGACAATGGTCGGGATGCTCCTCTCAACTACCCAGCTCTTCATGGTGATCGTTTCCCGTCTCTCGTGCACATCTTGCGCAGCAATCGTTTGGAATCTCGAAGCGACACGCGACGAAACATATGGGCGCCCATCTATTCAAGTCCGAGCCAACGCCGGCTCCATCTGGCCGGCGTGCTCGCCGTCGAGCCGCGCCGGCATCCGACAGGCCCGGCCGCGCGTGCGCTGGCTCACGGGCATCGGTGCGGATACCGATGGGGTGAAGCAGCTAGCTCGACGTGCGTGCGCGACGCGCGAGCGTCGACTCAGCGGTGGGTGTCGGGTGGCCCTCTAGGCAGGGCAGAAGAGACCCAGAACTTGTCGGTGGCGGCCTCTGCCACCACGAGCGGTGCTTGCCCGATGGCTGGTCCGACGTGTGCGACCGTGACCGCGAACGCCGCTACGACGGTGTCGACCCGAGCGTCTAGCTCCGTGTCTTCAATCTCGATCGCAGCGAGCTCGTTCGTCGAAGCGTGCCCTTGGGCGCGCGAGCGAAAGGAGTCCGGCGCCGCCTGGTGGTCCGCGCACTGCGGAGCCGCGGACTGCTGGTTGAGCAGCGCCGTCTGGTCGGCGTCGTGCGCTTGGGAGGAGCCCCGTGTGGACAGCCCCAGCGCCCTTGCCTGTGCGACCTTGTGCATGCTCGCGCAGACGAGAAACGCAAAGAACAGAAGGAGCGAGAGGAACAACCTCTGGCCACGAATGCCTTGCGACTCAACTGCTACCGACGCACGCACGAACATGGTTCGGACGTACCTTGGTTCTCGACGTATGGGTGCGCAAGGATTAGCGGAATCTCGCGGCGAATTACCCCACGTTCGCAGCATCTGACCACGCTTGTCGTTCCCTGTCTCGCACGTTCGAGGGCAACTCATCTTGTACAAGTTGCACCTCTGTTTCTGCTCTCGAGCAGACGCTACGCAGGCCGACGAACGCCCCGTCGTCGAACAGGGGCGCGACTCCCCAAGGGCGGCCAAAGAGTGCCTGACGGCGGCACCCCGTCCGATCCCGGCTCGCGGGCAACGCGGCCAATCGGGCCGAGTGCTAGTTTCGTGATCGAGGCTGCAGGTACGCAAGGAACATGTCCGCGGTCGCAGCGGCCCAGCGGTCGACCTCGGCGCGCGTCTGCACCGTCTCCGAGACGTGCTTGCCCATGGCCGACAGCGTCGCCAGGTAGAGCTCGGCCGCAAAGGCGCGACGTTTGGCAGACAGCTTTGGCGCCGCTCTGCCGATCAACGCCACGATCACGCGTTGGCCACGCTCTCGATGTTCGCGCGCTTGGGGCACATCGCGATAGAACGGCGCTGCGTCACCGAGTGCTCGTCGCAGCGGCGCCTCGTCGCACTCGGTGCGGAAGAACGCGTGCAGCGCGGCACGGAGACGCTCGGCAGGGGCCAGACGCTCGTCGCCGAAGATGCCCTCGAGCAACGCGGCAGTGGCGCCCCACTCGTCGACCTGCAGGCGAAAGAGGATCGACTCCTTGTTGGGGAAGTACTGGTAGAGCGAGCCGACACTGATGCCGGCCTGCGCCGCCACGCGCGTGGTCGTGAAAGCGACCGCCCCATCGCGCTCGAGAACACGAATGGCCGCTTCGAGAATGTCCGCCACCAGCTGCGCCGAGCGCTCTTGTTTCGGCGTCTTTCTAGGCCTGACGGCGGGGCTCTTGCGCTTCTGCATACACGGTCCTGGGATACGAATGGTGAACGCGAACTTTCATTCGCATAATAGTCTTGTCCTCACCAACCACCAAGAGTAGCGGCCGACAACCATGATCAACACACTCACATCTCCCAAGGTCGCAGCGCTCCTCGATCGGCTGTACGCCGACTCTGCACAGAGCTCTCGTCTGCTCGGCCAGCTGTTCGGACACCTGTCCCGCGAAGAACGCGCAGCACGCATGGCCGACCCCAACACGGACTACCGCGCGTTCTACGGGCAGGTGCGAGAGGTCCACATGCCCGTGTCGCGAGACACCGGCACCCTGCTCTACATGCTGGCGCGCGGCAACGGCGCGCGCGCCATCGTCGAGTTTGGCACGTCGTTCGGGCTCTCCACCGTGCAGCTGGCGAGCGCCCTTCGCGACAACGGTGGCGGCACACTGATCGGGACCGAGCTCGAGCCTACCAAGCTCGCCCACGCACACAAAAACCTGCAAGAAGCAGGGCTCTCCGACCTGGTCGAGATTCGCGAAGGGGATGCACTGGAGCAGCTGGCGCGCGATCTCCCAGACGCCATCGGTCTCGTTCTCCTCGACGGCCACAAGGCGCTCTACGCCAAGATCCTCGCGCTCCTCGCGCCGCGGCTGCGTTCGGGGGCATACCTCGTGGCCGACAACGCCGACGCTTGCCCTGACTACAAGGCCCTCGTGCGCGCACCCGGCTCGGGTTACCTGTCGATCCCGTACGGCGACGACGTGGAGCTCACCATCAAGCTGTGAACGTGACCCATGCCGACCACGAGGCCTTGCGCCCTGCACGCGTCGTACACGACACAGCAATCAGCGTCGGTCTCGCAGTCTCGCACGCTCTCCGAAATGCTTGTGGCCGAGAGGCGCGCATCGAGCGCTTGCGGCGGTTCGCCGTGGTCGCCGTAACACGAGAAGGCACGGGCGCCGCCGGGCAGCGGCTTACTACCGCAGCAGGTAGCCGTGGTGCCCTCGGAAGACCAGCGCGGACAACCGTGCTCGTCTTTGATGAGCCGCCAGGCGGGATCGGACGGTATGGGCATCCCGTCACACACCCGCCGGCACGCGCCGTGGGTCTGGGCGCCGCCGTAGTCCATACAACAGTTGGGCTGCGGCGACGGGGGACAACACACGACCGACGCCGCGGCGCCCTGGTCGTCCCCGACGGCGGTCGCGTCGCGCGGCTTGGGTCTCACCC
>JBEGTL010000073.1:0-21626 GCA_041179425.1 Pseudomonadota bacterium | reverse complement strand
CGCTTCGATCGCGCAGGGCGCCCTGGCGGGTCGACTGGGCGTCGCTGCCGCGCTGGTGGCGAGCGGGGGTCTTCGGCGGCCTGTGGAGCGCGGGACTGCCTGCACCCCAGCTCTCGGTCGGAGCGCGGCTCGGGTTCGGCATCAGCGCGCTCTACGCCGAGCTGCGGGCCGCCGCAGAGCTGGCCCGCGGACGTCGCCTGTCGGACGCGACCGAGGCGCGCTTTGCGACGCAAGACCTGGGTCTCGCGCTGTGCGCGCAGTGGGGACACCGGGTGCTGGGAGGACCGTGTGTGACGGCCGCTGTGTTGCGCACCACGGGCGGCTCGCGAGCCGTCCCCGACGCGCGCGAGCAGGTGCTGCCATGGAGTGCCGCGGGGGTCGCTGTCGCGCTCGGGTGGCGGGTGTTGGGAGGGCTCGAGATCATGGTTGAGACGGGCGTGCAGCTGCCGCTCAGTGCGCGACCTCGCTTCACGGTCGAAGGCGTCGGCGAAGTCGCTGTGGCGGCTCCGGCAAATGTGTATGCTCGGCTCGGTCTCGGGTTCCGCTCGACCGGGGTGGGTCGGGAGCAGTAGCAGGTGTCGACGATGGTCATGCGCAGTGCCGAACGGCTGGTAGCAAACACGCACCCGGCAGACTCCGTCGTCTTGCCGACGTTCGACGAGCTGTACACGCGCTACTTCGATCTGGTCTGGCGTCTCGTGCGTCGTTTCGGCGTGCAGCCGGCGCTGGTCGAAGACGCGGCCCAGGATACGTTCATCGTGGTGCATCGCCGGCTCGGCAGCCTGCGGCCCGAGGCCTCGTCCAAGGCATTCGTGGTGGCGATCGCGCTGCGGGTTGCGCACGACTATCGACGCAGCGCGCGCCGCAAGGGGGCGACCAGCGTCGAAGAGGCCGATCTCGCCACGCTCGACGGGAGTCCGTACGACCTGGTGCTCCGTGCGCAGGCCGGGCAGCTCGTGGCGACCTTCCTCGACTCGCTCGGTGCCGACCACCGCGCCGTGTTCGTGCTGGCCGAGCTGGAGGGCATGACCGCCCCCGAGATCAGCGACCTGTTGAGCGTGAACCTCAGCACGGTGTACACGCGCCTGCGAGCGGCGCGGCAACGGTTCGTGGCTTTCTTGAGCGCGCAGGAGGACGGCCATGGATGAGCTCCCGGCACACGCCAAAGCCGTGCTCCGGCGCGCCCACGAGCACGACCAACGTCACGACGACGAAGCGCGCAGGCGTGTGCGTGAGGGCGTCGCGCGTGCGGTCGGGGTCGGCGGCATCGGTGCGCGCCCGTTCGAGCGCACGTACGCGGCAGCCGAGGGCGCGGCGCCGGTGGCCCAGAGCGCGCCGCTGGCGGGACTGCTGGGCAAGCTCACGGTCGCTGGCGTGGTCGTCGCGATGGTGGGCACAGGCATCGCCCTGCGTCGGCGCGGTGCGGACGCGCTCGAGCTTCGCGACACGCGCGCGTCGGCTGTGGTCATGGTGCCGCCGGTCACGGGGACCACTTCGCGGTCGAGCGCGCCGATGCCGCCGGCCGCAGGGCCTCGCCCAGGCGTGCAAAACGATCTGCCAAGCCGTCCACGCGTCGCGGCGTCCTCGCACGCGGGTCGTCGCTCGCGCGGGTCTGAGCTCGGTGCACGCGTGCCCACGCCCGAGACGCTCGATCAAGAGGTGCTCTTGCTGCGCGTGCTCGACGACGCAGTGGCACGGCGTGACACGCACGAGGCGCACCGCTTGCTCGCACAGCATCGCGCGCGCTTTCGTTCGCCTGTCTTGCTCGAGGAGCGGCAGGGCTTTTCGGCACTGGTCGCCTGCATGGAACACGGCAGCGGCGCGCTCGCGTCCTCGCGCGCGTTCGTGGCGCGCTACCCGAACTCGGTACTCACCGCACGCGTGCTGCGCGAGTGCGAGCCAGAGGGCCGATGAGGGGCCTCTTCGCGCTCGCCCTGCACGTCGGTGCGGCAGCGCTGTGCACGGGCTGCATGGACACGCGCACCGCCTCGCTCGGCAGCGAGGATCAGCGCAGGGTCACCCTCGCATCCGATGCCGCCAGCGCGCCCGTCAAGCGAGACGCCGGCGCGAGCGTGACGGAGGCCGACCGTGTGCCCAGGCAAGTCGATGCGGCGGAGCCCAACGACGACGGCGAGGTTCGCGTCGACGACGGGGGGCTGGCCGACGCTGGGCAAGACGGATCGCGGGATGCCGGTTCGATGCCGATCAGCATCGACGCAGGCCGTGTGGTCCCCGTGCTCGTCGATGCGGGCGTAACCGACGCCTCAGGCACACACCACGACGACGAACGCGACGGTGCACGGGAGGATGCGAGAGCGCCTATCAACCCGTTGTGTATTGCCGAGCCCTGGCACTGCCAATAGCAAGCCGCACGAGTGCGAGCTCAGGGGACGACCAACACCGGGACCTGGCTGCTGCGCAGCAGCAACTGCGAGATGCTCCCCAACAAGACCCGCGCGACAGCGCCTTTGCCGGTGGCTCCCACGCACAACACGTCTGCGCCAAGCTCCTTGGCGAGCTCTTCGATGCGCTTGACCGGGTCGCCTCGCAACGCATGACAGGGCAGCTTTTCCACGAGCTCCGGCACGGCCAGTCCTACTGCGCGGGTAAGCTCTTCTTGCAAAAACGTCATGTAGCGTTCGCCCTGGCCCGGCAGGGTGGCGGGGAGCGCGAGCTCGAGCTCGCCGCGACCGTCGTAGACGTCTGGCATCACGTGGACCACCTCGACCTGTGCGCCGATCTGACTGGCGAGGGACGTGGCGAAGCGCAGCGCGCGATTGGATGGCTCGGAGAAGTCGTGCGCCACCAGGATCCGATTGGGTTTCATCTGCTGTCTCCTTGCGCTGCGTCTCACCTTCGAGGGTCGTGAGGGGCAACGATCTTACCAAGCTTCGCAAGGAGCGCGCCAGGGCGGGAGACACGCTTCCGAGTCTGCGAAGTCTGTGGGGCTACCGTAGTCGCTCCGCGCCGCGCGCAAAAGCTGCGCGCGGGCGTCGATCAAGCGCAGGTTTTGCGCGGCCCGCGAGCCGGGTGGACGGTGGCGCACGGCAAACGAGCCTGAGGTGTGGATGGCGCGGCGCGTGCACTCACGCGGTCTGGAGGCACCACTCGCCATGATCCACAAGATCTTGTTCGCCACCGACTTCTCCGATGGCTCCAAGCCTGCACTCGAACAAGCCGTGCAGCTCACGCGGGCGACGCAGGCGGAGCTGCTCGTCCTTCATGTACGTGAGGAGTTTCCTTTCGTCGCCGCCGACGGCTTTGGGTACGTGCCGCCCGAGCTCGAGTCCCAGCAGCGCGCGGCAGTCGCTGAGCTCCTCGACGAGCAGACGGCGGAGCTTCAGAAGCAGGGCGTCACATGCCGTGGACTCAGCGTGCTCGGCTCGCCTCACCTGCGGATCGCGAACGTGGCCGAGCAGGAGAAAGTGGACATGATCGTCCTCGGCACCCATGGCCGCAGTGGGTTGGGCCGCCTGATGTTGGGGAGCGTGGCCGAGCGCGTGGCCAGGACATCGACCGTGCCGGTGCTGGTCGTGCGTGCGCCGCGAGCCAGTTGAGATGGTGACGAGAGACGGTCCGGCGCGGGTGCGGCCCGGGCAGGGCGAGCCGCGGGAGGTCACGGCTCTGCAGTCGGCGGCGGCAACGTCCGACCCTGTGCACGTGCACATCGAGGGCCTGCGCAAGCGCTACGGCGAGCACGTCGTGCTTGAGAACCTGAGCTTCGACATCTACCGCGGCGCGATGAACGTGGTGGTCGGCGCGAGCGGCTCCGGCAAGACCGTGTTGCTGCGGCAGCTGCTGCGCCTCGAGCGGCCCGACGCAGGGAAGATCGAGGTCGACGGACAGGACATCGCTCCGCTGGACGACCAGGCGCTGATGGACGTGCGCCGCCAAATGGGTGTCGTTTTTCAAGACTCCGCTCTGCTCGACTCTCTGACGGTGTTCGAAAACGTCGCCTTCCCGCTGCGCGAACACGGACGGCACAAGGGCGAGTCCGACATACGCGCTCGCGTGCTGGCACAGCTGACGGCACTCGGCGTCGCCGAGGCAGCACAGAAGCTTCCCGCGGAGCTCTCGGGAGGCATGAAGAAGCGGGTTGCGGTCGCGCGTGCGCTGGTCACCGAGCCAGCGCTCCTGGTGTTCGACGAACCGACGCGCGGCCTCGACCCGATCACCGCGCGTACGGTAGACAAGCTCATTCGCAGCAGCGCCGAGCAGGTGCGCGTGACGTCGCTGATGATCAGCCACGACATCAAGTCCGTTTACGACATCGCAGACTACGTGAGCTTGCTGCGCGACGGACAGGTCGAGCTGACGGCGTCGTGTGCGGACTTCTTCGCAAGCGACAATGTGCACGTCCGCACGTTCGTGGACGCCAGCGGGGTCCGCTTCGAGAGAGCCCCGACGCGACCGAGCGCAGCGGACCTCATCGTGCCGCGTGGCCCCGCCCCGCGCACCACGGCTCAAACGAGCTCGGCCAAGGTCAGCTCGGCCAGCTGACGCACGAGGTCGTTTTCGGTGACGATGCCCACCAGGTTGCAACGCGCGCGCGAAGGGAGAGTCACCGAGGTCACCATGCCGCAGGTGGTTCCACACCGCTTCCGGCGCCGCGGCGAGCTCGATCGTGGTCTCCTCGACCTTGCGCGGCGCTGGAATGAGTTCGTCGATCATGGCTAGAGCGCGAAGCAAGGCGTGCGCCACGGCGCCGTTTCCTGACTATGCGCGAGCACCGGGCTTGGGTGACGTGCGCCGCGCGATACGCGCCTGAGCGAAGGCCGAGCAGACGCAAATGGCGCGCGCGGAAGACCTCGCGGCGAAAAGATTGCGCCGCACCGCGAGACCACGTGCGGTCCACGCCGTAGTGGGTCGCAGCGGAGTGCTTGGCATGCCCAGTGCTCTCCTGAGACCTGAGAGTCGAGCGCTCCGCGTCGCTTCCAAGTGCAAAGTAGAGAGCCGGCGCGCGGCCAACGAGAAGACAGGGAGACACTCATGGCAAGGTTGAACGGAAAAGTCGCGGTCATCACGGGAGCGACGGGTGGCATCGGGAAGACGACCGCGCAGCTCTTCGTGCGCGAGGGCGCGCAAGTGATGTTGGTCGACCGCGACGCAGAGTCGTTGCGTGCACTGTGCGCCGAGCTTGGGCCACGCGCGAAGTTTATCGAAGGCGACGTCAGTCACCCTGGCGACAACGCGCGCTGCACCGCGGCCGCGGTGGAGCACTTCGGTGGCATCGACATCTTGTTCGCGAACGCTGGCATCGAGGGCACGGTTTGTCCCCTGACTGAGCTCTCGCCGGAGATCTTCGAGCGCGTGTTTTCTGTCAACGTGATGGGTGTCTTCCTCGGGATCAAGTACGTCGCGCCCGAGCTGGCCAAGCGTGGTGGCGGTAGCATCATCATCACATCGTCCATCGCCGGATTGATCGCCTCGCCCGGCCTCGGAGCGTACGTCACCAGCAAGCACGCGCTGTGCGGGCTCGCGCGCACGGCGGCACTCGAGCTCGCGTCGCAGCGCATCCGTGTCAACACCATCCATCCCGGACCGATCGACAACCGGATGATGCGTTCCATCGAGGGGCAGGCCTCTCCCGACCACGCCGAAGACGTCAAACAGGACTTCTTGTCGAAGATCGCGCTCGGGCGCTACGGGACCAACGAGGAGATTGCGCAGCTGGCGCTGTTCTTGGCGAGCAACGAGTCGAGCTACTGCACCGGCTCACAGTTCGTCGCAGACGGTGGCTTCACGGCGCAGTAATCGCTACCAGTTCACCGGCGGGAAGGGCTTGGCCGGGCGGGCGGACAGATATCCCTGGAGCAGGTCGCAGCCCAGGGTGGCGAGCGCATCTCTCTGCGCCACGGTCTCTACGCACTCTGCGATGACGCCGATCCCCAGCGACCGCCCGAGGTCTACAATCGAGCGAATGAGCGTTTGTTTGATCGGAGCGCTATCGACGTCACGGACGAGCGAAAGGTCGATTTTGGCGAACTCCGGCTTGAGCATCGCGAAGCTGCTCAGGCCCGCGTAACCGCTCGCAGCTTCGTGTGCTCCCACAGCGCGTACAGTCGCGGCGTGCCGTGTTCGAGCGCTATCGCGACGGGCTCGCCGACATCCCGGAGATCGCGTGGCTGCCGGACACGGCGTTCGCCACGTCCAAGTTTGTCTACCTTCGAGCTCGTCGCTACAAGTCGCGGATCAGCAGCGCGTCATCGACGCAGTCCGCAAGGCCCTCCACGGCGAGCACTCGCTACGCCTTTCGTCGCGCTGCGCAACGTAGCAGCGACTCGCACAGGTCCGCGACGCGACGCGGCGCGTCCATACGCGCATACTCGGCGGCGAGCGCACGAGCGCGCTCGCGGTAGTGCGGCACATGCAGCACCTCGCGGACCGCGTCGCGCACTTCTGCGGCGCGCGGTGCCCGCCACCGTCCGAGCCGGATCCCTGCGCCTGACCACGCGACGCGGGCGGCGACCTCTGGCTTGTCTTCGCTGGTCCCCCACACCACGAGCGGGACACCGTGCGCGAGCGCGAGCTGAACGCCTCCGTAGCCGCCATTGGTGACCATCACGTCGGTGCGCGGCAGCAACGCGCGGTAGGAGACGAACGGCACCACGCGCGCGTTGTGTGGCACCGGCTCGAGGCCCAGCTCGCGCGCGCTTCGGCCCCCGGTCGCAACGAGCACCGTCAGCGGCTCCCTTGCCAAGCCACGCAGGGCGGGCGCGATGAGGTGAGGCTCGACGTTGGACACTGTGCCCTGCGTGACGTGCACGAGGGGTCGCCCGAGCCCCGCCAGCGCGTCTTCGTCATGGTCCGGAAAGTCCGGGTGCAGTGCGCCCACGAGCTCCACGTGAGCAGGCAAGTCCGAGCGTGGGTACTCGAAGCCGGGCACGGTGGGCTGGACGAACGAAGTCGCGTCGAGCGCCGCATCGAAGAGCGAGCGATGTGTGGCGAGACCAGCCCCGCTGCGCACGCGCCGCCAGTGGCGCTGCACATCGTGAAACAACAGCCGCTGCGCGCCGTACAGCATGCGGTTTTGCACCGGTGCGAACCAACCGTCGCTCGGTGGCAGTCCCAGCCCGAAGGGTGCGACGTCCCGGCTTCGCATCGGCAGCGCAACGACGTTGATCATCATGAGGGGCAGGCCGCTGCGCTCCTTGAGCAGAAGTGCGCCCAGCATCAGAGGATCGGCGATCACGAGCGCTGGTGCCTCGCTTTGGGCGATCGCTTCGAGGTCCGTGAGTTGTCCGGGTGCCTGATCGAGGAACACTCGGTTCAGGTCGAACTTGAGCTGCGCCAGGCCAGACAACGTCTCGCGCCCGGGAAAGTGTTTTGCCAGCGACCTGTCGTCGAAGTCGCGCGCCCGTCGATAGGGCACGAACACGGCGCCCGCGCGGCGTACCGTCGCCGCGTACGCGCTCCCTGTATACCAGTACACGCGGTGGCCACGCGCGCAGAGCTCGGCACACACGCGAACCAGCGGTTGAACGTGCCCGGCGAGCGGAACGCTTGCGAGCAGGACGGTTGCCATGAGCAGGTGTAGCGCGCGCCGAGCTCGCTGCAGAACGGCACCTGTTTGCCGGCGCTAGCTGGTTGGTTTGCCGGGTTCGTGGCTCATCGCTGCGGCCGCCAGCTTCGTGGCTGCTTCTAGCCCATGCTCTTTGCGCTCGCTGTACCGGCTGACCAGGTAGTCAGAACGGTCTCGGAGCAGGAGCGTGAACTTGAAGAGCTCCTCCATCACATCGACGATCCGATCGTAGTAGCTGGATGGCTTCATACGGCCCGCGTCGTCGAACTGTTCGTAGGCTTTCGCGACGGAGGACTGGTTTGGGATGGTCACCATCCTCATCCACCTTCCGAGGATGCGCAGGGCGTTCACCGCATTGAAGCTCTGCGAGCCGCCACTCACTTGCATCACGGCGAGGGTGCGCCCCTGGGAAGGGCGCACGCCGCCGATCGCGAGCGGCACCCAATCGATCTGCGACTTGATCACGCCCGTGATGGTCCCGTGCCGCTCCGGGCTGCACCAGACTTGCCCCTCGGACCACTGGAACAGCTCGCGCAGCTCGGCGACCTTGGGATGATCGGGCGGCACGCTATCGGGCTGGGGCAGACCACCGGGATCGTAGATGCGGCACTCGCCGCCGAGCTGCTCGAGGATACGTGCTGCCTCTTCGACCGCGAGTCGGCTGAATGATCGTTCACGCAGGGAGCCGTAGAGCAGCAGAAAGCGAGGCGGGTGCGTCGACACGTGCGCAGGCTCGAGCGCCTGGAGCGTGGGGGAGGGGAGGAACTCTCGAGAAAGCGCCGGGAAGTCGGTCATGGTGAAGGCCGCCCGATCGTCACGACCTCTCCGTCCTCCTTGGTGAAGCTCGTTGGCTGACGCGCCAGGAGGGAGAGCACGACTTCGGACGGTCGGCATAGCTTGGTGCCGAGAGGCGTCTGGACGATGGGCCGGTTGACCAGGATTGGAAACTCGAGCATCGCGGCGATGATGCGCTCGTCGTCGACGTTCTCGTCGAGCAGGCCGAGCTCGCCTGCGGGTGTGCCCTTGTCTCGCATGATGTCCCGAGGGCGCGCGCTGAGGGCGGCCAACAACCGCTCGAGCTGCGGCCTGGTCCAGCCGGTTTTTAGGTACTCGACGACGGTCGGCACGTAGCCGGCGCCCAACACCATGGCGAGGGCATTGCGAGACGTGCCGCAGTCCGGGTTGTGAAAGAAGGTGATCGGAAAGTCGTTCATGGTCCGTCAGCGCAGGGGGTGATGGTTCGCTTCAGAGCCCGCCAAGGAGTGCCTTGAAGCGGCGAAGCGCGCGCGGCTCGATGTAGTAGCAGACCCGCGGCGCGTTCGTTGGCAGGGCCAGGCTGCGTTGCGTCGGCACAGATCAGGCCGGCTCTCGAGGAAACAAAGACCTCGATGGCTGCGCTCAGTCGGGCGCACCACACGCGACCCACTCACCGAACTGCTCGCGCTCGGCGGCGCTAGGCTTCAGCGAGCCGGGGCCGAACGGCATACTCTTTTCTACCGAGACTTCGTGGACCACCTCGTCGCTCTTGGCGCGAACTTGCGCGACGGTGTCGAACACATCGTCGGTGGGTGCGGCCTGACGTGCACTGCCGCGGACGCTCGCAGCGTGACAGCTGGAACAGTACTTGGTGAGGAACGGCTTGCCAAAGTCGGCATAGGTCAGGGTGGAAGCGGGCGGGCACTCGGGACCGGAGGACGCGGGGTCGCTCCCGCACGCCCCCAGCGTCGAACACGCGAGAGTCAGCAGCAGAAAAACGCCCCACATGTTGTGATGGTTCATAAATCGCATCTAAGCACAAAATGGCTGCCGACAACGAGCGAGCGCCGACCACACAGTTGCTTTCTGGAGCTGCGTGCAGCGTGCTGCGCGGTGTGGCCTCGATCCTGCAATGTATGCCTGCAATGTATGCCTGCAACGGCGGGACGAGCATGGATCTAGACCTGACTGAGCAGCTGCGCGCATCAGGCTGCGCACTGATCGAGACCCATATCTCCCACGTGTTCTTGCGCGGCGCGGACGTCTACAAGGTGAAGCGACCTGTGGCGCTGGGGTTTCTCGACTTTTCTACACTCGCGCTGCGCGAGGCGGCCTGCTTGGCCGAGGTCGAGCTCAATCGCCGTCTGTGCGCGGACGTTTACTTGGGCGTGGTCGCCGTCGTGCGTGGCCCATCGGGGGAGCTCGTTTTCGTCGATCGCGATGCCCTCTCGGACGGCCAGGCCGCTCAGGTTCTAGAGTGGGCAGTGCACATGCGACGCCTCGACGACCGACGGCGCGCGGACGTGTTGCTCACGGCAGGCGTACTCGGCGCACGCGATGTGGAGACCCTCGCGAGCACGATCGCCGACTTTCATCGCGTGGCGCACACCAGTGCCGCGATCGCGCAGTTCGGTCGCCCCGAGGCCATCGAGCACAACGTGCGCGAGAACTTCGACCAGATCGAGGAACATGTGGGGGACTACCTCTGTGGCGACGAGCTCGCGCAGCTGACTGCCTATCAGACTGGCTTTCTCAGCGCTGAGCGTGAGCTCCTGCATGAGCGTGCGCGCGGGGGATTCGTGCGGGACGGGCATGGCGACCTACGCCTCGAACACTGCTACCGCGCAGATGACGGTGCGTACGCGATCATCGACTGCATCGAGTTCAACCAGCGCTTTCGTTACGGCGACGTGTGCGCCGATCTGGCATTTCTGGCGATGGATCTGAGCTACCACGGTCGGCCCGAGCTGGCAGACACGTTCGTGGCTGCCTACGCGCGAGCGAGCGCGGACTACGGCGTGTACGCGGTGCTCGACTTCTACCAGAGCTACCGGGCGACCGTGCGCGCCAAGGTCAGCACCTTTTTGGCGAACGACAACGGTGTGTCCGAGGCGACGCGTAGCAGGGCGCAGCACGAGGCGCGTCGCTACTTCTTGCTCGCGATCACGGCAGGTCGTCGGTCTCTGCACGCGCCGCGTCTGATCGTGACCCTTGGACTCATTGCCTCGGGCAAGAGCACGCTTGCCGCCGCTCTTGCAGAGCGGCTGGGGGCGGCCCAGCTGTCTGCAGACTACACGCGCAAGGAGCTGCTAGGCGTCCCGCCGGAGCAGCCACGACACGAGGCGTCTTTTTGTGGTGTCTACGACGGCGCGATGACCGAACGGGTGTACACCACGCTGTTCACACGCGCCGCGCAGGTTCTACGCAGCGGCCGAAGCGTGGTGCTGGATGCGACGTTTCGCTCGCGCTTGCACCGCGAGCAAGCACGGGAGCTGGCCCGCAGCGTGGCCGCAGACCTTCTGTTCGTGGAGTGCCGATGTGATCGCGCGGTGGCCATGGAGCGCCTGCGGGCTCGTGCGCGAGCCACAAGCGTGAGCGACGGGCGCGAAGAGATCTACGACAGCTTCGCCGCGGCGTTCGAAGGCGTGAGCGAGCTAGAGCCTGCGTACCTGACGATCGACACCACGCAGCCCCTCGACGGGTCCATCGCGCGCGTGTGCACTGCGCTGGGCTAGACGAGAGCAAGGCGGTGGGCACCACGGCTGCTCTCTGCGCAAGCTTTTCGTGGTCGGCTCGAGCAAGCGCAGATCTTGCGCGGTGCGTGCAGGCTCTGGCTGCCGGCCATGTGGACGGCAGGACGCCGCGACCGTCTGTCGTGCAACTCAGCTCTTCAGCCGCGTGCGCAAGAGCTCGGCAAGGGCGCGACAGGCGTCGACGGTCGTGAAGATACCCACCACGTGCTCGTTCTGCATCACCACGGCGCAGCCATACTTGTGCTCGGCCATGGCCGTGGCTACCTCGTCGAGTGGCGCGTCCGGGTGCACCGCGTACACGACACTGGTCATCGCCTCCTCGACCGTCACGGTGTTGGCGTCGACGTCTTTGAGCGTCTCGATGAGGTGTGCATCGCGCAGTGAGAGGAGTCCTATCAGTGCGCCCCCCTCGAGCACTGGCAGGTGGCGAATCGTGTGCTCACGCATCACTGCGTGGGCGCGGGCGAGCGTCTGCTCGCGACCGATCGAGTGAGGAGACGTCGTCATGAACTTTTGGATCGTCGGGATGGCTTTGCTCATGACCACCACCATGCACGACTAGTGCCGCCTAACACCCCGCGGTGCCGAGTGTGGGCGCGGTACGCCTCGTGCAGTGGCGGGTGACGTGAGCCTCGATTCGAGGCTGGCCCAGCGAGGATTCCATGCAAGGTCATCAACTCAAGGGCTGGCGTCGTGTCGCCTCCGCGATCTGGCAAACACCCCGAGACCCTCAGATCTACGGACAGCTCGACGTGGACGCCGGCCCGATGCTCGCGTTCATCGAAGCGGCGCGCAAAGCAGGGCACCATCTGACGCCGACGCACATGGTGGCGCGGGCGCTCACGGCCGCCTTCGAAGCAGTGCCCGAGCTCAATGTCCGCATCGTGGGCAGCCGCTGTTATCCGAGACCCAGCATCGAGCTCTTCTTCATCGCTTCGTTGTTTTCGCCAGATGCCGACCTGTCCGGCGTCAAAGTCGACGTCACCCGCTGCACTGCGCTGGACCTCGCCGTATCACTCGAGCGAGGCGTGACTCCCCTGCGAGCCGGCTCGGATCGTGCGTTCGCTCGAAGCAAACGCCTGATGGACGCCCTCCCATCGGTGTTGCTGCGCGCCGCGCTCCGTGGGTCGGCATGGCTGACCGAGCGCCTGCAGTGGGATGTGCCCGCGCTGGCTCTCCACAAGAGCCCCTTTGGGAGCGCCATCATCAGCAGCATCGGCTCGCTCGGTCTCCCTCACGGGTTCGCTCCGCTCAGCTGGCTCTACGATGTGCCGCTCTTGTTGTTGGTGGGCGAGATCAGCGACAAACCCGTGGTGGTCGAGGGCCGCGTGGTCGTGCGGCCCATGCTCCCGTTGACGGTCACCATCGATCACCGCTACGTCGATGGCAGCCACATCAGTCGCGCGTTGACGGCGCTGCGGGGCTACCTCCAGGCTCCGGAGAGCTACGAGCCCGGCTTCGGGCCGAGCGCGCTTGCGCAGGTCTCCGGTATGGGCAACGCGACTCCGTGACTCGACCGACGCAGTTCTTGCGCGTGGAATGTACACAGGTGCAAAGGGTGCGCAGCGGGCGAGAAGATGTACTGATCGACGGGCGTAGGAGCGAGCCGAGTTGTGGCGCGAGATGTGCTGTCCCGAGGGCAAGGAGCCCACGCATCATGCCCCATCGAGTTCTGGTACCCATCGACTTCTCCGTCAGCTCGCGTGTCGCGCTCGCGCGCGCCGAGGAGGTGGCCCTCGCCATCCACGGCGAGCTCCTCGTGCTCCACGTGGGGGAGGAGATGGTAGACCACAAGACCCTCGCGGCGGGCGGCTTCTTGCCGGCGCGGGCTCGCGTCGATGAGCAGCTGGCGGTGGCTCCCGCACTCGCCGCGCTCATCAAACAACTGCAGAGTCGCGGGGTGAGAGCGCGGGCGCAACACGTCGGCGGCAGTCCGCGGGCGAAGATCCTCGATGCCATCGCCTTCGAGCGGATCAGCTTGGTCGTGATGGGGACCCACGGTCGGTACGGTCTGGCTCGGCTCGTTCTCGGGAGCGTGTCTGCGCGCGTCGTGCAGAGCTCGCCGGTGCCCGTCGTCGTGTGTCGTCCGACTGCGCAGGTTGCGAGCGGCGGAGAGCTGCGCGGATCGGGCGACGGCACCACGCGCATCAAGCGGTTGCGCAACATCCTCGTCGCGGCGGACTTTGAGCCGGGGTGTGACGCTGCCTTGAAGTCTGCATTCGAGCTGGGTGAGACGCTGGGGGTCACCGTGCATCTGGTTCACGCGTATCCGCCCGTGATCACGTCGGTCGGCAACGGCGTCGGAGCGATCGCGTAGGACGCGCTGCACAGCCAGGCGCTCGGCCGCTTGCGCCTGCTTGCCGAACCCTACCAGGCCTCGTCCGCGATGGGACAATGCCTGGTCGTCATGGGCGAGCCGGCCCTGACGATCGTCGAGCGGGCAGAAGAGCTCGATGCCGACTTGGTCGTGCTGGGATCGCATGGACGGTCCGAGCTTCAGCGCACGCTCCTCGGAAGTGTCGCGGAGACGGTCCTGCGCGATGCGAGGTGCGAGGTGATGATCGCCAAGTCCGCTCTGCGGCTGCGTGCACACGACGACTAGCCTGCTGCGGACAGAGGTCGGCACACACCGTGCAGGGATGTTTTCTGGACTGACAGATTTCGATCTAGGAGACAGACATGGACGATCAAATTAAGCAGCTGGACTTCAAGGCTGAGCTCGCCGCGCTCGCGACCCTCCGTGACGAGCTCAAGCTCAAAGTGCATCTTGCTCGCGCCGATCTGAACTCGCAGCTCGATGACCTCGAGCGTCGCTGGCTACTCGTCGAAGAGCAGCTTCGGCGCACCAAAGATCATGTCAAGCAAGACACTGCGCTGGTGGAGCATAGGCTCGCGCAGTTGCTTGCCGATCTGAAGCTCGGTTATCAGAACGTCAAGCGCGCCTTCGAGTCCGAATGACTCCGCGTTGCGGCGAGCAAAGCGGTCCGGGTGCCACACGGCCTTCGTTGCGAAGCAACTAGCTCGGGAGCTGCGCCATGCCGCCGAAAATCACACCTCGTAAGCTCGTCGTGGTTCACACGTTGCAGCCAGACGGCGGAGAGGTCGCGCGCTCGCTGGTCCGCTGTAGCCGCCGACAGACGACGTTGGACACCGACGCGTGTATGCACTGCGCGCGGCTCGCGGAGGTGCAGCTGCGCGAGGGCGAGATTGCGGCCGTGTTCTGCGACGGAGGCGAGCACGCCGGCGTGGAGCCCGAGCCGTCGCTTCTGGCGGTCCCGCGAGTCTATGTGGAGGCGCTCCTCGATCCTCAGCTCCGCTGTGTGCGCTACGACGTGGGGCTCGATGCCGTCATGGAGCAGCTTCTCACTTCGGGTCTCGAGGTACTCCCCGTCGTGGACGACGAGGGTCGCCTCCTGGGCCTGGTCGGCGAGAGTGAGCTGTCTTTCGACATCCACACGCGGGCGAGCGAGTGCGCGGGCAGTGCGCGCACAGTCGGCGACGTGATGGTTCCGTGGCCGCTCGCGGTGCCCGAACATACACCGCTGACCCAGGCCGCCGCGGTGCTTGCCTATGAGCGTCAGCACCATGTCGCGATCATCTCGTCCACGGGTGCGCTGATCGGAGTGTTGTCGACAAGTCAGATCTTGCGGTGGTTCGCCAGCGCCGACGGCTATGTCTTGTAGGAGCCGGCGCAAGTACAGAAAGGCGTGTCGCAGAACGGCTGCGCACGTTTTGCGCCGCGGTTTGCTCGCCAGGCGGAACGCGCGCCAAATCTGCGCCGATAGCCGCGAAAGACAGAGGTTTTTGCGAAAAACGACTGGCATCATGTTTGCGAAGAGCCGGTGCCAATGCCCCCCGTGCTCGTACTTGCCGTAGTTACCGGCGGCAGTCTCGCCGTCGCATCGAGTGCCCATTGCGCCGTCATGTGCGGCCCACTCGCTCTCGCTTCGCGCGTCCGTCATGGCAGCTACGCCGGGCTATCTTACTTTGTTGGCAGGCTGGTCACATACAGTCTGCTCGGCTCGCTCGCGGGTGGTGCTGGGCGGGTGCTACTGCTGAGTCCGTGGGCGCGCGTCGCCGAGGCGAGCCTCTCGTGGCTGTTGGCGTCCACGTTGGCGTACACCGCGTGGACGCTGCTTCGCGGCCCGCCTCGAGAGCGCCTGGCCAAGCTCGGACGAGCTCCCCGCACCAGTCCTTTTGGCGCGATCTTGGCCCGTCTGGCCGACGAGCCGCTGCTCTTGGGCGCTGCGACGGCTCTGCTCCCGTGCGCAGCTCTCTTCACTGCGTTGGTCGCCGCTGCAACGCTTGGAAGCGCGGCGCTGGGTGCGCTCTCGATGGCGACCTTCGCAGTCGTCACCGGTGCGGTCGTGGTGGGCGTAGCACAGCTCGGGCGGCTGCGGGCTACGTGGCCGGGAGTCCGACGGGTCGTGGGCGTCACGCTGCTCCTGGGTGCTCTCCTCACTGCCTATCGGCCCGTTCCCATGCTGCGCGCGGATGGTGCAGTGCCGGCCTGTCACCTCGCAGGTGACGCGCCTCTCGCCGCGCGAGGTCATCGCTGATGACCCTGTCCGCCGCACTGCCCAGGTCGTCGCGCGTGGCCAGCGAGCAGGTCTGCTTCCACTGCCGGACGGCATTGCCCGAGGGCGCCGACGATGGCTTCTGCTGCCGGGGCTGCCGCAGCGTGTTCACACTCCTGCAGAGCTCGGGTCTCGATCGCTACTACACGCTCAGGGGCGACCGAACGCTCAGTCCAGTCAATGCCGAGCCTGCCACGCACGAGCAGCCGTGGCTCGACGTGATCGTCGCCTCGCTCGCACAGCGACCCGGTGTGCACCGCATCCAGCTCGACGTGCAAGGGATCCAATGTGGAGCCTGTGTGTGGCTCATGGAGGCGCTCTTCAAGCGTCAGCCTGACGGCTACCAGATCTCGGTGAATCCCGCGCTGGGGCGCATGTCGTTGTCCGTGGGTGCGAGCTTTGCCGCGGCCGACTTCGTGCACGCGGTGGAGAGCTTTGGCTACCGGCTCGGCTCCGCAAAGAAGGTTTCTTCCAGTGAGAGTCAGGGCCTGCTGCTGCGGACCGGGATCTGTCTCGCGCTCGCGATCAACACCATGCTGCTCAGCACGTCCACGTACTTCGGGCTCGAGCGTGGTCCCATCTTCGACCTCGTGCAGCAGGCGAGCTTCACGATGGCGACGCTGAGCGCGCTGGTGGGCGGTAGCTACTTCGCCCAACGCGCCGTCGCCGGTCTCCGGCGAGGCGTGCTGCACCTCGACCTACCCATCGCGCTCGGCATGGGTCTGGCGTACGTCGGGTCCACGCTGTCGCTGTTTTACGCTGGCGCGCGCGCCAGCTACCTGGACACCGTCAGCGTCTTCATCGCCCTCATGTTGGTGGGGCGCCTGCTGCAAGAGCGGCTGGTCGAGAAGAACCGGCGCAGCTTGTTATCGACGGATGGAGCCAGTGCACTGCTGGCCCGCCGCGTGGTGGCAGGGCGCACCGAGCTGGTTGCCTGCGCTGAGCTACGAGAAGGCGACGCACTCCTGGTGTGCCCCGGGGAGATCGTGCCTGTCGCGGCACGGCTCGACGATGCGCAGGCCACGTGCGCGCTGGACTGGATCAGCGGCGAGAGCGAGCCGCGCTCCTTCGTCGCAGGCGACTCGCTGATTGCCGGTGCCATCAATGCGGCGAGTACAGCGTTGCGCGCCACCGCGCTCGGGGCATTCGACCGCTCGGACCTCGACGCCTTGCTGCGCGACGACGCGACCGGCAAGGTGCGCCTGCGCGGCGACTTCTGGGACCGCGTGGCGCGTGTCTACGCGGGCCTGGTGCTGCTCGCAACCGCGGTCGGAGCGGGCATCTGGGCGCTACGCGGCGCCTCGCTCCTCGAGGTCTTGGACGTCTCCACCGCGGTGCTCGTGGTGACGTGTCCGTGTGCCTTTGGCATCGCCACGCCGCTCGCGTACGAGCTCGCGGTGGCCGGCCTCAGGGGCGCAGGTCTGTTCGTGCGCGACGGAAGCTTTTTTGAGCGCTGTGCTCGTGTGAGGCGCGTCGTGTTCGACAAGACCGGCACGCTGACGACAGGCTCGCTCGAGCTGCGCGACCCTCAGGTCCTCGCCCTGCTGTCGCGTGCCGAGCGCGAGGTGCTCTACGACCTGACCGCGCAGAGCAACCATCCCAAGAGTGCGGCCATCGCACGAGCGCTGTCCCACCGCGAACCAGATCTCGCACTGAGTGGACTTCCCGCCGTTGAGGTCGCCGGACGAGGCATGGAGTGCCGTCGCGGAGACGTGGTGTACAGACTGGGCGAGCCGAGCTGGGCCGCCGCGCGTCTGTCCACGAATGCGGGGCCCGTATTCAGTGCCGACCGGATTGCACGCGCGCTGCTCGGAACCCGTGAGGTCCCGCGGCCTGACGCTGCACGGGAGGCACAGGCGCTTGCCGCCGACGGCTACGAGCTCTGGATCGCCAGCGGCGATACGCAGCAGCGCGCGGAGGCCATGGGCATGGAGCTCGGCATTCCGTTGAAACGCTCGCTCGGCGACCTCACGCCCGATGGAAAGCGCGCGGCGATCGAGCGCATCGATCTCGCGCGCAACGACACGCTCATGATCGGGGACGGCATCAACGATGGTCCGGCGCTCTCACGCGCAGCCTGCAGCGGCACACCGGCTATCGATCGCCCCTTCGTGCCGGCGCGCACAGACTTCTACTTCCTGACTCCGGGCCTTTCGCCGATCCGTCAGGTGCTGCGTACTTCCAAGCGGGTACGCCGCGTCGTGCAGAGCGCCCTCTGGTTCGCACTCGCCTACAACGTGTTTGCCGTAGCGCTGTCCTACGCGGGCCTGATGAGACCGTGGCTCGCCGCGGTGCTGATGCCAGCCAGCTCGCTGGTGGTGTTGGCCATGGTCGTAGGCAGCCTCTCACCGCGGAGCTCTGTATGGAAGTCATAGCGTTGCTGATCTTTATCGGAGCGGTCTGGGTGTTTGCGGCAATCGCCTTCTTTGCTTGGAATCTGCTCGTCACCAACCACGAACACAGCGACCGCCTCGCCATGCTGCCGCTGGAAGACAACTGGACCGACACGAGGCTCCCCGGCGGAGCAAGGGAAGAGAGTAAGCCGTCATGAGTATCGCTTCATCCACGACGAGCTCGCCGAGCGGACCGTCTGCATCGCGTGTGACCATTCGTTACGACGACCGTATCACACAGATGTTCATGACTGCTTCTGTAGGCTGGGGCCTGGTCGGTCTGCTGGTCGGCGTCGTGGTCGCGCTCCAGCTCGCGTTTTGGCAGGCCAACGTCGGACCGTACTTCACGTTTGGAAGGCTGCGCCCGCTGCACACGAACGCGGTCATCTTTGCCTTCGTGGGCAACATGATCTTTGCGGGGGTGTACTACAGCACGCAACGGCTGCTGAAGACCCGGATGGCCTCCGACGTGATCAGCCGCATCCACTTCTGGGGCTGGCAAGCGATCATCGTCGCAGCTGCCATCACGCTCCCGCTCGGTTTTACACAGGGCAAAGAGTATGCAGAGCTCGAGTGGCCCATCGACGTCGCGATCGCCGTGGTGTGGCTGCTGTTCGCGACCAACTTCTTCTGGACGCTGGCCAAACGACGCGAGAAGCAGCTGTACGTGGCGCTCTGGTTCTACATCGCCACCATCGTGACCATCACGGTGCTGCACGTGGTCAACAGCCTGGCCATTCCGGTGTTCGCGCTCAAGAGCTACAGCGTGTTTGGCGGCGTGCAGGATGCGCTCGTGCAGTGGTGGTACGGCCACAACGCGGTGGCGTTCTTCCTGACCACGCCGATCCTCGGCATCATGTACTACTTTTTGCCCAAGGCGGCCGACCGTCCGGTCTACTCGTACCGACTCTCGATTATCCATTTCTGGGCGCTGGTGTTCATGTACATTTGGGCGGGTCCGCACCACCTGCTGTACACGGCGTTGCCCGAGTGGGTGCAGACGACCGGCATGCTGTTCAGCGTGATGTTGTGGGCCCCGAGCTGGGGCGGCATGCTCAACGGACTGCTCACGCTCAAGGGCGCCTGGGGCAAGCTGCGCACCGACCCGGTGCTGAAGTTCTTCGCCGCTGCGCTGACGTTCTACGGCATGGCCACCTTCGAGGGCCCGCTCCTGAGCATCAAGTCGGTGAGCGGCCTCGCGCACTACACCGACTGGATCGTCGGCCACGTGCACGGCGGTGCGCTGGGTTGGAACGGCTTCATGGCCGCTGGCATGTTCTATTACCTGTTTCCTCGCATCTACCGCACCAAGTTGTACTCGCGCGCGGCCGCCGACCTCCACTTCTACGTCGCGACCGTGGGGATCTTGCTGTACCTGACCGCGATGTGGACCGCCGGCATCACGCAAGGCTTGATGTGGCGCGCGCAGAACGAGTCGGGCGGCCTGCTGTACCCCAACTTCGTGGAGACCCTGCTCGCCATCAAGCCGATGTACTGGATGCGTCTGGTTGGCGGTCTGATGTACTTGGTCGGCTTCATCGTCATGATTTGGAACCTGATCAAGACGGCACAGAGCGGGTCGCTCGCGGACGAAGAGGTCAGCGTGGTCGATGTCGTCGAGGCACAGACCAAGCTGTCGTGGAAGAGGTTTGCCTTCGGTCAGCCGGTCGTGCTCGTGGTCGTGTTGCTCGGGCTCTTTTCGCTGGTCGCGTTCGTCGAGCCCATCGCCAACATCGCATTGCTCGCCTTGATCGTGTTCGTGGGTGTGGTCGGTTCGTTGTTCGTCATGATGCGCACGCCCGGTGAGCCGGCCTGGCACGGTCTGCTCGAGGGCCGCGCAATCTGGTTCAGCACGTTCACGGTGGTCGCTGTCTTGATCGGCGGCGTCGCTGAGATCGTACCTACCGTGATCGCCGGAAGCGCGGCCGTGGCCACCGCCAAGAACGTCCCCTACAGCGCGCTCGAGCTCGAGGGACGGGACGTCTACCTGAAGGAGGGTTGTTACAACTGCCACTCGCAGATGATTCGTCCCTTCGTCTGGGAGAGCGCTCGCTACGGCGAGATCTCGCTCGCGGACGACAGCGTGTTCGATCATCCGTTCCAGTGGGGGAGCAAGCGGACCGGTCCCGACCTCGCGCGGGTTGGCGGTAAGTACAACCACCAGTGGCACTACCGGCACATGACGGACCCGCGCGAGATCTCGCCCGGCTCGAACATGCCTCCGTACGCTCACCTGGCCCATACTCAGATCGACTTCGCGAGCAGCGGCGACAAGCTGCGGGCGATGCGCGCCGTCGGCGTACCGTACGAGCCCGCGCAAATCCAGCTGGCTGCGAAGAGCGCGCGCGAGCAGGCCGAGGGCATCGTCAAGGAGCTCGCCAGCACCGGCGAGCGCGACGTGGTGGTCGACAGCGAGCTCGTCGCGTTGATCAGCTACCTGCAGCGCCTCGGCAAGCTGCCGAGCAAAGCGGCGCCAGCCGATCGTCCGCTCACCGCCGAGCTGCACCCCGAAGGAGGCAACTGATGGGCTTCATGGCCATGGACTACTTTCGTCAGAGCCCGCTGCTGGCCATGCCAGTGATCGCGTTGGTCATCTTTATGTTGGTGTTTTTGGCGGTGAGCCTGCGCGCGCTGCTGACGCAGAAGTCGAGCTGGGACGCTGCGGCACGGTTGCCGTTGTCGGAAGGGCAGGACAGCGCTGGGGTCGAGGAGAAGGGTCATGAGTAGCTCAAACAAACACGATCCCATTCAGGGCGAGATCATCCACGAGTACGACGGCATTCAAGAGGCCGACAACCACCTGCCTCGTTGGTGGTTGGCGACGCTGTTTGGGGCCATCATTTTCTCGGTCGGCTACTGGTTTTACTACCAGGAATTCAAGATTGGTCCCGGTCTCACGCAGGCGTACTACACGCAGCAGGCCGCTGCAGCCGAGAAGGCTGGCGTCGACCCGAGTGACGGCGAGCTGATGGCGGTTTTGGAGGGGCCCTCCCTCGCGCTCGGCAAGCAGACGTTCGCAACGACGTGCGTCGCCTGCCACGAGGCAGGAGGGCAGGGCAAGATCGGGCCCAACCTCACCGACTCTGCGTGGCTTCACGGTGGCTCTCCCATCTCCATCTTCAAGACCATTCGTGACGGTGTGCCAGCCAAGGGCATGCCGGCATGGGGACCCAGCCTTGGGCGCGCCGGAGTGACACAGGTGGCCGCGTTCGTGCTCTCGCTGCGCGACAAAAACGTGCCTGGAAAGGCGCCCGAGGGAACACCGTACGATCCGTCCGCGCCTCGGTGATCGCGGACGCGCCCCGCGAGGGTACACCCAGCGCTGACGGGCTGAGCACGAGGGGCGAGCCTGGCTCGCCCCTCGTGAAGTAAGGAACCGGTCATGGCGCGGTCTCTACCCGTACTCAACAACGCGCCCGGATCGAGCGCTCTGCGCCCTGACGGCGGACGCAACTTCATCATTCCTGCCGATGTGCGCGGGCCCAAGACGCGCTTGCGCTACGTCGTGTTCGCGGTCCTTCTCGTCGTCTACGTGCTGACTCCGTGGATTGAGGTCGGTGGCCACCCGGCGGTGTTCTTGGACCTCCAGCACCGCGCGTTCTACCTGTTCGGTCAGACATTCAAC
>JBEGTL010000072.1:0-21816 GCA_041179425.1 Pseudomonadota bacterium | reverse complement strand
GACCAGCCGACCTGGTCACCGCTCGAGCCGACGTGCACGCCAGGGGCCAGCGAGACGGCGCCAAAGCGCACATCGAGGCCGGCACTGAGCGTCCACAGCGCCTGTCCGTTGCGTTCGGTTCGCTCTCCTGCAACCGCGAGCCGACCGAGCTTGGGGACCAGCGTCTGTGCCAGCATGCGCAGCCCGAGATCGCCGTCCGCATCGACCTTTCCCGCGACCTCGAGCACCATGCGATCGTCGCCGACCGGCCGCACGGCCGCGGCCAGGGCGACGGACTCGCGCACCGCGCGTTCGCCGAGCTGCGGCGTACGGGGCGCCAGGTCGCGCGCGATCACGCTGACTGCGAAGCGCGGCGACGGCCGGAAGCTGAGCGACAGATCGGCTGCGTGGAGGTCGTGGGCACCGTCGCGCGGGGAGCGCATGTGCCACGCGGTACCGAATGACAGCCATGGCCCAGCGTTCAACGCACTGGCCAAGACGAAGCCATTTTGATCGGCCTGTGACCCGTCCCGCGCGCGTGCGAACTCGATGCCCGAGCCCAGCGTCAGGGCCTTGCCGAGCGGCGTGGCGAACCAGCCCCCGTGGTAGCGATCGCGATGACTGGTCCCGTCGGCGGGGGCGACGTAACTGTAAGTCAGCGACCAGCCGGGAAGCGTCCCGAGCGCGGAGGGGTTGACCGATGCGCTCAGGGCGGTCCCTGGGCTGGCCAAGGAGATAGGATACGCCGTCTCAGGTGTGAACGACGAGCTCACCTGCGCCTGAAGTGCGCCTGGAAAGCTAGCGAAGCCCACAAGCGCAGCGAACAAAACGCACGCGACTCGACTCATGTAATAAAAGGCTTATCACGCGCAGCGCGCGCACCTGATACGAAAGCCACCTCGCCGTGGCATTCTCCCCGCCGTCCTGAGCTGAGGTCGCGGGACACCGGTCCGCGCTCTGCTCGAGCGCTCGTTCCAACCCTCCTCCTGTCCTTTCGTGTGAGCGCTTTCGTCAACATGCCCCTTGTCGCCGCGTTTGCATCGCCTGCTCGCAAGCTCGTTCGCGTGGTCGCGAAGATGGCGGTCGTGTGCGTGTGTGCTTCGTTGGTGTTCACGACGGTGCGCGCCGACGATGCGAGCGACGCTATCCCCGACCTGCGGGCGGCACCACCCGAGGCGCTCGATCACTACAACCGTGGACGTGCGCACTATCGTGCTGGCCGCTACGAAGAAGCGGTGATCGAGCTGGAGCGCGCGCTCGAGCTCGACCCGGACTCGCCGGACTTGGTGTACAACCTAGCCCGCGTGTACGAGCTGCTCGGCAACATTGACCCCTCGATCCGCTACTACGAGCGGTACCGCGCCATGCTGCCCGCGACCGAGGTCGAAGAGCGTGCGCGCGTGAGCGGCACCATCGAGCGGCTGCAGGGCGCCCGGCGCGCACTCGCCAAAAAGCCCAAGCCCTCCGTGCCCCCGGTGGTGCTGCGCACCGAGCGCGGTGTGGCCGACGGCGCGTTCTGGACGCTCGCCTCGGTGTCGCTCGCCGCGTTGGCCGCGGGCACCGCGACCGGCGTCCTCGCACTGGGTGCAGAGGACGACTCCAAACAGTTCGTGCTGGGCCTCGACGGCAACCTGGCCGACCGCAAACAAAAGGACGAGCGCGCCAACAAGCTCGCCTTGATCAGCGACGCAAGCATGGCGGTGGGCGCGATCGGTGGCCTCACCAGCATCTTGCTCTACGCCCTGCGCACCAAGCCGGTCCTCTCCCCCGGTATCTCGCTCAGCCAACAAACCGTCGTGTTCAGCATCCGAGGTGAGCTGTGACGACGCGGCGTTGGCGACACGCGGCCTGGTTGGGGCTGGCGTGCGCCATCGGCTGCTCGTTGCTGATCGACCCCAGCACCAAGGAGCAGCTCTGCGCGATGAACGACAGCGCGCAGCCAAACCCCTGTCCAGAGGGGCTGCAGTGCCTAGAGGGGGTCTGTCGCAAGCCGTGCAACACAAACGTGCCCGACATCTGCGGCAACAACCTCGACGACGACTGTGATGGCAAGGTCGACGAGCCAGACGAGGAGGGGCGCGAGACGTGCGGCGACGGCGCCGACAACGACTGCGACGGCATCACCGACGAAGGCTTCGACTTCGATAAAGATGGCTTCACGAGGTGCGGCGACACGGTCAATCGCGACAGCGGCCTGATGGGCATAGCCGACTGCGACGACAGAATCGCATCGATTCATCCCGGGGCGCCCGAGGTGTGCGACGGGCGGGACAACGATTGCAACCAGCTGCTCGACGACGCCAAGCCGGGCACGCCGCTGTGTCAGGGCACCAGCGTCTGCTTCAACCAGCGCTGCATCGACCCGAGCTGCGTCAACGAGGGCACGGCGCTGGTGATGTGCGGCCCGGCCGACCGCTGCGACCCGAGCACGGGCCAGTGTGTCTCGAAGAAGTGCGCAGACGTCACCTGCGGGGCCAACGAGATCTGCGACGAGGTCACCAAGACCTGCGTCAAAAAGCAGCCGATGGAGAACGGTGCGGCCTGCGCCGAGCACACCGACTGCGCCTCGGGGTCCTGCGTGGACTCTGCCGGGCTGCGGCTGGCGACCAGCGCACGCGTGTGCGCCAAGGCTTGCTGCAGCGATGCCCAGTGCAGCGAGCAGGAGCACTGTTTTGCCTCCGGCACGGGCGCGCGATCGTGTTTGCCGGCGCGCCTGCTACCCAGGATGGCCGAGCGCGAGTGCACCACCGACGAGGCATGCCTCCCCAACGAGGTGTGCCAGCTCAGCAAGGACAAGGCGCTGCTGGCGCCCACGTTCTCGCCGCGCACGGACGTCATCACGAGTACCTGCAAGCCCAACGTGCCCTCGCTCTCCGGGGTCGGCGAGCGCTGCGCGACATTCCCCACGTGTGCCAGCCACGTCTGTGTGCCAGCCCTCCTCTTCGGCAGCATGTGCTCGAGCGCCTGCGGCATCTCGCTCGACTGCAAAGAACTCGCATCCAACGCCTACTGCCGCTACGCAGACGTCACGCTGCAGGCCAACGTGCCTGCGGACTACGCACCTATCTGCGTCGTGAGGCGGCCCGGGGAGACCGGTCCGGGCGAGTACGGCGCGGAGTGCACGAAGGCGAGCGACTGTCTCGAGGCAGGCTGCGTCGGAGCCACCAACGAGAAGAAGGGCCGGTGCACCCCGACCTGCTGCCGAGATTCGGATTGTGGGCCACGAGAAGATCGCCAGCCGGTCCACTGCCGCCCGTACGCCTTTGGTACCCGGTATGAGATGCGGTGCGAGATATGACGACCTTCTCGCACCAGCTTGCGCTCGCCAGGACCCCCGCTGATACAGTGGGCACCGGGATGCTCATCTGCCCCACGTGCCGCACGACCTACTCGTCGACCGCGCTGACCACCTGTTATCGGGATGGCCAGGCCCTGGTGGACTACGAGCGCTTCGTGGCGGTCGAGCGAGACCCGCTCCGCGGCATCCTCATCGGCGGCAAGTACAAGCTCATCGAGCGCGTCGGGCAGGGCGGGATGGGCACCATCTACCGCGCCCAGCAGACCGGGCTCAACCGCGCGGTGGCCGTCAAGATCCTCAAGCGTGAGCTCAACGTCGACCCGGATACGGTGGCTCGCTTCCACCGCGAAGCCAACGCGATGAGCCTGCTGACCCACCCCAACACGGTGCGCGTCTACGACTTCGGCCAGACCGACGATGGCCTGCTCTACCTCGTGATGGAGCTTTTGGTCGGTGAGCTCATCACCGACAAGATGCAGCGCGGGTCGCTCGACGTGCTCGAGGCGGTACGCATGACGCAGCAGATCCTGCGCTCGCTCGGCGAGGCGCACCGCAAGGCCATCGTCCACCGCGACCTCAAGCCCGACAACGTGTTCATCGCTCGAGTCGACGGGCACAGCGAGCCGGTGGTCAAGGTGCTCGACTTCGGCATCGCCAAGGTGGTGGCGCCCGATCGCCGCGTCGATCAGTTCGAGACGCAGGCCGGCACGGTCTTCGGCACGCCCCGCTACATGTCCCCCGAGCAGGCGCAGGGCGCCGCGCTCGACGGGCGCAGCGACCTCTACAGCGTGGGGGCCCTGCTCTACCAGATGCTCATCGGCCGCGCGCCGTTCACCGACGACGACGCGGTGGTCGTGATGGCCAAACACATCCGCGAGCTGCCCGAGCCGCCCAACGCCGCCGCACCCGAGCGGCCCATCCCGCACAGTCTCAACGACATCGTGATGCGAGCGCTCGCCAAGGATGTGGCCGAGCGCTTTCAGCAGGCCGCCGACTTCGATGCGGCGCTGGAGGCGTGCGTTCCCGAGATCGTGTCCGCGCAGGCGGCCGCAGCCACCGGACGTTGGTCGCACAACAAGCCGCGTCGCGTGGGCGGCGTGGCGTACGGTCTGCTCGCGCTCTCGTTGTTCGGCGTCGGGTACTTCGGCGTGCGCGTGTACGCCAAGCTCAAGACGCCCGACGCCGAGAGTCTCACGGCGATGCCGCTCCCCAATGCCGATGCGGTCCCCGTCACCACGCCTGCCGAGGGCCTCATCGTCGAGGTCGACAAGACCAACGTGCAGGTGGTCTCGCCCGATCCTCGCGCGCGCGAGGATGCGGCTCGCGTTCCCGACGTCAGCGCGGCGACGCCACCGCCAACACGCACCGCGCCCATCGACGTCGCCATTCGCAGCGAGCCCACCGGCGCCACCGTGTACCGCGCGGGCAAACGTCTCGGCGAGACGCCGCTTCGGCTCAGCGTCAAACCCGACGAAGACATCGTGCGCGTCGAGCTGCGCCGCACGGGGTATCAGCCGCTGGCCGCCGAGCTCACGGCCATCGACGCCACGCGCACCCGGACCCTCGAGCTCACCCCCGTACACACCGCCAAGCGCGCGCGCCGTCCCGGTGCCCCGCGCCTCGACAAGCGCAGCAGCAGCAGCAGCAGCAGTGACGACACGACTCCCACCGCCGCGCCGAAGGCAGCCGCGCAGCCTACCAAGCCGCCCTCCGGCGGACCGTACGAGCGCTTCGAATAGCAGGGCCGCGCTCGACCCTCCGCTCAGCGCAGCACGACCACCGTGATGCGCTCGCCACCCTCCTCGATGGCGCCGGGGCGCGAGCTGGCTACGTACGGAGACGGCCGCTCGAGGAAGCTGCGCACCGCATCACGCAGCGCGCCGCTGCCCACGCCGTGGTCGACGAACGCGATCGACTCGTCGCGGCCGTAGAGGCGATCGAGCGACGACTCCAGCAGCGTGAGCGCGTCGTCGACGCGCATGCCGCGCAGCACGATGGTGTTGTCCACGGTGCGCAGCGCAGGGCGCGGGCCGATGGGCTTGAGCAGCCGCTCGCGAGGGCG
The DNA here is from genome assembly GCA_041179425.1 of Pseudomonadota bacterium. Classification (GTDB taxonomy): domain Bacteria; phylum Myxococcota_A; class Polyangia; order Polyangiales; family DASUME01; genus DASUME01. Next base: position 16,477 of record JBEGTL010000072.1, on the reverse strand, counting down.
CTCTTCTTCACGGGGAGCTCCCTGCCGAACCTCGCTGACGTCGACCCACAGCCGCATGGCACCGGCAGCGACGCGCAGCTTGCCCTTGTTGGGCGCCTCGACGATCTCGACCTCGGCGCGCAGTCGAGGCACGAACACACGGCTGCCGACGACCAGCTGCTCGATCGGGACGTCTTTGCGCTCGGGTCCCTCCGCCGCACGCAGAACGAGCTGCTCGGCCTCGACCAACGTGCGCTTGGCGGCGATGTCGTCGATCTTTTGCTGGGCATCGCGCACTTCGTCGGCGTCGAGGCGTTGTTTGCGCAGCTGTTTTTTGGCCCGGTCGAGATCGCCGCGCGCGCTGCGTAGCTCCTCGATCAGTCGCTGGGCCTCGGCGCCGAGCTGCTTTTTGTCGCGCGCCACCTGCCGCTCGAGCGCTTGCTCCGCCTGCGCGCGCGCGGTGCGCGCACGGTCGAGCTCGTCTTGCACCTCGACGCTCTGCTGCTCGATCGCAGTCAGTCGTGTCTCGAGCTGCTTGACCAGCTGGTCGAAGTGTTTGGTCTGCTCGGGCACGATGCTGCGCGCGCGCGCCACGATGCTGGGAGACAGCCCAAAACGCTCGGCCACCGCGAGTGCACTCGAGGCGCCCGGCAGGTCGAGGCGCAGCCGAAAAGTGGGCGCCATGTTGGCGACGTCGAAGCCGACCGAGGCGTTGCGCAGTCGGTCGTCGGAGAGCGCGCGCGCCTTGAGCGGCTCGTAGTGGGTGGTGACGGCGACGGCCGCACCCAGCTCGCACAGGCGTTCCACGATCGCGCACGCCAGCGCTGCGCCCTCTTCGGGGTCGGTGCTCCCGGCCAGCTCGTCGAGCAACACCAGCGAGCCCTGTTGGGCGACCTCGAGGATACGACGCATGTGGTCGATGTGCGCCGAGAACGTGCTGAGGCTCTTTTCGAGGCTCTGCTCGTCGCCGATGTCGGACAGCACGGCATCGAAGAAGCCACACTCGCTGCCCTCGGCTGCGGGCAAAAACAGCCCCGCTCGCACCATCAGCGCAGCCAGGCCGAGCAGCTTGAGTGCGACCGTCTTGCCGCCTGCGTTGGGGCCGGAGATGACCAGCGCGCGCCCCGCTTCGGCGTCGACATCGTTGGCGACCACGCTCAGGCCGTCGAGCAACAGCACAGGGTGCTTGGCCTCGCGCAGGCGTATGCGTGGCTCGCGCACCAGCTTGGGTTTTGTGAGGCCGAGCTGCCGGGTGGAGCGCGCACAGGCCGAGCGCAGATCGGCCTGCAGCAGAGCCTCGAACGCGGCGCGGATGCTGGGCGCCTCGTCGCGCAGCTCGGCCGAGAGCACGCCGAGGATGCGCGCCTCCTCGCGCTCTTGTTCGGCCTCGGCCAGCTTGAGGCGGTTGCCCGGGAGCACGAGCGAGCGCGGCTCGACGAAGATGGTGGAGCCGCTGGCGCTCGCACCGTGCACGATGCCGTGCACCTTCTCGTGCGTGTCGCTGCGCACCGGCAGCACGTAGCGCCCGTCGCGCAGCGTGTAGAAACGATCGGACAACAGCTCGCTGTGCTTTTGGATCAGCTCGTCGAGCCGACTCACCAGGTGTGCGCGCAAGTTGCGCGTCTCGGTGCGCAGGCGTTTGAGCTCCGCGCTCGCGTGGTCGGCCAGCGTGCCGTCGACATCGAACGCCTCGTCGAGCAACGCAGTGAGCCGGTCGAGCGTGGGGTCGATCGGACACGCGGCCGTCAACGCAGGCAGGCTCGCTCGGCGCGCCGCCAAGAACTTCCGCAGCACGCGCGCAGCGGCCAGCGTGACGCGCACCTCGTTCATCGCAAGGACGTCGAGGTCGCCGTGGCGCTCGACGCGAAGGAGGTGCGGCTCGATGTTGCGGATGCCGTCGAGCGGCAGCGGCTCACCGGCCACGAGCAGGGAGAGCGCCTCACCGGTCTCGGCCAGTGCCTGCTCGGTCGCCTCGAAGGTGTCGGCCAGCGGCAGCTGAAAGCGGCCCGGGAGAGACGCGCGCAGCTGGCTCGCGACCTCCCTCTCGAGTCGTCGCCACTCGAGGTCGGCCAGGGTCTTGGGGAGCAGTACGTCTTCAGTCGACACAGGTTGCCTCGGGTCAGCGCTTTCCGAACGCGTCGGGCAGCATCAGGTCGCCTTCCATGCGGTTGCCACCGCGACCGCCTTCGCGGCGCTTGTGCAAGCTGAGCTGGACCTGGTTGAGATCGTGATCGGGCGTGATGTCGGTGGTGCCGGTGCGATAGCCCGCGCGCTGTACCGTCACCTTGATGAGCGCGCCACGCGGCGTCTGGAAGCGGCACGGCGTGGGCTCACACACGCTCTTGCCGGAGACCAACACGGCAGCCCCGCTGGGCTCGCTGTGGACCTCGACCTCGACCGTCGCAGACGGCGGCGCAGGCGTTACTTCTTTTGCGACTGCGCGCGGCTCGGCGGCCTCGGGCGTGGCGGCCACGCTGGGCACGGTCGCTGGCGCGGGACCGACCGCGGCAGGGTGGGCCGCCGGCAACGAGTCGGAGCGCAGGATGAACAGCGCGCCCACGATGCCCGCCGCCAAGATGCCGAGCAGCGCAGCCCACAGGCCGACCGAGCTGCCCTTGCCGCGCACCGGCGACAGGTCGTACAGACTCTCGGAGCCGATGGTGGCCATCTGCGGAAAACGCGGAGGGGGCTGGTGCGAGCTCGGGGCCGGCGGGAACGAGCGCTGTCGGTCGACGTGCGTGATGGTGCCCGGCGGCGGCATGGACGAGGACACCGGCGACTGATGCTGCAAGATCGCGTTGAGCTCGTGCGCGAGCTCGTCCATCGACTGCTGTCGATCGTCTGCGTTCTTGGAGACCGCACGCAAGATCAGCTGCTCGAGCTCGGGCGGCGCCGAGCAGCTGGGGTTGGCCATGCGTAGCGGCGGCACCTGCTCGAACATGTGCTGCGTGAGGATGCCCAGGAACGTGTCGCCCTGAAACGGCACGCGACCCGTCAATAGCTCGTACAGGATGATGCCCATGGCGTAGACGTCGACGCGGTGGTCGAGCTCTTTGCCCGCCGCATGCTCGGGCGACATGTACTCGGGCGTGCCGAAGATCATGCCGGTCTTGGTGAGCTTGCGGCCGGGCGCGGCCCCTGGCGTGTCGATGTCGCTCATCTTGGCGATGCCGAAGTCGACGATCTTGACGAAGTCCTCGCCCGTGTCGCGCTGCAGCATGAAGATGTTCTCGGGCTTCATGTCGCGATGGACGATGCCCTTGGCGTGCGCCGCGCCGAGCGCCTTGGCGCACTGCAGCGCGATGCCGATCGCACGGCGCGTGGGCAAGGGCCCGCGCTGCTCGAGCTCTTCGGCCAGGTCGTTGCCGTGCAACAGCTCCATGACGAAGAAGTGGGCGCCGTTGGGCGTGACCCCGAAGTCGGAGATGTCGATGATGTGTTCGTGCCCGATACGCGAGGCACTCTTGGCCTCTTGGCGAAAGCGCTCGACCACGTCGTCGCGGTGGGAAAAGTCCTCGCGCAGGATCTTGAGCGCGACGCGCTTCTCGATCACGACGTGAATGGCCTCGTAGACGATGCCCATCCCGCCCTCGCCGATCTTGCGCAGGATGCGGTAGCGGCCGGCCAGGGTCTGGTCGATCAGCGGGTCGGGACCAAACCCGCTGCCCGAGCCACTGCCGCTGGAGATGGGCAGCAGACGCGCCCCATCGACCGCGCAAAACACTTCACCGCGCGAGAACTCGAGGGCGCATTCGGGGCAGGCTGTGATGGATGAAGCCACGTAGGAGCACCGCAAGCTATCATCCGCCTGGAGAGGGGGTCAAACGGGCCCCCATCTCTCGACCGGTCGGGCTCGCTCGTAGGCCGCTGGCGACACGGGCGCGCGCGCCCGAGCGAGCGCGGGGCAGACGCCTTTGCTAGAGGTGAGCGCCCGTGGCCCGCATCCGTATCCTCGACAACGCGCTCGCCGACCAGATCGCCGCCGGCGAGGTGGTCGAGCGGCCGGCGAGTGTGGTCAAGGAGCTGCTCGAGAACGCCCTCGACGCCGGCGCGCGCGCGCTCACGGTCGAGGTCAAGGACGGCGGCAGCGGCCTGATCCGTGTCAGCGACGACGGCTCGGGGATGGACCGCGAAGATGCCCAGCTGGCCGTGCTGCGCCACGCCACCAGCAAGATCCGCGCGGCCAGCGACCTCGAGCGCATCGCGACGCTGGGCTTTCGTGGCGAGGCGCTGCCGTCCATCGCCTCGGTGTCGCGCTTTCGGCTGCTGACGCGCACGCGCGACGCCATCGAGGGCACCGAGGTGGCCATCGACGGCGGGAGCCCGCCCGTCATCGGCCCTGCCGGCGGCGCCGTGGGCACCACCATCGAGGTGCGCGATCTGTTCTTCAACACGCCCGCGCGAAAAAAGTTCTTGAAGGGCAGCGCGAGCGAGAGCGCGCACATCTCCGAGGTGTGTCTGCGCGCGGCGCTGATCGACGAGGGCCTGCGGCTCACGCTGATCCGCGACGGCCGGCGCGCCAAGGAGTTTTTGCCGAGCAGCGACTGGGCCGAGCGCGCGCGGCTCGTGCTCGAGGGCAAGGCCGTGCGCATCGAGGGCGAGCAGCGCGGGGTCGGCCTGCGCGCGCTGCTCAGCGCGCCCGAGGCGGCGCGCACGGGTGCCAGCGGGCTGCACGTGTTCATCAACGGCCGCCCCGTGCGCGACCGCAACCTCGCGCGCAGCATCGCCTTCGCCTACGGAAGCGTGCTGCCGCCCGGACGCTACCCCACCGGCGTCGTGCACCTGACGCTCGATGCCGCCGAGGTCGACGTCAACGTGCACCCGCAAAAGGCCGAGGTGCGATTTCAGCGTGGCCGCGAGATCCACGAGCACGTCACACGCTTGCTGGCCAAAGGCCTCGGCACCTCGGCGTGGGCCGGACCGCAGTCGCGTGCCCCGTCGTTTTGGGGCGAGCGTTTGCCCGTGGGGCCACTCACCGTGGGCGCACCCGCCGAGCGCGGCGACGCGGATCCGTGGGGCCTGACCGGCTCTGCCCCCGTGGCCGCAGCAGGCGAAGTTGCGTCGCTGAGCCTCTACGATCTCCCCGCTGTGCGCGCCGAGCTGCGTACGCACGACGGCGAGGGTGGGACTGCCCAGGCGGTGGGCGTCGCGGCGATCGGCGCAGCCAGCGAGCCACCTTTGACCAGCGCGCCTCGCACGCGCGCGCTGGCGCAGGTCAAGCGTCTCTACATCGTGGCCGAGAGCGAGCACGGCCTCGCCATCATCGATCAGCATGCCGCCGACGAGCGCATTCAGTACGACCGCCTGCGGCGTCAGTTCGCGGCGCGCAGCGTGGTGGTGCAGCGCCTGCTGTTGCCCGAGCGCGTCGAGCTGAGCGCGCGCGAGGCGGCGCTGGTCGAGAACCACGCCGACGAGATCGCGCGGGCCGGCGTGGAGGTGTCCCTGATCGGACCCGACTCCGCCGCCGTGCACGCGGTGCCCGCGCTGCTGCGCCGTGCATCGCCCGAGCGGCTCTTGCGCGATCTGCTCGATGAGCTGTCGCGCACGGGCGACCGCGGCTTTGGGGATGCGATCGACACGGCACTGGCCACCATGGCCTGCCACGGAGCCATTCGCGCGGGAGATACACTCTCGCTCGCGGAGTGTCAGGCCCTGCTCGACGGCATCGCACGTATCGACGAGTTTGGGGGCCACTGTCCGCACGGCCGGCCCATCTTGCTGGAGCTGCCCTTCGGCGAGCTCGCACGCCGCGTGGGCCGGTGAGACCACCCCGATGAGGGCACCTTGAGCGAAGACGCTGAGTCGCCGAGCGCGCTCGGTAAGCTGCTCGTGATCACAGGTCCCACCGCGAGCGGCAAGACGTTCGCGGCGGTGGAGCTCGCGCTGCGCCTGGGCGGTGAGCTGGTCGGCGCCGACAGCGTGCAGGTGTACTGCGGGTTCGACATCGGCTCCTCCAAGCCCACGGCCGCCGAGCTGCGCGGCGTGCCGCATCACCTGCTCGACGTCTGTGAGCCCGAGCAGGAGCTCGACGCAGCAGACTTTGCAAACCTCGCCGATCGCGCGATCGCAGACGTACGTGCGCGCGGCAAGCTGCCGATCGTGGTCGGCGGTTCGGGCCTGTGGCTGCGCGCGCTGCTGCGCGGCCTGGTGCCGCTCCCCGCCGTGGACCCGGCCCTGCGTGCGACGCTCCATCAAGAGGCGGTCGCGCTGGGGGCGCCCGCGCTGCACGCGCGGCTACGCGAGGTCGACCCGCTGGCCGCGTCGCAGATCCACCAGAACGACCAGGTGCGCATCGTGCGCGCGCTCGAGGTGTACGCGCAGACCGGCCAGCCGCTTGGCGCGCTGCGCGCACAGCACGCGCTTGGAGCGCCGCGCTACCAGGCGCTGCGTGTCATCCTCGATTGGCCGCAGGAGCTCCTCAACGAGCGCATCCAGCAACGTACGACGGCGATGTTTGCGGCCGGCTTCGTCGACGAGGTCCGCGGCCTGCTCGCGCGTCACGGTGCCACGCCGCGCGCGCTCTCGGCGGTCGGCTATCGAGAGGTGGTCCGGCACCTGTGCGACGAGGTGCCGCTCGACACGACGGAGCAAGCCGTGGAGCGAAGCACCCGCATCTACGCGCGCCGCCAACGCACGTGGCTCAAGAACGAGCCGGGTGACGTGTGGACGGTCGGGCTCACCGACCTGCTGGGCGAGGCAGGTCGCGCGCGCCTCTCCGCGTTTCTGGAGCTGCCCCGGTAGACTCTTTTCTGGGCGGAGAGCAGACTGCGGCGCTCACCAGGACAAGTCGACCATGGCCAAGACACCAGAAGACAAGAGCTCTCGCCGTAAGTACTCCTCGCAGGTCGTCGACGGCGTCGAGCGCGCTCCGAGCCGGGCGATGTTGCGCGCAGTCGGCTTCTCCACCAGCGACTTCAAGCGTCCGCAGATCGGCATCGCCTCCACCTGGTCGATGGTCACGCCGTGCAACATGCACATCGACGGGCTCGCCAAAGAAGCGGCGCGCGGCGTCAACGACGCGGGCGGCAAGGCGGTCGAGTTCAACACCATCAGCATCTCCGATGGCATCTCGATGGGCACCGAGGGCATGAAGTACTCGCTGGTGTCGCGCGAGGTGATCGCCGACTCCATCGAGACCGTGGTCGGCTGTCAGGGCTTCGACGGCGTGGTGGCGATCGGTGGCTGCGACAAGAACCTGCCGGGCTGTCTGATCGGCCTCGCACGGCTCAACCGTCCCTCGGTGTTCGTGTACGGCGGCAGCATCAAGCCGGGCCGGCTGGGCGACCAGAGCCTCGACGTGGTGTCCGTGTTCGAGGCCGTGGGCGCCCAGGCCGCTGGCACCATCACCACCAAAAAGCTCACCCAGATCGAGTCGGCCGCCATCCCGGGACCCGGCTCGTGCGGCGGCATGTACACCGCCAACACCATGGCCTCGGCCGCCGAAGCGCTCGGCATGAGCTTGCCCAACAGCTCGTCGCAGATGGCGGTGTCCGACGACAAGCTGGGCGACTGCTTCCGCGCCGGACAAGCCACGCTCCACCTGCTCAAGCGCGGCATCCTGCCCAGCCACATCATGACGCGCGAGGCGTTCGAGAACGCCATCACCGTCGTCATCGCGCTCGGCGGCTCCACCAACGCCGTGCTCCACCTGCTCGCGATCGCGCACGCGACGGGCGTGAAGCTCACCATCGACGACTTCACCAAGATTGGCAAACGGGTGCCGGTGCTGGCCGACCTCAAGCCGAGCGGCAAGTACTCGATGGCCGACTTGGTCGCGATCGGGGGCGTGGCTCCCCTCATGAAGAGCTTGCTCGCTGCGGGCCTGCTGCACGGCGACGTGATGACCGTCACCGGCAAGACGCTGAAACAGAACCTCAAAGCCGTCGCCGACTACCCCGCGCGCCAGCCCATCGTGCGCCCGGTGGCCGAGCCGCTCAAAAAAGACAGTCACCTGGTCGTGCTCTACGGCAACCTGGCGCCCGAGGGTGCGGTCGCCAAGATCAGCGGCAAAGAAGGCCTGCGTTTCCAGGGCAAAGCGCGCGTCTTTGGCTCCGAAGAAGAGGGGCTCGCGCGCATCCTCGACGGCACCGTCAAGAAGGGCGACGTCATCGTCATCCGTTACGAGGGACCCAAGGGCGGCCCGGGCATGCGTGAGATGCTGGCGCCCACGAGCGCCGTCATGGGACGCGGCCTCGGCAAGGACGTCGCCTTCATCACCGACGGGCGTTTCTCCGGAGGCACGCACGGTTTCGTGGTCGGACACATCACGCCTGAGGCGCACGTGGGCGGCCCGCTCGCGATCGTCAAGAACGGCGACTCCATCACCATCGATGCCGAGACGCGCAAGCTGACCCTCGACGTGCCCGCCGCCGAGATCGCGGCGCGCCTGGCCAAATGGAAGGCCCCCAAGCCACGCTACACCCGCGGCGTGCTCGCCAAGTACGCGGCCACGGTGTCCAGCGCGAGCTCCGGCGCGGTCACGGACAAAGACGTGATCTGACACCGACGTGATCCTCGTACTATCGAGGGATGCGCAATCGATCGCACGGAAGCGGAGCGTTTGTGCCCGAGCAGCTGGCAGCGCTGGGGGCGGACTGCATCCTCGAAGCAGGCGTGCTGGTGTTCCACCCCGAGAACGTCGCGCTCGGTCGCAACGTGTACGTGGGCCACTACAGTATCCTCAAGGGCTACTACAAAAACCGCCTCGAGATCGGCGACGAGACGTGGATCGGCCAGCAGTGCTTCTTTCACGCGGCGGCCGGCCTCACCATCGGGCGCAGCGTGGGCATCGGCCCCGGGGTCAAGATCCTGACCTCGCAGCACGCCGAGGCGCCGCGCAGCCAACCCATCTTCGATGCCCCGCTCGAGTTCAAGCCGGTGCGCATCGAGGACGGCGCCGACATCGGCGTCGGGGCCATCATCTTGCCTGGCGTGACCGTGGGTCGTGGTGCACAGGTCGGCGCGGGCGCGGTCGTCACGCGCGATGTCCCTGCTTACGCCGTCGTCGCCGGTTGCCCGGCCCGTGTGATACGGGAGCGTGCGTAGCGGTGCCCTCGCATGGCGCGGCTGGCCGAGGAGATCCCATGACTGCTGCAGCACCCGACCTCGCCGTGATCGTGTTCGCCTACAACGAGGCCGAGAACGTGGCGCCCGTCCTCGCGGAGCTGTGTTCTTGGCTCGATCGCTGCGTCCCCGATCACGAGCTCGTGTTCATCGACGACGGGTCCACCGATCAGACCGCCAGCGAGGCGCGGCGCGCACTGGCGGGGCGGCGTGCCGTGGTCTTGCGTCACGAACAAAACCGCGGCATCGGCGCCGCGCTCAAGACGGCGGTGGCCGCCTGCACCGCGCACTGGGTGACCTTTATGCCGGCCGACGGCCAGATCGAGCCTGCCGCGATCGGGACGCTGCGCCAGGCCGCCCGGCACCCTGCGAGCGAGCCGGTCGACGTGGTGTTCTCCGTCTACGACGACCGCAACGATGGGCTCGATCGCAAGCTGCTCTCGGCGGGGGTGCGGCTGTTGATCACGCTCGTGCATCAGGTCGTGGTGCACAGCGACGGGCCGTACTTGTTTCGCCGCTCGCTGTTCGATCCGGAACAGCTGACGCCCGATACGTTCTTCCTCAACTTCGAGTTTCCGATTCGGGTCGTCAGCGCCGACCTACCCCGTCGCACCGTGACCATCCGTTGCCGCCCGCGCCGCGCAGGGAGCTCCAAATCTGCCAATCTGAGACGAATTTGGGGCGTTGGGCGCGACCTGTTTGCCCTGCGCGTGCGGCGCGTGCGCAGCGGGATCGGCGTCGGCGGCGCTTGAGCGCTCAGCACAGGTTGCGCTCTCGATGCTTTTGGGGTTGGCTCCCAGCATGAGTGAACAAGACGCGATGAGCGACGAGGAGCTGGACGAGCTCGAAGGCATCCTGTCCGAGCTCGAGCGTTGTCTGTCCGACGAAGATGTGGAGGGGGCGCGCGCCGCGCTCTCGGCAGCCGAGGAGATTGCCGGGCCCGACGACCCCGACGTGGGCTACGGGCGCGCGCTCATCGCATGGGAGACGGGAGAGCTCGAGACGGGCGTGGCCGAGCTCAAGCGTGTGCTGGAGGTGGACCCCGACTTCGCCGACGCCCACCACACGCTGGGTCTGTTGCTGGAGCAGCTGGGCGACGAGCAGGGCACCATCCACCACTTCCTGCGCACCCGCGCGCTCGACGCCAAGCTCGACCGCGATCGCTCGGTCGGCACCCCCGAAGACGTCGACCGCATCGAGCGGGTCGCGCGCAAGACCATCGACGAGCTCCCCGACGAGTTCGCCACGTTGCTGCGCACGGTGCCGGTGCTGCTCGAGAGCCGGCCCTCGCGGGCGCTGGTCGAGTCTGGGTTCGATCCCAGGGCGTACGGCCTGTTCGAGGGGCCCGAGCACGGTGAAGACGACATCCCGGCACCCACGCGGGTGGTGCTGTTCACCAGCAACCTGCTCGGCAGCTTCAACGGCGACGAGCTCGACGAGCAGGTCGAGATCACGGTGCTGCACGAGGTGGGGCACTACTTCGGCCTCGACGAAGAAGACATGGCCCGGCTCGGCCTGGACTGAGACGGGGCGCCCGGCCCATCGCGGCCGTTTACGGTGTGGAGTCTTCTGGATCCGGTGCGGGCGGGGGCGGCGGCTTGCTCGGCTTTCTCATGCGGTCCCGCAGCGTCGAGCGCGGGATGTCGAGCGCTCTCGATGCCGCAGACAAGTTGCCCCCGTAGCGGGCCACCGCTCGCTCCACGGCGCTGCTGTCCAGCACGATGGGCGACAGCGGACCCGAGACGCGGACGATGGCGCGCTCCACGTCGTCGGCATCGAGGCGGGGCGTGGGGCTCAGCGCCGCCGCTGCGCACAACACGTTGCGCAGCTCGCGCGCATTGCCCGGCCAGTCGTGCAGCAACAGGCGCGCCTCGGCGGCGCGGGTGAGACTTCGTCCGCCGAGCTCTCGCTCGAGCGCACGCAGAAAGTGCGCAGCAAGCGGCAGGATGTCTTCGGGCCGCTCGCTCAGCGGGGCCACGCGCAGCACCAGCCGTGCGAGGCGGTAGTAAAGGTCTTGCCGGAACGTGCCCGCCAGCACCATCGCGGCGAGGTCGCGATGCGTCGCGCAGACGAGGCGCACGTCGACCGCGACGTCGCTCTCGCCGCCGACGCGCCGGATCAGCCAGGTCTCGAGCACACGCAACAGACGGCTCTGCAGCGACAGGGGCAGCTCCCCGATCTCGTCGAGGAAGAGCGTGCCCCCGTGCGCCTGCTCGAACACCCCGCGGCGCTGCGCGTGCGCACCCGTGAATGCGCCGCGCTCGTGCCCGAACAGCTCGCTCTCCACCAGCTCGCGGGGCAGTCCGCCCGCGTTGAGTGCGACCAGCGGGCCCTTTTTTCGAGAGCCCTCGCGGTGCACGAGGCCTGCCAGCTCTTCTTTGCCCACGCCGCTCGGCCCGAGCAGCAACAGCGGCCACGGGAGCTCTGCAAAACGACGCGCATCGCCCACCAGCTGCTGCATCGCGATGGAAGCCGCCACCATGCCGCGCAGCGCGGGCGGGGCCAGGGCGGCATCGCCAGCACGCGCCACCACCTGCAGATCGGTGCGCCCCACCCGAACCTGTGCGCCCGCCGACACCCGTGCGCGGGTCACGCGCACGCCCTGCACGTACGTGCCGTTGGTGCTGTCGAGATCGCGCACGACCAGGGCGCTGCCCGCGAGCTCGAACCTGCAGTGCTCGGCGCTGACCGTGGGATCGCTGAGCACGAGGTCGTTGTGGGCCGCCTTGCCGACGCGCAGCGGGCGCTCGCCGACCGCGATACGACGCGCCTCGTGGCCGCGCCCCACCAGCACGTTCCACCGACAGTCGGCGACTGACTCGTCTGGGTCGAGGGCCTGGGTGACGAGCCGGTCGGGGAGTGGCCCCGCGCCGCGACCCGGCTCACGATCACGCGGTGACTTCGCCGTGTACTTGCGCACCAGCTGATGGCGCAAGCCGAGCGCGAGCGGGCGATCGATCGGCAGCACGCGCCCAGCGCCCCGCGTGTGCTCCAGATCGAACAGCCAGACCGTGCCGCCGCGGGCCTGCACCAGGTAGGCGCGCTCGGGCACGCCCGTGTCGTCGACCACGAGGTCGCAGCTGGGCCCGCGACCGACCTCCAGCGCGTCGTCCGCGAGCGGACGCTCTTCGATGGGTATCCCGTCGCGTAACAGCACCAGCGAGTTGGTCATGACTCGCCGCGTATCGACCGCCGTGAGGGTCGAGTTGCGCCCAAACGTCGGGCGCGTGTGCGAGGCGGCTACGTGGGCGTGGACGACGACGGCAGCTGCAGAGCAGGCGTGTCGGTGCGTACGAGCAGGCGGCTGCGCACGGCGCGAACCGATGCCCACAGCGCGAGAACGGCGAGTCCACCCGGCAAGATCACGGCGAGGACCCAGACTGCGATCCGTATGAGGCGTTGGTCGGCCACGAGGGTTTCCAAAAGCAACTTTTGAACCAACCGTCAGGATCTTGACTGCCTCACAGATCCCCCGCCTGTGGACGCCCCATGCGTGCCGCTGCTCGCCGATCGGACGGGCAGCGAGCGCAACACACCCTGACATCCGTGTCCGCGTGACCACGACTCGAGGCGCCACTGCCACAGCCTAAAAATGCGAGGTGGAGTGCGCGGCGCATGCTTGAAGGTAAGCCAGTGCGCCGTTATGGTCGCGCGCGTGAACTCTCTCTCCTCGTCGCCCGATCGCCGTACTCCCCTCTACGACCAGCACCGTGCGCGGTCAGCGCGCATCGTCCCTTTCGCCGGCTGGGAGATGCCGATCCAGTACGCGGGCATCGTCGAAGAGCACCGGGCCGTACGCGAGCGTGCGGGCCTGTTCGACGTCTCGCACATGGGTGAGCTCACCTTGCGTGGCCCCGACGCAGAGCGTCTGGTCGATAGCTTGGTCACCAACGACGTCAGCAAGCTGCCCGTCGGCAAGGCGCTCTACACGTGCTGCTGCAACGAGGCCGGCACCATCCTCGACGACCTGATCGTGTACCGCATCGCCGAGCACGACGTGCTGGTGGTCTGTAACGCGGGCAATCTCGACAAAATCAGCGCGCACTTCGCCCGTGCCGCACGGGCCGCCGACGTCACGTTTGCCGACGAGAGCGCGGCCACCTCGCTGATTGCGCTACAGGGGCCGCGCGCGCTCGACGTGTTGCGCGCCGCACAGGCGAGTCCCGAGCTGCTCGCACTGCCTCGCTTTGGTGTGGGCAAGGGCTCCCTCGGCGCGCTGCCTGTGCTCGTCGCGCGCACCGGCTACACCGGTGAAGACGGCTTCGAGTTGTTCGTTCCCAACGACCGCGCGGTGCGTTTGTGGACCACGTTGCTCGAGGTTGGTGCGCCGTACGACGTCCAGCCCATCGGCCTCGGCGCGCGCGACACGCTGCGCCTCGAGGCAGCGCTTCGGCTCTACGGCAACGACATCGACGAGACCACCGACCCTTGGGAAGCGGGCCTCGGTTGGGTCGTGAAGCTCGAGGGGCGAGACTTCGTCGGCCGCACCGCGCTGGTCGAGCGCAAGCAAGCGGGGAGCGCGCGCAAGCTGGTCGGCCTCGAGATGATCGGCCGCGGCATCGCGCGACACGGCTACCCGGTGGTGGCTGACGAAGCCAGTGGCAACCCGATCGGCCAGGTCACCAGTGGCTCGCCCTCGCCCACCCTCGGCAAAAACATCGCCCTCGCCTACGTACCGAGCGCAAACGCAGCGGTCGGGCAGACGGTGTTCGTGAGTATTCGTGGCAAGGCGGTCGAGGCGCGCGTCGTCAAGCTGCCGTTCTACCGCAGCCAGCTATAAGAGGAAGCCATGAGCGAGATTCCCAAAGACCTCCGCTACACCAAAGAACACGAGTGGGCGCGCAAGAGTGGCGACCTGATCGAGGTGGGCATCACACGCTACGCCGTCTCCCAGCTCGGCGACGTCACGCTGGTCGACCTGCCGGCCGTCGGTCGGCTGCTCGACGCACGCGGGCCCTTCGGCGACATCGAGTCGGTCAAGACCGTCAGCGAGCTCTACGCTCCGGTCGCCGGCGAGGTGGTCGAGGTCAACGACAAGCTCAAAGACCAGCCCGAGCTGGTCAACGAGAGCCCCTACGAGACCGGCTGGATGATCCGCATCAAGCCGAGTGCGCTGGCCGAGTTCGACAAGCTGCTCGATGCCACGGCGTACGAGACGTACGTAGGCGAGCTCGAGCACTGATGCGCTACCTCCCGCACACCGAAGGCGAGATTCGCGCGATGCTCGATCGCATCGGGGTGCCCGACCTCGACGCGTTGTTCGCGCCCATCCCCGAAGGCTACCGCCTCGAGCGACCGCTCGCGCTCGAGCCCGCGCTCGACGAGCCGACGCTGATGGCGCACCTCGAGGAGCTCGCCGCCAAAAACACCGCGACCAGCAAGCTGTCGTTCTTGGGCGCGGGCATGTACGACCATCACATCCCGCCAGCGGTCGACCAGCTGCTCTTGCGCAGCGAGTTCTACACCGCGTACACGCCCTACCAGCCCGAGTACTCGCAGGGGACGCTACAGGCGATCTTCGAGTTCCAGACCATGGTCTGTCAGCTGTTCGGGCTCGACGTCGCCAACGCGTCCATGTACGACGGCGCGAGTGCCGCGGCCGAGGCCGTGCTCATGGCCAGGCGTTCGACCCGGCGCAACCGCGTGCTGGTGTCCGCGGGTCTGCACCCTGAGTATCTGGCCACCATCCACACCTACCTCGCCGGCATGGACGAGGCCCACGCCATCGAGACCATCCCGCTGGGTGCCGATGGACGCACCGACGCGGCCGCGCTCGCGCGCCTGGTCGCCGAAAACGCGGCCGACACCGCCTGCGCGATCGTCGGCTACCCCAACTTTTTTGGCGTCGTCGAAGACCTCGCCGCGTTGCGCAGCGCCCTCGGAGAGAGCGGCGCGCAGTTCATCAGCGCCACCAGCGAGCCCTATGCGCTCAGCCTGATCCGGCCGCCGGGCGAGCTCGGCGTCGACATCGCCGTGGGCGAGGGGCAGGCGTTGGCCGTGCCTCCGCAGCTGGGTGGACCCGGCGTGGGGCTGTTCGCCGTCCGCGCCAGCGCCGTGGGCAAGATGCCCGGACGCCTGGTCGGCGAGACGGTCGACTCGGCCGGCCTGCGTGGCTACGTGCTCACGCTCAGCACGCGCGAGCAGCACATCCGCCGCGAGCGCGCGACCAGCAACATCTGTACGAACCACGGGCTGATCGCCCTGGCGTTCGCCATCCGCACGGCGATGCTGGGGCGCACCGGCTTTCGCCAGGTCGGTCAGCTTTGCCTGCAAAAGGCCGAGTACCTCAAGGCCGAGATCAAGAAGCTGCCGGGTTACGCACTCCCGCTGTCGGCGCCCACCTTCAACGAGTTCGTCGTCGAGCTCGGGAGTGGCAGCGCCGACGACCTGCTCGCGCGCCTCGAGGCGCGGGGCATCCTGGGGGGTGTGTCGCTCGGGCGCTTTGACGCAAAGCGCAATCGCCAGCTGCTCATCGCCGTCACCGAGCGACACGCGCGCGCCGACCTCGACCGCCTGTTGGCTGCCTTGCGCGAGGGCTGAGCGACCGCGTACGGAGGCTCGCGCGGGATGTGCAGGCCCGGCGCGTCACGTCCGAGGACTGGTGCCGCGCACCGACACATAGGGGTCGGTGTGCCCCGCTTTTGGCGAAAACGGGGCGGGCTGCTACCCTGCCAGAGCATGTTCTTCAACCGGAACGACGGGTCTGGCGGGGGTCGCGACAAGCGCGTTCTGCCTCTGCTTCCACTGCGCGACATCATCGTGTTTCCGCACATGGTGGTACCGCTCTTCGTAGGGCGCGAGAAGTCCATCAACGCGCTCGAAGAGGCGATGGGCGGCGACAAAGAGATCCTGCTCGCCGCCCAACGCAAGGCCAAGACCAACGATCCCACGCCGCAAGACATCTTCGAGATGGGCACCATCGGCACCATCATCCAGCTGCTGCGGCTGCCCGACGGCACCGTGAAGGTGTTGGTCGAGGGCAAACAGCGCGCGCGCATCGATCGCTTCGTGCCGAACGAAGAGTTCTTTTTGTGCGAGATCGATCAGGTCGAAGAGCTCTCCGAGTCTTCGGTCGAGATCGAGGCGCTCATGCGCTCGGTGCAGTCGACGTTCGAGAACTACGTCAAGCTCAACAAACGCATCCCGCCCGAGATGCTGATGACGGTGCAGACCATCGACGACCCCGCGCGGCTCGCCGACACCATCGTCGTGCACCTGTCTTCCATCAAGCTCAACGACCGCCAAGAGATCCTCGAGACCACCGATCCCATCAAGCGGCTCGAGCGTCTCTACGAGCTGATGAACGCCGAGATCGAAATCCTCCAGGTGGAGAAGAAGATCCGCTCGCGCGTCAAGAAGCAGATGGAGAAGACGCAGAAGGAGTACTACCTCAACGAGCAGATGCAGGCGATCCAGAAGGAACTCGGCGAGCGCG
>JBEGTL010000071.1:0-22327 GCA_041179425.1 Pseudomonadota bacterium | reverse complement strand
GGTGGAGCTCTTGGGCATGGAGGCGTCTTACCGCTCAGATCTTGCCTTGCAACAGCTCACGCACCACCAGCCGCCCGTAGTGGTAGAGCGTGCGCCGCATGGTGACGCCGTCGCGTGTGCTGAACAGCGTGTCAGCCAGACCAAACGGCAACATGCTGGGGATGACGCCGCGCGCGTACTCGAGCATGAACGCGCCCTGCGGACACGCGTAGCCCTTGGCCTTGTCGGGTCCGAGGTACGCGACATCGCCGGGTTTGGAGATCGTGCGCTGGAACTCTCCGGCGTGGTAGGTCCACATCTCGCCATCGAGCATGTAGTCGTAGACCTCGGTGCCGTAGCGTCCCGAGTGTCCCTCGGTGCCGATCGGCGTGCCGAAGATCAAGACGTACTCGCTGAGCGAGCAGTGCAGCAGCTTGATCTGCCCCATCGCGCCGCCGGCGTTGTTGAAGATCCAGGGCGTGGTGCGCTCGATGTGTTTGGGGTAGCGCTCGGCCAAGAGCCGTTCGGTCGTGGCCACGACCTCGGCGCGCGCCTTGTGGGTGATCGCTTCTCGGGCGATCTCGTGAAGCACAGCAGGGTCGAACACGTAGGCCATGGCGGCCGAATCTAGCAGCGCACGGCCGGCCCGCCGCTCGTCGCTTGCGGTTTGAATGGGCCGACCGTCTCGGGCGTCGGCTCCGCACGGCAGGCGAGGTTGCCTGCGTCGCTCGGCTTTCTCGGTGGTTCACTCGCCACGCGCGAGGTACCGTCACGCCAAGAGAGGTGAGCCGAGAGGGCTCGCTCTTTTGGCTCGCACCGGGTCGCTCTGGCCGGTGCGCTGGGCGCTTCGACGGGCGCTTCGACGGAAAGGACAGCAGGGTCCCGCATGAATTGGCGAAGTCCACGACTCGGTCTGGCGTTTCTGCTCTCGTTCTCGGGCTGCTCTTGCGAGTGGCACGCGGGCACGAACTCCAGCTACACCACCTCCGGCGGCGAGCAGATCATCGTGGTGCAAGACCCTAATCGCGACGCTCAAGAGCGCGCCGCCCGCGAGCAGCGTGAGCGCGATTGGGCTGCCGAGCGCGAGCGCGCGCGTCACCCACGACGAGGGGGCGATCCCAACAAGTCGATCACCGTGACCGGCACCGGGCCAGGCGCGGGGCCAGCCAGCATCCCGGTGGGTGGTCCCGGCATCGCACCGGCGCCGCCTCCGTCTGCCTCCTTGCCCCCGGCAGCCACGCCAGTCGCGCCTCCTCCCTCCATTCCGGTGGCGGCGCCTGCACAGCCCACGCCTGCTCCGGCACCGGTGGCTCAGCCCACGCCGGCTCCGGCGGCACCTGCGCCGGCGGCACCTGCGCCCGGCGACTCGTCGCCGCCTCCTTCTGCGGCACCTGCGCCTGCGCCCGGCGACACCTTCGTGCGGGCGCGCACCCCCGGCGAGCGTCCGCCCAACACGGGCGGCGCAGTGACGCCAGGCGATCGCGCCAAGGACGAGAAAAAGACGCCCGCCCGCCCAGTCGCGCCCAGTCGTAGCCGCTGATCACGCTATACGGCCCATCATGCGCGTGATGTTGATCGGCCTCGACTGCGTGCCGCCGGTGCTCGCTTTCGAGAGGTACCGTCACCTCATGCCCAACTTGTCCGCGCTGGTGGCGCGTGGGGCGCACGCGCGGCTGCGCTCTACCCATCCGCCGATCACCGTCCCGGCCTGGACCGCGATGCTCAGTGGGCGCGACCCCGGTGAGCTCGGCCTGTACGGCTTTCGTAAGCGCGTGCCCAACTCGTACGCGTTGGCCCTCGCCACCAGTGCCGACGTGCACGTCGACCGCGTGTGGGACGTGCTGGCGCGACGCGGCCTGCGCTCGAGTGTGATCGCGGTGCCGCCGTCGTCGCCGCCGTTCGCGGTGGCAGGCGAGCTGGTGAGCTGTTTTCTCACGCCGACCGCCGAGCATCCCCACACTTACCCGGCACAGCTGGCGGGCGAGCTGCGCGCACGTTTTGGTCCGTACCTGCCCGACGTCGAGGTGCGCGCGAGCGATCGCGCGGGGCTCGAGCAGGCCCTGGTGCAGATGACCCGGCAACACTTCGCGATCGCGCGCCACCTGTGGACCACGCGCGATCCCGACTTCATGGCGCTGGTCGAGATCGGGCCCGACAGGCTGCACCACGCGTTCTACGCCGACCTCGACGTCGAGCACCCGCAGCACGATCCAGCGAGTGTGTACCTCGGCGTGGGCGAACGTTATTACGCGCTGCTCGATCGTGAGCTCGGTGCGTTGGTCGCGCTCGCCGACGACGACACGGCCATCCTGGTCGCCAGCGATCACGGTGCGCGGCCGCTGCGCTCTGCGTTCCGCATCAACGAGTGGCTGCAGCGCGCAGGGCTGCTGACGCTGCGTCACGTGCCAGCGGTACCAGAACCGCTCAAGCCGGAGTGGGTCGACTGGGCGCGCACCGAGGCGTGGGCCGAGGGGGGCTACTACGCGCGTGTGTTCTTCAACGTGCGCGGCCGCGAACCCGAGGGCAGCATCGACCCGAGTGAGCTCCCCGCGCGCAGCGAGCGCTTGCGGCGTGCGTTGCTCGACGTGACGGGTCCGAACGGCGAGCGCTGGCAAAACTCGGTCGACGCGCCGGCTTCGCTGTACCGAGAGGTGAGAGGTTTTGCGCCCGACCTGCTCGCCATCTTCGACCAGCTCAACGTGCGTCCCATCGCCACCGTGGGCAGCGACGGAGTGTACGCCGCGCGCGACGACCGCGATGCCGACGCTTGCAACCACGACACGCACGGCATCTTCGTGTGCGCCGGCGCGGCCGTCACGGCACGCGGCGACTTGGGCGAGTGTGCAATTCAAGACGTCGGCGTCACCGCACTCGCGCTGCTCGGCGTCGAGCGTCCGAGCGACTGGCTCGGGTGCGATCGGAGCGGCGTGGCGTGAGCACCAAGACGCTCATCCTCGGCCTCGATGGCGCCGATCTCGAGCTGGTGTTCGCGCTGGGCAAAGAGCGCCTCCCCAACCTGTTCGCGTTGATGGAGCGCGGCGCGTACAGCCATCAACAGAGCGTGATGCCGCCGGCCACGCTGCCCAACTGGACGACCTTCCTCACGGGCGTCGACCCCGGGCAGCACGGCGTGTTCGACTTCACCACGCGCCATGGCTACGGCGTCCAGTTCAGCGCGGGTACGGTGCGCGAGGCGCCCACGTTCTTGGCGCGGCTCGACCGGCTGGGGCTCGCCTGCTGCTGCGTGGGGTTCCCGGCGACCTGGCCGCCCGAGCGACTCGTGCACGGCGTGTTCATCAGCGGCTGGGATGCGCCCGTGTCGTTCGAAGCAGACCGCTCGTTCGTGTGGCCCGCGCCGCTCTACGACACGTTGACCCGGCGCTTTGGACCGCTGCGTTTCGACGAAGTCGATCAGTTTCGTGCGGACGAGCCGGGCTGGCATGCGCGCCTGGGCGGGCGCCTGGTCGACAAGATCGAGCGGCGTGTCGAGCTCGCGCGCTTTTTGTTGTCGATGCGTCGCTGGGATGCGTTTGCGTTTTACTTCGGCGAGAGCGACACCGCCTCGCACTACCTGTGGAGCCTGTACGACGAGGGCTCGCCACGCCGCCCCGCGCACGTCTCGGAGCTCGAGCGCAGTGGGCTCGTGCGTGTGTACCAGGCGCTCGACCGTGCGGTGGGAGAGCTGGTCTCCGAAGCCGGACCCGAGGCCGAGGTCACGCTGGTGAGTGACCACGGCTCCGGCGGCTCGTCCGACAAGGTGGTGTACCTCAATCGTGCGCTGGCCGAGGCAGACCTGCTGCGCTTCAAGCCACCCTCGAAACAAGCGCAGCTCGCCTCGCGCGCCAAGGCTTTTGCGCTGTCTGCGCTGTCGCCACGCTTGCGCGATCGGCTGTTTCGGTTTCACGGCGCGCTGCTGCCCAGCTTGCTCGAGTCGCGCGCCCGCTTTGGTGCGCTCGACATGGCACACACCCACGCGTTCAGCGACGAGCTCAACTACTTCCCCGCCGTGCACCTCAACCAGCGCGGCCGCGAGCCCGCGGGTGTGTTCGACGTGCGCGATCGGCAACGTGTGAAACAGCGCGTGGTCGATGCACTCGAGCGGCTGCGCGACCCGTACAGCAAGCGCCCCATCGTCTCTCGCGTGTACGAGCGGGAGGAGCTGTTCGTGGGGCCGTACGTCGAGCGCGCGCCGGACCTGGTCCTCGAGCTACGGCTCGATCGCGGCTACAGCTACAACCTGATGCCGTCGGCAGGCGCCGCGCGCGGCAACGACGTGGTGACGCGGCTCGGGCCCGCCGACTACCTCGGAAAAAAGGGTCGCAGCTTGCCCGGGAGTCATCGACCACGCGGGCTGTTCGTGGCGGCGGGACCGCGCGTGGTGCCGCGTGGACAGCTCGAGCTCGGCATCGCCGACTCGAGTGCGATCGTGCTCGCGCGTCTCGACGCGGCCCCGCCCGAGGGCGCCCGCGGACGCATTCCCGAGGGGCTGCTGCGCGAACCTGGTGCGCAGCGAGTGTTGCCCAGCGTGGCCATGGTGACGGCGCTGCGTGGCGACAACAGCGCACTCGAGCGGCGGCTCCGCTCGCTCGGGTACATCGATTGACATGCCGTCGCGCAGCCGCCCGCGAGCTTGGTGATGCGCACGCTACACGTGGCCGCTCTGCCGTTTCCGAGCCCGCAGGGCACGCAGGCGCTGCTCCATCAGATGCTCTCTGCTCTAGAAGTGCGCGGCCACGACACCCACCTCTTGTGTTACGCGCACGGAGCGGCCTCGCGGGTCGAGGATCTGGGCTCGGGCGCATACACCGTGCATCGTGTGCCCACGCGCAGCTTCTCCGGCTCGTTGCGCTCCGGCCCGTCGCTCGACAAGGTGTGGCTCGACCTCGGTCTCGCGCGCGAGCTCGCTCGACTCTCTGCGCTCCTCGCGCCGGACTTGATCGTGGCGCACCACGTCGAGGCCGCCGCCGCGTGTGCGCTCGCGCTGCGCGATCGTCGCGTGCTGTTCGTGGCGCACACGAGCTTGGCCGACGAGCTGCCCACCTACGTACCAGAGGCGTGGGGGCCGCTCGCCCGCAAGCTCGGCGCGGGAGTCGACCGTTCTCTCACGCGCCGCTCGCACCGTACCGTCGCGGTCTCCCCCGTGTTGGCGGAGCTGCTCTCGACAGCGAGCGCACGAACGGTCGAGTCGCTACCACTGCCATGGCCGCTGGCCACACCCATCGTGCGTGAAGCGGCGCTCGCTGCGCGCGCCGCGCTCGGTCTCTCCGAGAGCGCCGAGGTAACACTCTACGCCGGCAACCTCGACGGCTATCAGGGCCTCTCTGCACTGCTGCCGGGGCTCGCTCTCGCCGCCGACAGGCGCCCCGCGCTGCGCCTGCTGATCGCGACCGAGTCCGACCCGCGCGCGCTGCAACGAGCGCTGCGAGCGGCCGACCTTCTCGACCGCACCCACTTCTCGCCGCTCGCTGACGAGGGCGCGCGCAGGCTCGTGCACGCGGCCGCCGACTGCGCCCTCGTGCCACGTCTGAGCGTCGGCGGGGTCCCGATCAAGCTGCTCGATGCACTCGCCCGCGGCGTCCCGGTCGTCGCGTCACGCACGGCGCTGGCCGGCTACGCGCTCGACGCGTACTGCGCCTGTGTGGACGAGCAGACCCCCGCGCGCTGGGCCGAAGCCATCGCGTGCACGCTCGACGACCGCGCCTCTGCGCACGCATGCGCTGCCGCGGGCCGCGCGTACATCGGCCAACGACACACTGCCGAGCAGTTCACGCACGCCATCGAGCGCTACGCGCGAAGCTGATTGGGCGAGCCCTACGCGCGAAGGTGATCGAGCGAGCGGCACACAGGCACGAACAGGCAGCAGAGCTCAGGGCGGGCTCACGATCGACTTCGTGACGCGCGCCGTTGCGATGACCTTGCCTTCGAGCGTCGCGGTCACGTCGACGAACGCGAGGCGCTTGCCACGCTGCACCACCTTGCCCTCGAAGCGGACCAACGTCCCGATCGGCGCGGGTCGCAGGCACGACACGTGGAGGTCGTGCGTCACGGCGCTCTCCGCAGGCGCCAACATGGTCAGCAACGCAACGTACGCGGCGATGTCGCAGACCGTGTAGATGATGCCGCCGTGCAAGACGTTGCTGGGGTTGGCGCTCACCGCGGAGACCGGCAGCTCGACGAGGCTCTGGCCGTCGCTCGAGTCGAGCACACGGACGCCCAGGTGCTTGTGGAGCGGCAGCTCGCGTACCAGCGCGAGCTGCGGATGTTGCATGGAGGCGAGAGGCACCGTCATCGCCGTCAGGTAACGTGCGCGGGCGGCGCCGGTCAAACGGCCCCGCCGTGTTTGCGCTGCTTAGTGCGAAGCAGAGCCGGCTGGGCGGGGCGCGGGCGTCACGCGGAGCGCAGGCTCGAGATCGGGACGCGGCGGCTTGGCCGGGAAGGGGATGCCGTTGGTGTAGGCGAACGCGGCGCCGTTGACCACGCGTGGCGTCGGTGCGATGCGCTCGCCGCTGAGCGGCTCTTCGAAGCCTTCTTCGATCAACGGCTGCACCGCGTGCGCGGCCGAGCTGCGCGCATGCCCATAGCTCGCGCCGTTGCTGCTGCCGTTGCCGGTGCGGACCGGCGTGGCCAGGTGCGTGTGCGGCACCGCGTCGTTGTCTTCGCCGCCGGGCTCGAAGTTCATGCTCATGGCGTCGGTCCCGGCGGGCTCGAGCTCGTCGACCGATGCGATCATGGTGCGCTCGGCGTTCTCGTCGTCGTCGGTGTCGTCGTGTGCAACGCCTGCGACCGGATCGAGCGCCATGTCGTCGTGCTCGACGGCCTCGGGCTCGATGGACTCGGAGCTAACATGAACCTGCTGTGAGCCGGTGAACTCGGTGCTGACGTCGACGAATGCACCGGTGTCTTCGGTGGTCTGCGGAGGCAACGACTCGGCATCGACGTCGGCGACCTCTTCGAGCTGCTGCCCGCCGGTGCCGTGCAAGGCGAGGATGTGCTCGAACACCTGCTGCTCGTGCGTATCGAACTGCAGGGAGTCGAACACCACGTCGAAGCGCTGGTGCGCCGCGCGCTCGTCACCGTTGTCGACCACCGTGACGCAGCGACCGATGCCCGCTAGGCCCGCGCTGCCATCGTGAAGCGCAATCTCGAACTGGGCCCACTCGCCCTCGTCGACCGCGTCGCCCGCGGGAAGAATCACGTGGGTGGCGTGCACGCGACCTGTCAGACCCTCGGCCATCTGCTCAAGATCCACGAAATCCGTCTGAACGGTCACCAACTGCGTCATGGGGCTTCGTTCTCCTTGTCGCGGCCGGCAAAAGAGGGCGCTGCTTCTGCGCGCGAGCGAGGATCGGTGTCGATGGTCTCGGTCGTGCCGTCTTGGTGCAGCAAGCGCTCGACGCGCCGCTCGGCCTCGTCGAGGCGCGCGGCACCCACACGTGACAGCCGAACGCCTTCTTCGAACAAGGTGAGGGACTCTTCGAGCGGCATCTCGCCGGACTCGAGGCGCTCGACCACGGTGCTCAGCCTGCTGAGGATGTCTTCAAAAGCAGGCGAGTTCGTATCTTCTCGCTTCGCCTGCACGGCCTTGTCCATCGTAACCTCTCCGCTCACGTGTCGAAGCGCGTGGTCTCTCCTCGCGCGAGCGAAGAGACGATGCACGAGCCGTGCGCGGGACGCAACGGTCCCGCATCAACGCCGAGTATACCCATTCTGCGCTCGCTTCCGAGTGCCAGACAGGACCTAAGTGAGCGGTCCTGGCTGCCCGCGTCTTACCAGCCCCAACCGACCATGAGAAGGCCTCATGTGCCGAGGTGCGCCTTCACCCGACCTGCGAGCACGATCGGCCCGCGCGGAGGTGTCCTGGCCGCGCACGGCAAGGTGCGGGCGGTACAAAGGCCGCGTTTTCGAGCGCTTTGGGTACATGGACCCAACGGTGCGATCCACGACGGGGGCTTTGACACCACCAACACAGTCATCTGACAATGGTGAAGACTTCGGGGCCATCGGCCGTCGTGGTCGCGAAGGAGCCGAGAGACGTCCATGGAAGAATCGCGCAGCCCCGCACAGCTTCCGCGCGGACAGCAGGGCCCGGATCCTCTCATCGGGCGGGTCATCAACGACCGCTATCGCATCATTGGCGTGATCGCGCGTGGCGGCATGGGCAAGGTGTACCGCGCCGAGCAGCAGCCGCTCGGGCGGCTCGTCGCGCTCAAGGTGCTCAACCCCAACTACACGGGCGAGAACGACCCCGAGTTCCACAAACGTTTCTTTTTGGAGGCGTCTATCGCCTCCAAGCTGACGCACCCGAACACGGTCACCATCTTCGACTACGGCAAGACCGACGACGACATCTACTACATCGCGATGGAGCTGCTCGAGGGCCGCACGCTGCACCGGCTGCTGCGCGAAGAGGCGCCGCTCACGCCCGAACGCACGATGCACATCGGCCGTCAGATCTGCCGCTCGCTGCGCGAGGCGCACAACATCGGTGTCATCCACCGCGATCTCAAGCCTGCCAACGTCTACCTGCTTGACCACGGCGACGAGCGTGACGTGGTCAAGGTGCTCGATTTCGGTCTGGTCAAGAACCTCGAAGACAAGAGTGAAGAGCTCACGCAGTCAGGCCTGTTCATGGGCTCGCCCAAGTACATGTCGCCCGAGCAGATCCGCGGCGAGCGCTGCGACGGCCGGGTCGACGTCTACGCGCTCGGCGTGATGATGTACGAGATGTTGACCGGGAAGGTCCCGTTCGACCGGCAAAACTCGGTCAACATCTTGATGGCGCACATCCACGAAGAAGTGCCTGCCGTCTCGGTCATGAACGCGAACGTACGGGTGCCGCCTGCCCTCGAGGCGCTGGTCCGCAAGTGCATGGCCAAGAGCGCCGACCGCCGCTACGCCACCATGGAAGACGTGCTGACGGCGCTGAAGCAGGTCCCCGGTCTGACCCAGACCATGACTGGGGACTTCCGCGTCGGTGACCTATCCGACCTCAGCCGGAGCGTCGAGCTGCCGCTGCCGCCGCCGTCGGTGCAGCTGCGTGGTGAGCTGCTCTCGGGGGGCAAGCCCTCGATGACCGCGGTCGACGGCTCGACGCTGGGCGCGTTCGCGGCGTTCGGCACGCCTGCCAATGGCCAGATGTACGCGGGCAACACGCAGGTCGGCAGCACGCTGACCGGCAACACGCAGGTCGGCAACACGCTGGCGGGCAACACGCTCATCGACGCCGCTTTCCCGCACGGGCACGTGCCCAAAAAGAACAAGAGCGGGCTGCTCTACGGGGGCGCCGCGTTGGCGGTCCTCTTGGCGGTGGGCGGCCGTCTGATGTTCGGCGGGAGCGACAAGGGCACCAGCGCGCAGGGGTCCACGGCCAAGGCCAAGCAGCTCGAGCAGGCTGCGGAGAGCGCGCTGCGCGCCGCTGCGCAGGCACCGCGCCCCACGGCCCAGCCGAGCGACAGCCCCGCGCAGGCATTGCCGTCCGCTGGCGACCAGAGCTCCGTGCTGGTCTCGCTGCGTTCGACGCCGCCCGGCGCCATGGTCGCCGTCGGCGAACGAGAGTACGGGCCTACGCCCACCCAGGTGGAGTGGACCGGCGTAGACGCCACGCTCGGACGCGAGGTGACCTTCCGTTTCCAGCGCAAGGGCTACCGCGATCTCACGGTGACCCGGCAGATCCGAAGCGGCGCACTCGACGTCGACGCGCCGCCGATGGACCCCGTGGTCGAAGCCGCGCCCACGCCCACGCCCACGCCCACGCCCACGGTTCGCCGGCCGGTCACGACGGTGGCGCCGGTGGTCAAGCCCAGCGCGCCGGTCACGCCCCTCAAGGGCTACAAGGCCGAGCCCTACTGAGACGGTGGATCGCACGAACTGGCCTGGCTCGACGTCGAGGCGGGCCCGTTCTGCGCAGCACCACCTGAAGCGGGTTTGACCACCCTCACGAGATCGCCCACCTTCGCGGGTGAAATCGCCATGCCGCCACTCGAAGAGAACGACACTCGGCCCGCGGTCGTCACGCCGGGCAACTACGACGGCGTGCACCTCGGTCACCGCGCCTTGCTCGCGACCGCACAACAGGTCGCGCGCGATGCCGAAGCCGCGGGGCAGGGCCCGCTGCGCATCGTCGCGCTGACGTTCGACCCGCACCCGCTGCGCTTCATCGCGCCCGAGCGCGCACCTGCGCTGCTCACCGACGTAGCGACTCGTATCGAGCTGCTGCGCGCGGCCGGGGCTGACGAGGTGGTGGTGTTGCCCTTCGATCGCGCGTTCTCGCTGCTGTCGCCCAGCGACTTCGTCGAGCAGATCTTGGTGCACAAGCTCAACGCGCGCGTGCTGGTGGTGGGCACCGACTTCCGTTTTGGCGCGCAGCGGGCAGGCGACGTGACGGCGCTCTCGACGCTGGGCGCACCGCACGGCATCTCCGTCACGACCGTGCCGCCGGTCACGCTCGACAGCGAGCTCGTGTCGTCGAGCCACGTGCGTGCGTCGTTGGTGCGCGGCGAGGTCGAGCGCGCTGCGCGCATGCTCACGCGTGTGCACCACCTCGACCGGCGCGTGGTGATGGGCCACCAGCGTGGCCGCACGATCGGCTTCCCCACGGCCAACCTGGAGCTAGAGGGGCTGCTGGCACCGGCCGATGGCGTCTACGCGGTCAGCGTACGGATCCTCGATGTGGGTGCCAACGACGACGGCAGCGCACCCGACCTGTCGCAGCAGCGTCACCTCGGAGTCGCCAACCTGGGCGTGCGTCCGACGGTGACGGGCGGGCGCTCCATGGAAGTGCACCTGCTCGATTTTACGGGCGACCTGTACGGCCGGGCGCTGCGCATCGGCTTCGTTGCGCGCTTGCGCGGCGAGCTCAAGTTCCCCGACCTGCCTGCGCTGCGTGCGCAGATCGCGCGCGACGTGTCAGCGGGTCGCGCTGCCCTTCAAGCTTGTGACCCGAGGCTGCTCGCATGGATATAAAGCCCAAGAACCTGCTCAAGCGCGTGCTCCAGTTCGCCCGCGAAGAGCTCGAGCGTCGCGCAAAGAACCCCGAGTCGTCTTGGCCGCCGCCCGCCGAAGCGCCCGTCAAGCTGGCCGGCACTGTGGTGGCCAACGACGTCGGCCCCGCGCACGCGCCCGACCCCGAGGTCCACGGACTCGAGGTTCTGCGCTCGCACAGTGGCGGCTCGCTGACCTTGCGCTGGGCCATCAGCGAGGCCGAAGTCGCGCGCGCCCACGCTCTCATTCAGGGCAATCCCGTGCTGTGCGTGCGGCTGGTGAGCTTTACCAAGGTGCGCGACGACGTGCTGCGCGAGGTACAAGATCGTCCTGGCGTCGAGCTGGCCGGGCACTGCGAGATCGGGGAGCCCGCGCAGCGAGCGGTCGTCTCGCTCGGCCTGCGCGCTGGCGAGCGCTTCGTGTCCATCGCGCATCACGTGATCTGAGCGCCTCGTGCTCGTCACGGCACGCGCCGAACGGTGCGGGCCGACGAAGGGAGCGAGCCTACTCGGATCACGCGCAACCTCGTCGCCGATCGGCTCGATAACGCGCGACATGACCTCCCGCCGGGACCTCTCGCACGCTGCTCCCTACTGCCTGCGTGTGGCGATCTCGTTGGCCGCCATCTCGTCGGGTGTGGGCTGCAGCCACGGGCGCGCGCTGCCGCGACGAGCGTCCGGCGGGCGCGCCTTACTCGCGTCGTTCGTCCCCAAGCTCGACCTGCGTTGGCAGCTACAGCAGAGCCGCCGTGACGGCAACGATACTAGGGCGCGCGTCGACACGGGCTTCGCTGCCTGGCTGCGCTGGCAACCTTCCCTCTACGCCGCGCAATTGCCGAGCCGCTACGAGCTCTCGCCAGCCGCCTGGGCCGCACCCTGCGAGCTCGACGACGTCACCTGTCTCGCCGAGCTCGCCGAGTCCGAACCCGAGCTCGCCCAAGACCTGCAGGAAGACCGGTGATCGGAGTCCTCGCGCTGCTCTTCTCGTTCTTGTTCGTCGTGCTCCCGGGACAAGCACAATCGTCGGAGGTCAGCTCTGCTTCACACGCGTTGTCGGCAAGCGAGGGGAAGACCCGCGCAGCGGCGCCACGCGCTCTGCCGACACCCAAGCAGCTCCGCGAGCCGAGTGCGCGCGAGGTGATTCAGATGGCGCTCGATGCGGCGCGCGGCTTGGGGCCAGAGCGGATTCGCGAGCTGAGTCGGCGCGCGCGCCTCGCGGGCCTCATGCCGCAGCTCAAGCTCTCGGCAGAGCGGGGGCTCAAACAAGATCTCTCCTCCAGCACGACGGCGCTCAGCGATCGCGTCAACGCTGCGGTCGGCGACGACCTGAGGTTGGGGGCAACTCTCACGTTCGACCTCGACCGGCTCGTGTTTGCGCCCGAAGAAGTAAGGCTGCTGTCGGTCGAGCGCTGGCTTGCAATCGATCGCCGCAAGCTGATCAACGAGGTCGTCCGGCTGTACTTCCAGCGCCGAAGGCTGCTGCGGGAGCAGGCGAGTGCTGCCGCGAAGGACGACGAGTTGGCAGACTCGATCGCGGAGGTCGAGGCGGTGCTCGACGGGTTTACCGATGGGAAGTTCGGAGAGGCCGTTGCGAGGGGGAAGTCTGCATCGGGGCGGTGACCGAGGACGAGGACGAGGACGCCAAATCGTGCTCGTGCTCGTCGACGTTGGACTACTTCTGCGCAGCGACGAGGGCTCTTACTTCTTGGAGCAACTCATCGAGCTTCCTCGGCTCTGCCACTGCCGCCCTCGACTTCGCGGTGGTATCTCCACGCTTGGTGAGGTGCATCCCCAGCGCGTCGGAGCGGGCCCAGCGTTGACCCTCTTGCTCGTAGACGCGCATGGTGCCTTGGCCCATACCGACGGGGCGCAGGTAGGTTTTTTGACCGTGCGTCCCAAAGACGAGCACGACCTCGCCCTCGGTGAAGCTGGGCTCGCCCGAGATGCGCATGCCGCGGTCCCCCACGATGCCGCCGAGCTTGCGCACGACCACTGCTGCACCGGGCACCGTGCCGCCCTTGACGCTCTTTTCGACCTGCATCTGGAAGTCGGTGACGATGCGGCCACGCTCGTCGAAGTGGCTCCACTGCTTGATCACGCGGGCCAGCACGACTTCGTCCGCGTCTTGGACCAGCGTGTCGAGGTCGAGCGCCTCGACCACGGTGGCGTGTGCGGTGCTGAGCACAGCCATCCCCGCCCCGCTCGTCGACGCGGCTGCCAACGTGAGTGCCCCGGCGAGGGCGAGCTGTCGCAGCGCGAGCGCACGGCAGACACGAACTGAGGCGACTTTGGACCAGGTGGGGCGGCGGGTCGACATACGTAGGTTCTAGCAGGCTACACCATCGAGCGCGGCGGCCCTACGTCGGCGCGCGGCGATTGACAAGCTTCCGTGACGGCGCGTACAAACGCCCACCATGACCGCCAAGTCTTCCTCGCGCTCTCGGCTCTTTTTTCGCTCGCGCGCGGAAGCGCGCTCGCCCTTCGTTGGCCTCGGCAGCAGCGCGGGCTCGTTGCTGCTCGCCGGTGTGATGTTGTCCGCGGGCGCGCTGCTCACCGGCTGCAACTTCTCCAAGTTGGCAGCCGATCAGACCGCGCAGCTGCTCGATCAAGCCGCACCCGCGCTGGACGGCTTCTGGGACTACGACTTGGCGGGCATCGGCACCCCCGGCGCCATCATGCAGCTCGAGGCGTTTCACGCCATCACGCCCGACAACGAGGCGCTGTCGCTCAACCTCGCCAAAGCCTACGTGGGCTACGCCGTGGGCTGGGTCGAGTCCGACTACGAGGTCGCCTACGCGATCGGTGACATGGACAAGGCAGACCGGCTTCGCCAGCGCGCTCGTCTCCTGTACCTGCGCGCGCGCAACCTGGCGCTCCATGCGCTGCACGTGCGCGACGGGAAGATCGACGCGGTGCTGGCCAAGCACGACGACGCTGCACTCGCGACCTACTTGAAGGACAACTACACCGACAAGGAGCAGGTCGGCCCCGTGTTGTGGACGGGTCTCGCCTGGGGAGCCGCCATCAACATGTCACTCGACCAGCCCGACCTGATCGCCGAGCTGCCCACCGCCAAGACGTTCGTGCTGCGCGCCGTCGAGCTCGACGCTGGCTACTTCAACGGCGGTGCCTACGTCTTCTTAGGCGCGATGGAGTCGGCCTTTCCCAAGGCGATGGGCGGAGACCCGGAGAAGGGCCGCGCCTACTTCGAAGAGGGGCTCAAGCTCACGAAGCGCACCAATCACATGATGCTCGTGAACTATGCGCGCGTGTACGCGGTCAACACGCAAAACCGTGAGCTCTACGTCAAGCTGCTCAACGAAGTCATCGAGGCGGGTGACCTCGGCAACGGTGTCCGCTTGTCGAACAAGGTCGCGCGGCGGCGTGCCGAGCGCTACCTCGCACAGACCAAAGAGCTGTTTTGAGTG
Source organism: Pseudomonadota bacterium (assembly GCA_041179425.1). GTDB lineage: Bacteria > Myxococcota_A > Polyangia > Polyangiales > DASUME01 > DASUME01. The sequence continues at coordinate 7,941 of JBEGTL010000071.1, read as the reverse complement.
TGGGTCGGCGAGCGCTCAGGCACCACGAGCCCGCCCACCCATCCTGCGTCTGAATGGCGCAGTCGCGTCGAGAGTCGTAAGGGTTCCGCGTCAGCTGGGTGCTGCGCCGAGGCTGAGCTTGCTTGTCGTGTCTTGAGGCTGCGGATGGAGGATGAGATGAAGCGAAAGCTGTTTGGGGCTCTGTTGTTGGTCACGCTCGGTTGCGCACTCGTCGTCCCGAGCACCGCTCGCGTGTCGGCGGCCGGCACGACCACCATCCGGATGGCGAGCCTCGCGCCGGCGGGTAGCAGCTGGGACAAAGTCTTTCGCGCTTGGGGCAACTCGCTCAAGCAGCAGACGGGTGGGGCGGTCCAGTTCCAGTTCTTCCCCGGTGGCGTCGCAGGCGACGAGCGTGACGTCATCCGCAAGATGAAGCTCGGTCAGATGGACGCGGGCGGCTTCACCTCCATCGGCCTCGGGCAGATCGCGCGTCCCGTCTCCATCCTGCAGATGGGCGGCGTGGTCGAGAACTACAAGCAGCTCAACTACGTGCGCGACACGCTCGGCCCGGACTTCGAGGCCATGTTCCAGAAGGAAGGCTACCGTCTCCTTGGCTGGGGTGACGCTGGCTTTGGCCGCATCTTCTCCAAGAAGCCGATCCTCAAGCCCGACGACTACAAGACCGCGCGGCCGTGGGTACCGCGCGAAGACGCGTCCATGCCGGAGTTCATGAAGATCATCGGGGCCAACGGCGTTCCGCTCGGCATCCCCGAGGTGTTCCCCGCGCTGCAGACCGGCATGATCGACACCGTCGTGGCGTCAGCCATCGCCGCCGTCGCCCTGCAGTGGTTCCGCTACGTCACCCACATGAGCAAAGACGCCAACGTCGCCATCGTCGGCGCCACGCTGGTGCGCGAAGAGCTGTTCAAGACCATCGCGCCCGATCACCAGAAGGTGCTGATCGAGACGGGCAAAAAGGCCCACGCCACGCTGATCGCGCAAGTGCAGGTCGAGGACGTCAAGGCGTACAAGACCTTGATTGGACGCGGCGTCGTCGAGTTCGACAGCATGGGCACGCCGGCGCAAAAAGAGGTCTGGACCAAGGTCAACGACGAGCTGCTCAAGCGCCTCACGGGCCGGCTGTGGTCCAAGGAGCTGCTCGAGAAGGTAAAGAAGACCGCCGCTGCGGCTCCCAAGTAAGCCTCGTCGTTCGCCCCTTCACGCGACAAGCATCGCAAAGCCGCTCCCAAAGAGCGGCTTTTTGTTTGCAGCGTGCAGCGCACTTCGTAACGTTGCGACGCCGCGCACCCAGGGGCGCGCAGTAAAGGATGGCACTGCTTGAAGCGCTTCAACGACGGACTCGCGCGAGGGGAGGCCGCCCTGGCCATGGGCATGTTGTTGCTCATGCTCGTGGTCGCGTTCGCGCAGGCCCTGCTGCGCAACCTGACCAACCTCGGCGTGGGCTGGGCCAACGCCGGTCTTTCGTGGCTCGACTGGGCGGACTTCATCATCTCCAAGGGCACGCTGTGGCTGGCGTTCTTGGGTGCCTCGCTGGCTGTGCGCGGCGACAAACACATCAGCATCGACATCCTGCCCCGGCTCGTCTCTCCGCGCGCTCGTATGATCATGCGCGGCAGCTCGAGTGTGATCGGCGGCATCATCTGCTTTTTCCTCGCGCGCGCGTTCTACTCCGCGGTGCTCATCAACGGTGCCGAGCTACCTGCCGACTTCGCGGTGCTCACACCCGAAGGCAACCTCCACGTCTGCGCGGCCACGGCGGCGCAGCTCACGGACTCGGGCATGGCAGCGCCGGGGCTGTTTTGTGGACTGCGCAGCGTGTTTCACGCCATCGGAGCGCCGCTCGAGACGCCTGGCGCGATGTTCCAGCTGATCGCTCCCATCATGTTCGTGTTCATGGCGGTGCGCTTCGTTGGGCAGGGCATCGAGATATTTTTGCGCGTCTCGCGGGGTGACATCGACGACGACCCCGGCGCGCACGGCGTCACTGGGGCGGCCAGCGAAGTCGCGCGCGACCTCGACCAAAAAAAGGGCGTCTGAGCCATGACTATCGTGCTCGTTCTCGCCTTCCTGGTCATCACCGCCATCGGTGTGCCTCTGTTCTTGCTCTTTGGGGCAGCGTCCATGGTGCTGTTCGCCAGCGGCGACGGCGGCACCATCACCTCGGTCGCCATCGACGTGTTCAGCGAGAAGTTCGCCGACTCGCCCACGCTGGTGACCATCCCGTTGTTCACCATCGCCGGCTACCTGATGGCCGAGGGCGGGACGCCGCGTCGCCTCATCAAGCTGTCGCGTGCGCTACTCGGCTGGATGCCTGGCGGCCTGGCCATCGTCTGCCTGTGCACGAGCGCGTTCTTCACCACGTTCACCGGCGGTAGCGGCATCACCATCGTCGCCATCGGCGGCCTGCTCATGCCGGCCCTCGTGCAAGAGGGCTACCCCAAACGTTTTTCGCTCGGCTTGATCACCAGCGCGGGCTCGCTCGGCATCATGTTCCCGCCTGCGCTGCCGCTCATCTTGTACGGCATCGTCGCCAACGTCCTGATCGACAAGCTCTTCCTCGCTGGCCTCATCCCGGGTCTGCTCACGGTGTTCGCACTCTGCGCTTACGCAGGCCTGGTCGGTCATCGCGCCAAGGTCGAGCGCGTGCCCTTCGAGTTCAAGAAGGCGCTCGCGGCGATCTGGGAGAGCAAGTGGGAGCTCGGCCTGCCCATCGTCGTCGTCGGCGGCATGGCCACGGGCTTGTTGCGCGTGCACGAGGCCTCGGCGTTCACGGGCCTGTACGTGCTGTTGATCGAGGCGTTCGTGTACCGAGAGATCAGCCTCTCGCGCGACCTGCCGCGCATCATTCGCGAGTCGATGACCTTGGTCGGCGCGATCCTCGCCATCCTGTCCACCGCCATCGGGTTCACCGGCTACCTGATTCAGGCGCAGGTGCCCATGCAGCTGCTCGCCGCGATGCAGGTATTCATCACCAGCAAGTTCATGTTCCTGCTGGTGCTCAATGTGTTCTTGCTGATCGCCGGCATGGTGATGGAGATCTTCGCGGCGATCTTCGTGGTGGTGCCGCTGATCGTGCCCATCGCCGCGCACTTCGGCATCGACCCGTACCACCTGGGCATCACGTTCCTGGTCAACCTCGAGATCGCCTACCTGGCGCCGCCGTTGGGCCTCAACCTCATCATCTCGAGCTTCCGTTTCGAGCGTCCGGTGACCGAGGTGTACCGTGCGGTGCTCCCGTTCATCGGCGTGCTCGCCATCACGCTGCTGATCACGACCTACGTGCCGTGGCTGTCCACGTTCTTGCCGTCGCTCTCCAAGACCCAAGACCTCACCAACGAAGAGCGCGGCCTCGAAGGCCCGCACCGGGACGGCGCCAACGGGGAGCCCGCCAGCGAGGGTGTTCCCGGAGCAGACGACGGCCCCACGCTCGACGACCTGGACCAGCCTGGCGGTGGCGACACGCTCGACGATCTCGACAAGCCCGCTGGTGGCGAGACGCTCGAGGACCTCGACACCCTCAACCTCGACGACCTCGAGAAAGAGGTGCCTCCACCCGTCGAGCCGGCCCCCGCAAAGGCCGAGTGAGTCTCCGACCGCGGTGACCTCATGGTTCCCGTATGGTCACGCGCACAGGGCGGTCCTCTCGTCTAGCTTCCATCCCTTGGAGGCACGATGGAAGCCGCTCTCTCGCCACTAGATCGCCCACGTGCCGTCCGCGCGCGCAAACACCACGTGCTGCTGCGGTGGGCATCGACTCTTGGCTTGCGCGAACGAGGGCCCGCTTCGGCGGCGGCGCTCGCGCTGCTGATGGGTTGTGCCGCGGGACCGAGCGGACCTGTCGCCGAGTCGCCAGACGCGGGGACGTGGGCGGTCATGATCGTCAAGATCGACGACCAGCTGACCGCACGCGCTGTCGACCGAGGTGCCGATGGCATTCAGGTTCAGCTGCAGCGGAGCGACGGGCAGTCGGTGTTCGAGTCGACCGCGCAGGCCGTGCCAGGCGAGCACGTGAGGTGGAGCGAGACCTATCACCTGGGTGTGGAGCGGCGCACCGACCAGCTGCCCGTCTCGTCTTCTCTCCTGCTGTCGAACGAGCCGCGAGAGTCGGTCACGCTCGAAGGGGCGGTCTGGACGACGGCGTTCGTGCACGCGCAGCTGGCGGCAGCGACACGCGGCGACAAGGCGGTCGGCGATCAATCGGGCTGCGACATCCCGGGCATCGGGGATGACGTCAGCTGCTCGAACAAGGGCGGCTGCTGCGACGCGCACGATGCGTGTTACCGCGACAATCACTGCACGCGCGAGAGCTGGAGCGAGGAGCACGACTCGCTCTGTCAGACTCTCTGCAACGACGCGGTCAAGCGCTGCCTCTTGCGATCGGAGTCGACCCCGGGCAAGAGCGTGTGTTGTGCGGCCGGGACCTGTGGCGACGACAGCACCCGCCAAACGAGCACAGACGCCCGCGTCTCCAGCGCAACACTCGACGGCGGCGTCCCGAGTGACGGCGGCCTCAAAAATGACGGCGGCGTCGCGAAAGACGGCGGCGTGAAGCACGACAGCGGAGTGAAGAAGGACGGCGGCGCGAGCCCGGATGCCGGCCCGATCAAGATCAAAGACGCGAGTGTTGGCGTGGGCAGCAGCGACAGCACGAACGTGCCGGGTGTCAGCACCGGCTTCGTTCCCGCGTCGGGACGCACGAGCCCCATGGCGAACCCAACGACCTACCCAACAACAAATCCGAGCGTGGACAGTGGAACGGTCTCGTGGCCGTACCCTCAGGTCGACAACACGGGGGGGCTCGACCCCGAGCTCTACCCGGTCGAGGACGACGACCTCGGAGGGGACGATGAGTACGCTGACGACGACTACGACGACGACGGCGAGCTCAGCGACGATGACAGCGACGAAACCGAGGACGACGACACCTACGAATGACGCGTGCTCGCAGCGCATCAAGTCCTGCTGACGAAGGCGCGCAGGGCCGGATCGCGGACTCGCCAGCGCCGTCGTTCAGCGACCGCCGTCGCCTATCCCCGCATCCGCTGACGGGACAGCGCCGTCATTGAGGCTGCGGGCGTACGCCTCGAAAGCTTTGCGTGGCTCGGGGGCCGGTGACAAAAACGTCGCCGGCTGCTCGCCTGCGATCGAGCGCAGCTGAGATGCGATGGAGCAGTCCTGTGCGGCGCCCGTCTGTGCCCCGCTCGCGTAGTTGCTCTGTGCCGCGCCGCCCACGGCGATGCGCGCCGAGATCAGCGAACCGGCCGCCTTGGCGTGCGTGCTGAGCAGCAGCTTGTTGCTGCGCAGATCCCACAGGTACGCATCGACCGGGGCATCACGACGGTTGTCGCCGCGCTCGAGCACCAGCAAGAACCACTGGGCACTGACAGCCTCCGCGAGAAAGGGGAGGTCGCGCGCGCTGCGTTGCTTGAGCTCTTCGGCCACCACGCGCAGCTTGAGCACGCTGTCGGCAGCATCGGCGCGCTCGATCCACTCCTTCTCGAGGAAGCCGCCACGCGCGAAGAGCTCGGGCACCGGCATGGGATCGAGACCCAGGCAGCGCGCGATCGCGTCGGGGGGCATGTCGAGGCTCGCGCTGGAGACCTGCTCGGGCGACTTGATGACGGCCGTAGCAGGGAGCCGCAGGTACAGACCTTTGCTCGAGCCCAAGGCGTCGAGCTTGAGGCGCGGATCGACGTACGTCTCGGCCGGTCGCGATGCGGCGCCCGCGGTGTCGGTACGAATTTTTTTGGCAACGTCTTGGTAGCGCTCCGCCACCGGCAAGAGCTGCTCGTTGTACGCTTTCATCACGGTGGCGCGCAGCGCGTCGGTCTCTTGTCGGTCGCGAATGTGGCAGGTGCCGATCGACAGCGTCAGGAACAGTCCGAGCCCACCGATCCAGCGCCAGGGCAGGCGAGGCATGTAGGTCTTGGGCTCGCTGGTAGCGCCGGCGTCCGGCCGAGCCGGCTTCAAGTCGTGAATGTCGCTCATCAGGTCTTTCACGTTGAGACAGACTTGAAACAGGCATGCCTGGAGTGCGAGGCACATTGCGATCCACCACCGCTCGCTGCGGTGCGTGCTCACCTACAGGAGGTGGCTGCCCAGCGCTCCTCACGACCGGCGGCGCCTCGCAACGCGCCTCGCACTCCATGCATACCTGTTTCCCCTGCTAAAAAAAAAGGGCCCCGAAGGGCCCCATCACTCAGTCACCGTACGCGGGTCTGAGTTCGCTGAAAATCACTCTCCGCCGACGCGGTTGACGGCGAACGAGACGTTCGCGTAGCCAGCCTGGGCGCAGGAGAACATGATCTTCTTGATGACGCGGAAGTCGATGTTGATGTCAGCCTGCAGGATGACGGTGCCCGCGAAGGGCTCCGACGGGTGCAGGATGCTCCAGTTGCGCTTGAGCGTCTCCAGGTCTTGGATCAGCTGCTCCTGACGTTCGACGCGGGCGTCGGCCGAGAGGGTGCGCGTGTCGGCCATGCGCCGACCGTCTAGCGTGATCACATCGGGATTGATCGAGATGATCGGATGAATCTCGAGATCGACGACGTGAGCCGCGTCCGGCATCTTGAGGTTGGGCTGCTGCGCCATCAACTCACCCGACGCGCTGAACGACGTCAGGAGGAAGACGACCAGCGTGATCAAGAAGTCGATGAACGGCACGAGAGGGATCTCGTGATCGCTCGCCTTGCGGCCGCCGCCAGACACCTTCTTGCGCACGAACTTGAGCGGGATGTGGTGGAGAAGAACTCTGCCTGGTTTGTGGATCGCCATGCTCGTTACTCCTCAGATTCCCGCGCTGTCGGACAACGACATCGCCTCGTATCCCTCGCCCACGACCGTATCCATGGCCTTGACCACGTCGGAGTACTTGACTCCATCTTCGGGGGCGACGGTGATGTCCTTGCGGTTCGGCTCGAGCTCACGACGCTCTTTGAGCTTTTTGACGAGCTCCTCGACGTCGTAGGCATCCCCGTTTTTGGGGATGGCCGTCTGATCGCCCGCGGTGGTGGCGATCGTGTAGCCCGCAGCCTGGACCTGCAAAATGAGCTTGATCTTGGGCTCCTCGGGCGGAGGAGTATCCATTTGTGGCTGACCAGGCTGCTGCTGACTCGCATTCAACCGGGCCAACTGGTTCCAGACCGCCGTAACGAGCAGGAACATCACGCAACACAGCAGCAGATCGATGAACGGGACCAGCGGAATGCTGTGATCGACGCTCTTCTTGCCGCCGTGACCGCCGCCTGCACTTATGCCTGCCATCGGAGCACCTCGTCTGTCGCGCTTTTAACTTCGAGATGCCGACTGCCCGCAACGTGCGGACCAGGCGGCACTCGAATCACGCTGCCTGCTGAAGCGAGGCCAGGTTGATCTTCGAACGGTTACCAACGACCAGGTTCACGACCTGCACGGTGGCGCCGTTGATATCGTCCAGCAGCTGCTGCGTCTTACCGTTGAGGATGGCGAAGCCGATCAGCGCCACGATGGCGGCGAGCAGACCGAAGGCGGTGCAGTTCATCGCCTCGGAGATGCCCTTCGCGAGCATGGTTGCCTTGGACGATGCGTCGGCGTTCGCGACCGCGCCGAACGCTGCGATGAGACCCGTCACCGTGCCGAGCAAGCCCGAGAGCATCGCGAGGTTCGCGAGCAGGGCGAGGTACGGGGTGCGGTGCTCGAGCTTGGGCAGCTCGCGAAGAGCAGCCTCGTCCATGGCAGCCTGGACTTCACTGTCCGGGCGATTGACCTTCATCAGGCCAGCCTTGACGATGCGTGCAAGGGGCGCGTTGGCCGCCGAGCACATCTTGATTGCGCGACCGACGTCGCCGGCAAGGATGCACTTCTGCATCGTCGCCAAGAAGACGTCCTTATTGATCGACGCCTTGTACACAAAGATCGCGCGCTCGACGATGATGCCGATCGCGAGGATCTGGAAGAGCAGGA
>JBEGTL010000070.1:0-22418 GCA_041179425.1 Pseudomonadota bacterium | reverse complement strand
TGTTGCCGGTGTGCCACCAGCGTGGCCGCTCTTTGCCAGGGTCTCGAGCATCGTTGCGCGAGAGCGACTTGTAGTCGCCCTGGTACAAGCCGCTGATCATCGGATGTTCGAAGAACTGTTTGGCCAATCCGGTCCCGTCCCGGTCGTGCAACAGCTCGCGAATCGCGTACTCCAAGTACGAAGCGCGTGTCTTGAGGTACGCCTCGAGGCCCTCGCGTGCCGCCGAGCACACCGTGCTCACCAGCAGAAATACCAGTGCGACTCCGATCGCGACATCCAGCACACTCGAATTGAACATCGGCCCCCGCCCTTGCTCGACTCCGGCTGTACGGAAGTTTGCGCGGGTTTCTTCCCATGCCCAACTTCACAGACGCGGCGCGGACGAGGAGCGGCGAGGCCGCTGTCAGTAGCGGCGACGCTTGCCGAGGATGGTGGAGAGCGCGACGGCGATCACCAAGGCCGCGCCGTTGAAGATGGAGTCGACCCAGTTGTCGACGCCCGCGAGCGCAAGGCCGCTTACGCTCACCGCCAAAAAGAACACGGCAAGTAAGGTGCCCGGAACGTTGAAGCGCCCGGGGTGGATGGCGGTCGCGCCGAGGAACACCGCGGACAGCGCGGGCATGAGGAAGTAGTTGCCCATCAGCGGGTTGCCTCCGCCCTGCCGCGCGACGAGCAGCACGCCCGCCAGCCCCACCAATGCGCCCGAGAGCACGAAGCTCCCGATCACGTTGCGCTCGACGTCGAGCCCGACCAGACGCGCAGCGCTAGGGTTGACGCCGATCGCGTGCAGGTGCCGACCGAACGGAGTGTGCTCGAGCAAGTACCAGACGAACAACGCCACGGCGCCCATCAGGTAGAGCGGCTGGGGAAGACCGAGGAACACACCGGAGCCCACGTTGGTGAGCGAGTCGGGGATGCCTGTGAGGATGCTGGTGCCGCCGGTGTACCAGGACAACACGCCCGTGATCGCAGTCGCCACGCCGAGCGTGGTGATCAGCGCGTTGACGCCTACCTTTGCGATCAGCAGCCCGTTGCACAGGCCGAGCAACGCGCCCAACGCCACGCCGATCGGAATGGCCAACCAGAGCGACAGACCAAAGCGCGACAGCGCAGACGCGGTGGCGACCGATGCGAAGCTGAGTACCGAGCCGAGCGACATGTCGAACTGCCCGGCGATCAGCGGCGGCAGCGCGGCCAGCGCGAGGATGGCGAGCACCGCCTGGCTGCCCGCGATGTTGCGCACGTTGAGGAGCGTGGGGAACGAATCTGGCAGCAGCACGCTGAAGGTGACGGCTGCGATCACGAACAAGACGGCCAGACCGTAGCGTTGAAGCAGGAGACTCATGAATCCTCGAAGAGCGGCGTGACGGCAGAGGCGGGACTACGTCGCGAAGTGAGAGAGCTCGGTCAGACGGTGCGTGTCGATGTCGGGCCGCGAGAGCTCGGAGACGACCTTGCCCTTGGCCATCACGAGCACGCGATCGCACAGCTCGGCCAGCTCGCGAAAGTCGGAGCTCGCCACCAACATCGCGGTGCCGCGCGTCGCGGCGGTGCGCAGCAGCTGGTGGATCTCTTGGCGCGCGTGCACGTCTACGCCCTGGGTGGGCTCGTTGAGCAAGAACAGCTTGGGGCGATCGGCCAGCCAGCGCGCGAGCACCACCTTTTGTTGGTTGCCCCCCGAGAGCGTGCCGAGCGCTTGTTCTTCGGACGAAGCGCGGATGAGGAAGGTCTGCACCGCGCTCTTGGCGTCGGCTCGCTCGAGATCGTGGCGCAGCCGTAAGCCCCGGAAGTAGTGCCCCACGCGCGGCGCCGAGACGTTGGCGCGCAAGCTCATGCTGGCAAAGCTCGCGTCGACCGCGCGGTCGGCGGGCAAGAACGCGAGGCCCTCGACGATGGCGTCGCTCGGGTCGCGCGGCGTGAACGGTTTGCCCTCGAGCTGCAGCGCGCCGCTGTCGCGCGGCGTCGCGCCAAACACGAGCGACAAGAGCTCGGCCGCACCCGAGCCGACGATGCCGGCCAGACCTACGATCTCGCCGCGCGCGACCGTCAGACTCACGTCGTGCACGCGGCGCGCACTCAGGTGCTCGACGCTGAGGACCGTGGGGCCTCGCTCACTGGTCCGCTCGGACGCCGCGGTCTCGAGCCCACGCCCCAGCATCATGCCGACGATCAGACGCTCGTCGAGCTCGGCGGTGTCGCGCGTGCCCACCGCCTTGCCATCGCGTAGCGCGCTGACGCGGTGGCTCGTGCGCAAGATCTCGTCGAGGTGGTGGCTCACGTAGAGGATGGTCTGTCCGGACGCGGCGTAGGTCTTCAGGGTGGAGAGCAGACGCTCCACCTCGGGCCCGGGCAGCGCGGCGGTCGGCTCGTCGAGGACCAGCACGCCGCCCTGCTCGCCGTCGGAGTCTTGCAGGGCGCGTGCGATCGCAACCAGCGTGCGATCGGACGGGTCGAGCGCGACCAGCGGCATCTCGGGGAGCGCACGGATGTGGAAGCGCTCGATCAGCGTACGTGCGCGGGCGTGCTGGTCTCGCCAGCGAATGGCTCCCCAGCGCGACCGCTCGAAGCCGCGCCCGATGGCCAGGTTCTCGGCCACGCTCAGCCACGGAAACAGCGCGGGCACCTGGTGCACGAAGTGCAGCCCCACACGCTTGGCGTCGCGCGGCGAGAACTCTGCTGCGTCGTAGCTGTGTCCGCCGACGACGATGCGCCCGCCCGGGTCGCTCTTCTCGACGCCGGCCAGGATCTTGATCAGTGTCGACTTGCCCGAGCCGTTGTTGCCGACCAGCGCGTGGATCTCTCCACGCCGCAAGTCGAGCGAGACGCCGTCGAGCGCGCGCGTACCGGGAAACGTCTTACTGATGTTCTCGAGGCGAAGGACCGAGTCCCCGCCGGCTGCCGAAGTCATGCCCAACAGCCCTACTTCGCGAGGCCCCAGGCCTTTTTGTACGCGCCACGGAAGTCGGTGACGGGCTCGTAGCCCTTGCCGGCAGGCGGCAGGTTGTGCTCGCGGTCGATCAGCTTGAGACCCGCGCCGCTGTCGCGCGGCGTCTCGCCGTGGAAGATGCTGCTCAGCGCGTCGACGCTGGCCCAGCCGACCCACTGCGAGGGGAACGCGCACGCGGCGTCTTGGCCCTTGTTCTCGCGCAAAAGCGTGATGTTGGACGGGAAGCCCTCGCCGCCGATCACCTCGAGCTTGTCGTTGCGACCCGACTCGACCAGGGCACCACCGATGCCGAAGTGCAGCGGACTGTCGTACGGCACGTGCACCGCGTTGGCCTCTGGATGTTTGGCCAGCGCGGCCTGCGCCTTTTGCTGCAGCTTGGGGCCGTAGTCGGCGAGCGTGAAGTCGACCGTGTCGACGATCTCGCAGGTCTTACACTTTTTGAACTCTTCCTCGAAGCCCAAGCGGATGTACTTGAGCACGAGGAACTCGTCCTCTTTGAACTGGATGACCTTGGCCTTGCCGCCAGTCTTGTGAATGATCCAGTCTGCTTTCACCGCGCCAAACTGACGGGTGAGCGTGGCGAAGTCGCCCAGCTGGTCGCCGTTGTTGACCATGCCGTCCAGCAGCTTGGTGCCGCCGCCAAAGTTGGGGTCGTCGCAGTCGAGCGCGTAGTAGCCGACGGTCTTGACCTTGGCTGCGCGCGCTTCGGTGAGCGCCTGCTTGATCACCGCGCAGTCGACGCCGCCGACGATGATGCCGTCGGCCTTGGCCGCGATCGCCTGCCGGATGCCGGTGGAGTACGACGAGGGGTCGAGCTTGCCGTCGAACACGGTCATCTTCCAGCCCACCGTGGTGCCTGCCTCTTTGGCCGCATTGACGGGGATGGAGGAGCTCTCTCCGATCATGCCGGGGCTGATGATCCAGACGTTTTTGCCCTTGTCGGGCTTCTTGCCGTCGCTCGGCGGTGTGCGCTCGTTGCCCTGGTAGGCAGCCTCGACGCGCTGCTTCACCTCGGCCAAAAAGGCCGGGTCGGGCTCGGCGACGACCGCCGCCGCAGCCACCTGCGCGGGCCCCTCGCCCGTACTGCCCGTCGCCTTGGCCGTCTCGGTCTTACTGCATGCTCCGAGGCTGAACCCGGCGAGCAAGCTCGCAAGAACAGTCAGTACGCCTGTCTTCCCCATCGTCTGCTCCTCGCCTCGCCGTCACGTTACCTCCAGCCGTGCACGCCTTGATCGCGTGCGTGCCGCGCGCAGGAGGCGCGGCGTGTGGAGGGGCTAGCAGACTACCCTCGAATGGAGCACGCGCGTCCATGAAAACGTGGACGTCGACGACCGGATGCGGCAGTCGGGCGGCGTCGCTGGGTACACCGGGCATACGTACTGGCCGGTCGCGGTGCACGACTTCGTCGGTTGTTCGCGCGGAACTATCCGAGCCGCTCAGTTCTGTTCAGTCGCGAGCGACGGGTCCGCCGCGGCCAATCGCGTCTCGTACATTCGCGAACCCCCGCGCGCGCAGCAGCACGGACAGCTCCCGTCGCAGCGTGCTGGGCCACAGCATCCCGCCGTAGATGAAGCCCGTGTACGCTTGCACCAAGGTTGCCCCTGCGAGGATGCGCTCGAGTGCGTCTTCTGCAGACTCGATACCGCCTACGCCGATCAACAACAGACGTGTGCCCACGCGCGCGTGCAGACGTCGTAACACCGCCAGCGCGCGTTGCTTCACCGGGGCCCCACTCAGTCCTCCTGCACCGGCACGCTCTGCCTCCTCGCTGCTGAGTGGCGCGCGGGCGATGGTGGTGTTGGTGGCGATGATGCCGTCGAGTCCGAGCTCGAGCGCCAGGTCGGCGACCTGGTCGACGTCTTCGTCCGCAAGGTCTGGGGCGATCTTCACCAGCAGCGGCACACGACGTTGGGGCGACCCTCGATCGAGCGTGGCGCGCACCGCCGACAGCAGCGGGCGCAGTAGCTCCACCGCCTGCAGGTTGCGCAGGCCCGGCGTGTTGGGCGAGCTCACGTTGACCACCACGTAGTCGGCCAGCGCGCCGAGGCGCTCGGCACTGGCCACGTAGTCGGCGACCGCGGCCTCCTCGGGGACGACCTTGGTCTTGCCGATGTTGACCCCGAGCGGGACGTCCCGCGGGCGCGACAGCCGGGCCACGGCCGCACGCGAGCCCCGGTTGTTGAAGCCGAGCCGGTTGATCAGCGCGCGGTGCCGCACGAAGCGGAACATGCGTGGCTTGGGGTTGCCCGACTGCGGCTCCCCGGTGAGCGTACCGATCTCGATGAAGCCAAAGCCGAGGGCGAACAGCGCCTCGTAGCCCACGGCGTCTTTGTCGAAGCCAGCGGCGAGGCCGAGCGGCGAGTCGAGGGTGCGCCCAAAGGCAGAGAGCGTGAGCACGGGGTCGTGGGGATTGAGCCGCGCGCGCAGCCAGCTCCGCACAAAGGGAAAAACGAGCAGCGCGCGCAGCAGCCCAAACCCGAGCTGATGCATGCGCTCAGCGTCGAAGCGAGCCAGCACGCGCTCAAAAAACAGCCGATACATGCGCGCCGGGTAGCACGCAGCGCGCCCCCGCACGAGTCCGTCGAGGTTCGTCGGACCCGGTCAGGGGCCCGTCCGGCTACAATAGACCCGAGATGTGGGTGCTGCGTCCTGACTCGTAGTACTCGACGCTGTACAGGTCGGACTTGGTCAGGTCCTGGCCGGGGCGTGGCGCGTCGGGCCGGGGACTCTTGGAAAAGCCGCGGAAGTCTTTGGGGTGCGCGACGACCACCGGCACGTGCGCGGTGCGCACCAGCTCCTCGACCGAGCCGGTGTGGAACAGCTTGCGAAGCGCCCCCACGCGCGCCTTGCCGACGATGATCATCTCGGCGTCGACATCGACCGCCACCTGGTGCAGCTCGCGCGCGACCGGACCGACCCGCACGTGGTAGCCGAGCTCGATTCCCCAGGCGGAGTCGCTCCCGTAGACGAACAGCGTGTCGCGCACGCTGCGCTCCAGGCGCGCCATGGCTTGCCCCAAGTTGTCCGACAGGAGATCGATCAGGCGTGCGTCGTGCAGCTCGGCGCTGACCTCCATCACGTGCACGAACTCGAGCTCTACGCGCGGCATCAAACGTGCGATGTGCATGGCCTCGTGGATGGCGTGCTTGGACGCCTCCTCGAAGTCGACTCCCACGACGACGCGGAAATGATCCTGGATTGCTTCTCCCATGGTCGCCCCCTGGCTTGCTCAGGCAAGGACCGCGTGCGCTCCCCCGAGCACACGCGTCGACCGCAGCGTTGGCGCCACGATCTTCCCCAGCTGCAAACGTACACCCGCGCCGCTGGGCCCACGCAAGCGCTTTCGACCGCGCCGCTGTTATGCCTCGAGGCATTGCGAGCCAGGCCACAGCTGGCTCGCAATCAGGTGTTTGCCGTGTTTCGCTCGCGTTTTTCGGCCCGCACAGGCACCCGCGCCGCACGCGAACAAAGCTTGCCCAAGCGGGCGACGCGCCGCGCGCTGGCTTCCTCCCCTTCGAGGGCCACAGTCAGCGAGGCGTGCTGGAGTGCGCGCTCGCGCTGCTTGGTCTTGTGTTCGTGCAGCTTGGCCAGCGCCAGGTGCGCGCGCGCCGTGTCGAGCGAGCAGGTGCTGGTCGCCACCGATTGCTCGAAGGCCTGACACGCGCCCTCGAGATCGCCGCGCCGAAGGGAAAGCTCCCCGACCAGGAACAGTGCCGTCGCGGTGAGCTCTCCGCGCAGGTCTGCCGCGACGGCGCGCTGGGCCAGCACGATCGCTCGCTCCGGGGCCGCCCCACGCGCCGCGACGCGTGCAAAGCCAAGCTCGTCGTGGGCGTGCCTTTGGGGAGCGATCGAGGCGGCCTCCGCGCCTCCCACGAAGCGGCGCACGATGTCGCCCAGCAGCGCAGGCAGCGCGATGAGGTCGCTGCGGTTGTGGTCGATGATGGGCACGAGCGTCGAGCCGGGCGCGCCGCGCAAGAACGCCAGGTAGCGCTCGGGGATGAGCTCGCCGGGGATGTCGTCGACGCGCTCGAAGCCCATCAGCGCTTGCTCGAGGTAGATCAGGCGCACCGAGCCGAGCCTCGCTTTGTAGACCCTGCGTGCGCAGTGCAACAGGTCGAGGTGCGCCGGCAAGTTCGGCGCAGCGACGCGGTTGAGGATGAAGCGTGTGCGCAAGAGCGGCCAATCGAAGCTCTTGCCGTTGAAGCTGACCACCACGCTCGCTTGCGCCAGACGCTCGGCCAGCCGCGCGAGCATGGGCCCCTCGAGCCCGGGGCGCGGTAGCAGCAGCTGCTCGACCACCAGCCGCTCGCCCTCGAACCAAGCCATGCCGATCAGGAACGGTAAGGTCCCCGCCCCTCCGGCCAGGCCCGTCGTCTCCGTATCGATGTACAGCGCACGCGTGTAGTCGATGGTGTCGAGCGTGGGGTCGAGCGCCAGCAGTGCCACCTCGCGTGGACACACCTGGCGCGCCAACGAGACCAACGCGCTTCCGTGCTGGTGATCGGGCTCGTGCGTCACCACCACGCGACACAGGTTGCCCTGCGGCGTCTCGATCACCTCGCCGGGCAGCTCCACCGGCCGCGGCGGAACGCGCCCCGTCGCCGCGCCCAGCCTCGCCCAAGGGTCCCCAGCCGTGCTGAAGGTCGTCGACCCACCAAGCTTCTCCGACGCGCGCGTCGTACTCGTCAACGTACTCGTACGAGGACCCGTGCGCGCCTCTCCCCCGCCCTCCCCCAACGCCCCGGTCTTCGCCCCAGCGATCCGCATCGCATCGAGCCGCTCCCGAAGCCGAGAGATCGTAGACGTCCGCGCCAGCCCGGAAGTCCCGTGCTCCTCCGTATGCGCCCCGACGCCAGGCGTTGGTAGGTCGATGCTCGGCGAAACCTCGGGAGCCCCCACGACCACCCGCGCGGTCTCCCCGTGCAGCGCGACCTCTTCGTGCGCGAGCACAGCCGCCCGCAGCACGGCGTCTTCGACATCGGCGGCGAGTGGACCCTCCACGTCCCCCGCTGCGAGAGCGTCGACATCGCCCAACGCGCTGGAACGCGCGGGCCCCCGCGCAGCGGCCAGCGACAGCTTGAGTCGGTCGAGCTTGTCCTTGAATTTCATCGCGCGTGCCTCGCCACGACAGCTCAGTGCACGGTGCAAAAGCCGAGCGCGTCGAGCAGCTCGGAGATGACTTGTTTACGCGGCACCAGACTTGCGGCGCGCAGTGAGATCTCGCCGCTCGCGGTGACCACCTGTCCAATCTCGGGACCAATACACGCCGGACAGCCAGACTTGCACACGCAGCCGAGGGCAAGCGTGCGTGCACGCGCGATGAGCTCGCTGTGCGCCTCGTACATTCGAGGCGCCAACCCGATGCCCGCGGGGACGTGATCGTAGAGGAAGATGGTGGGGTCGAAGCCCGGTGCACCGCTGCGCTTGCCGGGCGGTGCGTTCTCGTCGGTGCGGTCGCCCAGCGTCATGCCCAGGTCACGCGGATCGATCATCAGGCCCACCGCAGCCACTGTGTGCAGAGCGTTGCCAAAGCCGCGCAGGGCGTCGATCACCGTGGGCCGCGCATACGGCAAGGACTCCACCACCGCCTCGGGCACCAGCAACCAAAACGCGGTGGTGTGCATCTGCATCTCGGGCAGCCGCACCTCGCCGTAGCCCACGTTCTCGTGCGTGTAGAACTTGATCTTTTTGTAGCCGACCACCTTCTCGACGACGGACACGTCACCGAGGCCCACGACTCCGTGCAGCGCGGAAGGACTCGCGAGCTCGGTCTGCTGATGTTCTTCGATCACCTCCACTTTGGTGTACGTCATGGCGGTGGTGAAGTAGTCGGGGTCGACCTTGCGCACGTAGGCTTTGTGGTTCTCGAAGTCGAGACGCTCGACCTGGTACTGCTCGCCCTCGTGCTGGTAGATGGCCTGGACGTGCAGCATCGTGTGGGTGGAGCGGAAGTCCATCTCGGCGATGGTCTTGCCGCGCTCGAGGTCGATGATGACGAAGTTGTCCCAGCTCAGGCTGCGCAGCGAGACGTGGCTGGCGGGGTACGCGTCGGCCGCCCAGTGAAAGACGCGTGCGCCATCGGGCCCGACCACCGGGTGCAGCATCTGATGTTCGGTCAGAAACTGCAGCGCCTCCCCGGTGTCGTCCGCGCTGACTGCGCCAAACGTCTCGCCCTCTTTGAACGGCAGCTCAAACGCCGCGCACTTGAGGTGCTGTACCAAGATCTCGACGTTGTCGGGATCGATGCGCGCGTGCTCGACCGGCGCGCCCACGATGGCTCCCGGATCGGTGGCGCAGTACTGATCGAGCGGTGCACTCGACGCCACCAGCACCGCGAGCGACCCTTCTTGGCGTCGGCCCGCGCGACCAAAGCGCTGCCACAAGCCGGCGATGCTGCCCGGGTAGCCGGCGCACACCACGGCGTCGAGCGAACCGATGTCGATGCCCAGCTCGAGCGCGTTGGTGGCGACCACACAGCGGATGTCGCCCGCGCGCAGACCCGCCTCGATGCGTCGGCGCAGATCGGGCAGGTAGCCGCCGCGGTAGCCCTGGATGAGCTCGGGATCGATGCGGTCGCGCGCGAGGCGCTCGCGCAGGTACTTGAGCATGGTCTCGACCTGGTTGCGCCCAGGACCGAACACCAAGGTGGGCACGCCCGCGCGCACGAGGTCGCTGGTGATGCGCACCGCAGCCTTGATGTAGCTCTGCCGGATGCCGAGCTCGCTGTTGACGATGGGCGGGTTGTACACGAGCACGTTGCGTGGCCCCGCAGGCGCGCCGCTCTCGCCGACGTCGACCACCTCGCGCCCGACCATGCGCTCCGCGTGCGCGCGGGGATTGCCGATGGTGGCCGACGCAAAGATGACCACCGGCGACGAGCCGTGGAACGCGGCGATGCGCAACAAACGGCGCAGCACGTTGGCCAGGTGCGAACCGAACACGCCACGATAGGTGTGCAGCTCGTCGACCACGACGAAGCGCAGGCTCGCGAACACGCGCGCCCAGTTGGCGTGGTGAGGCAGGATGCCGGCGTGCAGCATGTCTGGGTTGGTGAGCAGCACCCCGCTGCGATCGCGCGCGGCCCGACGCGCGTCGCCGGGGGTGTCGCCGTCGTAGGTGATGGCCCCGTGGTCGAGCCCCGACTCGCGCATCAGCGCCTTGAGCGCCTCTTCTTGGTCTCTTGCGAGCGCCTTGGTGGGGAAGAGGTAGAGCGCGCGCGCCGAGCCATCGCGCGCGAGCGCATCGAGCACCGGGAGGTTGTAACAGAGGCTCTTGCCCGAGGCGGTGGGCGTGGACACGACCAAGTCGCGCCCGGCGCTCGCGAGCGCAAAGCTCTGGGCCTGGTGGCTGTAGAGCTGGTCGACACCTCGCCGGCGCAGCGCCTCGACCACCGACGGGTGCAGCGCAGAGGGGAACGGGGCAAAGCTACCCTCGCGAGCGGGCAGCAAGTGGTCGAGCACGAAGCAGTTGCGCATGCCGGGGTCGGCACGAAACGACGAGAGCACGTGCGCCAACCCGCGCTCGCGAGCCCAGGGCGGGGGGGGAACCGCTCGAAATGCGCCGTCGTGGGGGTGCTGCTCGCTCATGGGCGAGCACTGTACGGGTGTACACCTATACTGGCAACAATTTGGCGACGAGCCCGCTACTCTGCAGGCACCGCGACCACCGCCGCCGGCCGGGCCTTGAGATCGCTCCACTTCATGTGCAGGCCGAGGCGCAGGTACGCCATGTAGCCGAGCCCGATGACCAGCGCGCGACTGAGCAAAGACCAGAGCGGCGGTGTCGCGCTGGGGATGGCGACGTTTGCGCCTAGCGCGATGACCACGAGCACCAAGAGTCCCAGAGCCGCCGGCGACAGGCTCTGCACCAGCGCCCTGAACGAGATGGGCAACACGCGCTGGGTGAGCTTGAAGAAGCTGACCAGCAGCACCGCGCCCCCCACGAACCAGGCCCAACCGACGGTGAGGATGCCGTAGTCCGCGCCGAAGAACATCAGTGCACCCGCGAACGACGCACACAACACCAGCGCGCTGGCGAGCGACTCGAACAGCGCCAGCGAGGGGCGCCCCACCGCGTAGAAGATTTGCGGGAACAGATGCGTGAGCGAGCGCAGCAGAGCGGCCCAAGCGAGCCACGGCAGCACGCTGGCGGCACCACTCCACTCGCCGTCGTTGATCAGCGCGAGCAGGTCGTTGGCACCGAACGCGATGATGACCGTGATGGGCGCCAACATCAGACTCAGACTCTTACTGGTCCAACACAGGGCCCGCGTGAGCGCTGCGCGGTCGGTCTGCAGACGGGAGTAGGCGGGCAGCGCCGCACGGTTGACCACGTTGAGCAGCGTGACGGTGGGTGTCATCGCGAGCTCGAAACCAACTCGGTACACGCCGACTGCGGACACGCCGAGGAAGCGGCCCATGATGAAGTAGTCCGCGTTGCGGTACAGATGGTAGACGACGCCGGCCCCTGCGGCGCGCGCACCGAACAACGCCATGGGCTTGATGCGCGCGAACTGAAAGGAAAACGCGGGCCGAAACGGCTGAAGCGAGAAGGCGGCCACGGCCATCACCAAGCCGTACACGAGCTGGCCGAGCACGAACGCCCATGCGCCAAAGCCCGACCACGCCAGCGCCACGGTGCTGACGCCCGAGCCGAACGTGGCCAGCGTGTTGGCCAGCGCGATACGCTCGAACTTCATGGCGCGGTTGAGCAAGCTGAGCGGCACCAGCGCGACGCCCACGAACAACAGCTTGATGGCCGACGCGCGGATCAGCGGTGTGAGCGAAGCGTTGTCCCAGATCGAAGCGAGCCAGGGCGCTGCGACCCAGACCGCACCAATGAACGCGAGGGCGACGGCCAGCGCATACCAGAATGCGTCAGAGAGCACGCCCTCTTCGATCTCCGCTTTCTGGATCAGCGCGGTGCCGATGCCCAAGCCGTTGAAGGCTTCGATGAAGACGCCGATGGACCACGCAAGCGTGGCCAGACCGAGCTCTTCACGAGATACCAACCACAGCACGCCGAGCGTGAAGACCGCGTCGAGCACACGCGTCACCAGACTGGCGGCACCGAGCCATACGAAGCCCCGTTTGATCTGTCCGGTCGCTTCTGTCTCGGCCGAGCTCATCTGCAAAACCTCCAGTCGAGCGTGCGCACAAGCAGACACAGCAAGGTACGCGCGACGACACGACGCGCGCGAACTCTCGTTGCTGGCGCCGCGCGCGGACGGGCGGCGTGACCACGAAGGCTCGTGTGTGCTCCTGAGTCAGTCGCGGAAGACCACGCGGCGTTTCAACTTTCGACGCCCTGGCTGCTGAATCAGCGCTCTCTTCTCGGGTCAGTCGAAGCGCGCCCGAAGGCGCGCGAGCGAAAAAAGGCAGAGCGCTGCCGGCGCGTTGCCTTTCGGCAACCCATCGGAGTCTGTTCGTCGACACGCAGTCAGCTCACAAAAACGGGCAAAATGCCTCGCCCGCCCTGGCGCATCGTTACGAGTCTTTGCGACGGCTCGGCACGTCGCCCCGGTTGTCGAGCGGACGTCGCGCGCGCGCTGCCGGGTTCATCTCACTGTGTTGTGCACCGTGCAGGACCAGGCCGGGTCTCGTCTGATAGACATTCCCGCGCCCCCACAAACGGATGGTCAGCTGCTGCCCGACGCCACTCGAGATGCGTGGCCAACGACGCCAGCGGTTGTGGTGGATGGGCACCATCCGATAGTCGAGCAGCTCGAAGAACGCGCGGTCGACCAAGAACGCCTGCAGGTCGAACCACTGCGTCTTGTACAAGTGGGCGCTCTCTGCACGGCGCGGGTAGACGACCCAGCGACCGAAGCGCTCGTCGTCGCGAGACGCGAACAGGTACAGCACGCGTCGTCGAACATCGTGCGCAGCGGACTGCCAGGACGCCTGCGCGTCCCGCAACAGACTGGGCGCGTACTCGAGGTCGTCTTGGAGAAACAGCGCGAACGCGGGCTGCACGGCGCGTGCGACCAAGAACGCGACTTGGTAGGCCTTCCAAAAGCCAGGCTTGCCTAGCCGCTCGTGGGCGTCGAGCCAGGTGAGGTCGTCGCCAAACAGAGCGCGCGCCTCCGCACGGGCGACGTCGTAGTCGGCCTGACTGCGATCGTTGAGCACCAACACGCGCACCGAAGGTGTGGGCGAGACGGCGTCGAGGGTCTCGTGCAGCTGGACCAGACCCTGACGAAAGCTGTCCGGCCGTGCGTAGGTCGTGATCACCACCAGCAGGTCGGGGCGCGCGCGTGCACTGGGCTCGACCGGGCAGCTGTCGAGGACGCGACCCTCATGCTGATACAGCGACCAGAACGGCGCTTCGGCGTCGAGCGCGGGCGGGCGATTCAGCAGGATCTGCAGCCAGTGGGCGAGCTCGACGGGATGAAGCACCGCGTGCTGTATAGCGCAGGCAGGCAGGCCCGGCCCCGTGAACCACCCGCCCTTCCGAGGCGCGCGCGTGTGTGACCATGCTAGGCTCGCGCCGGAGAGAGTCCATGCGCATTGCGGTCCTGGTCGGCGAGTTTCCCGAGCTTTCTTCGACGTTCATCCTCGACAACATCACGGGCCTGCTCGACTCCGGACACGACGTGCACGTCTTTGCGCGGCGCCCACGAAAGCCGGGCCCCATCCACGCAGACTACGCGCGCTACGGCCTCAGCGAGCGCACCCACTACTGGTGGGGCAGCAGTCGCGAGACGCTCGGCCGCGCGCTCGCTCTGGTGCGCCAAGATCCGCAGCGCAACGGGCGCGCTCTGTTGCGCTCCCTCGACGTCGCCAAGCACGGCAGCCACGCGCTCTTCGGCCGCTGGTTCAGCTATGCGGCGGGCATGCTGTCCGAGCCCGCCTTCGACGTCGTGCTCGCACAGTTCGGCACCAATGGACGCGTTGCCGAGACGCTGCGCTCGATCGGCGCGTTCGACGCACCCATCGCCACCACCTGGCTCGGCTACGACCTTTCACGCATCATCAAAGAGCACGGGCCTCGACACTACGCGCGTCTGCTCGCGCACGGCGAGCTGCAGCTGCCGCTGAGCCAGCACTTTCGTGAGCGGCTGCTCGCGCTGCACTGTCCGCCTGAGCGTATCCACGTGCACCATGTCGGTGTGGACACCCGTCTGTTTGCCTTCGCACCACGCACGCTGCCCGAAGGCCAGGTGGCGCGCATCGTCACCGTGTGCCGGCTGGTCGAGAAGAAGGGCATCGAGTTTGCGCTGCGCGCGCTCGCCCAGGTGCAGAGCGCGGGCGGCACGTTCCACTTCGATGTCGTCGGCGACGGTCCGCTGCGCGGCCAGCTCGAGCAGCTCACGCGCGAGCTCGGCCTCGCTCCGCACGTGACGCTGCACGGCCCCAAGACACGACACGAGGTCTCCACGCTGCTCGGCCGCTCGCACCTGTTTTTGTCGCCGTCCGTGACTGCCAAAGATGGCGATGAAGAGGGCGTTCCCGCCGCCATCAAAGAGGCGATGGCGGTTGGCCTCCCGGTGGTGTCCACCTTCCACGCGGCGATCCCCGAGGTCGTGGTCGACGGCGTGACCGGGTATCTCGTGGCGGAGCGCGACGTCGACAACCTTGCCGACCGCCTGCTCCGTCTGTTGCGAGCGCCCGAGCGATGGGCCGACATGGGCACCGCGGGCCGCGCGCTGATCGAGCGTGCGTACGATCTCCACGCTCTCAATCGTCAGCTGGCAGAGCGGCTCGAGCAGCTCGCGATCGCCTATCGTGCACAGCCCAAGGGCGAGCTTGGACAACGATCCGTTTGATCGAGCCAACGCTCCCGATGCGCTGACAGCGAGCCCCGCACACGACATCGAGGGCCGCGCGGCGCGTGGCGGCTTGGTCGTCGCGGTGGCGCAGGTGGCGCGCGGCGCGCTCGAGGCCGTGGGTCTGCTCGTGCTGTCGCGGACCTTACTGCCTGCAGACTTTGGGCTGGTCGACATGATCGTGTCGGTCACCGGCATCGTCGATCAGCTCAAAGACTTTGGCCTGGGCACGGCGCTCATTCAGCGACCGACCATCACGCACAAACAAGTCAACACGCTGTTCTGGATCAGCCTCGCCATCGGCTTCGCTTTGACGCTGCTGACGGCGCTGCTCGCGCCGTTGCTGGCCTGGGGCTACGGACGCCCCGAGCTGCTAGAGCTCACGCTCGCGCTTTCGCTCAGCACCGTGCTCGGCGCCGTGTCCTTGCAGCAGCAGGCGCTGCTGCGCCGCGAGCTACGCTTTGGCGCGCTGTCCATCATCGACGTCGCCTCCGCCGGCATCGGTATCGGCTGCGCCATCCTCGCCGCCGTGCGCGGCTTTGGCCCGTGGGCGCTGGTGGTGAGGCAGCTGGTGCGGCTCGCGGTGCAGGCGATCATGACCTGGTTCTGGTCCGGCTTTCGGCCCAGCGCGCCGACGCGCAACGGAGACGTCGCCGAGCTCTTGCGCTTCGGCGGCCACATGAGCGGCTTTCAGGTGCTCAACTACATGGAGCGCAACCTAGACAACATCCTGATCGGACGGTTTGCGGGTGCGCAGCCGCTGGCGTTCTACGCCAAGGCCTACGAGCTGATGCGGCTGCCTTTGACCGCGATCAACGCGCCCATCGCGTCGGTGGCGGTGCCCGCACTCAGCCGTCTGATCGACGCGCCGGAGCGCTACCGCTCGGCGTACCTGAGCGTGACGCGCTTGTTGTTGTTGAGCACCGTGCCGCTGGCGCCGCTGATGATCTTTGGTGCCGACGTGCTGATCCCGCTGATCTTGGGCGAGAACTGGCGCCCCTCGGTGCCCATCTTCAAGGTGCTCGCGCTGGCGCTGGTCGTGAAGCCACTGTTGTTCACGGCCAGCTGGCTGTTCATCTCGCAGGGACGCAGCGCCGAGATGTTTCGCTGGGGCGTGGTGGGCAGCAGCATCGCACTCGTCTCGTTCTGCGTCGGCCTACCTTGGGGCGCGTTCGGCGTCGCCATCTCGTTCACCGCATTCGACGTGTTGCTGCGCGCGCCCATCCTGATCGGCTGGGTGGGTCGACGCGGGCCGGTGGGCGTGGCGCAGCTGCTCGCGTGTCTGTGGCCGGCGTGGACGGCCGGCGGCGCGATGTGGCTCGCCTTCTGGCTCTGCCAGCAGTTCTTGCCCAGCTCGTCGCCCGCCCTCCACTACGCGACCTCCGCGCCGCTCGCCGTCGTTGCAGGCGCGCTCGCCGTGTGGCTCACCCCCTGGGGCAAGAGCGCCTTGCTCGACGGCGTGCGCGTGCTGCGTGCCCTGCGCAGCAAGCCCGCCGCTTAGCCCGGCTTGGTTGCGACGAGGCAGTAGCCGAGCGGGAAACGTTCACGCGACGCTGCACGCCAGTACGCGTAGGCACGCGTGCGCGTGGTCCAGTCCACCGCGCCCAAAAAGATCTCGCAGAGCGGCGGGACCTTCGCGAGCCCCTTGTTGAGCAGGTCGAGCAGCACGTCGGGGTAGCCGCCGTACGCACTGAGCTCGCGCACCTCGAGGCCGCTGTCGTCGCACAGCTTTTGCAGCGCAAAGCGCGTGTAGCGGTAGTAGTCGTGAGGCGCTTCGTGCACGTGGTAGAGGAACGGCACCGTCAGGATGAGCGCGCCGCTGGGCGCGAGCACGCGCGTGATCTCGTTGATCAGGCCCTCGGGCCTCGCGATGTGCTCGAGCACGTCGGACAGCAGCACGGTGTCGAAGCTCGTTGGCTCGAACGGCAACGGACCACTCAGGTCGACCGTCAGATCGCTGTGACCCGTGTCGTTCCAGTCGATGCAGGTCAGCGTGCTGATGTGTTTACGGTACAGCTCGTAGAACGGCACCTTGCCGCAGCCGCAGTCGAGCATACGACCACGCGCATGCTCACGGAGCAGCCTCTCGTAGGGCTCCGCCTGCGCGCCCACAGCCAGACGCGAGCCGAGCGAGACGCCTTTGCGGTGAGGCACGTAGCGCCCACGACGTTTGTCGAAGACGAGCTTGCTCGGGACCCACGACTGTTCGTTGCGCAAGGTCAGCCCAGGTCGACCTGGCCGCGCTTGGCGAGCAGGTCGATGATCTTGTCGACCGCCCGCTCGACCTTGCCCTGGTCCATGGAGATGGTCAGCTCGGGCGCGTCGGGCGCCTCGAAGCCGGTGAAGTCAGCGTCGGGTCGGCGCTCGCGGCACAGGGCCGGATCGGTGTCGACGAACACCTCGGCAAAACGCTCGCTGCCCACGCGCTCGCGCACCTGGGCACGCTCGCTGCGCGTCTTGCTGGGCAACGCGCAGATGGTGATGAGGCCGGCGTCGGTGAGCCCCTTGGCCGCCACCGCGATGGACGGCAGCGGGTCGCCCTCGGGCGCGAGCACGTGTGCGGAGTGTCCGAGGTCGAACAGCTTGCGCTCGAGCACGTAGGCGACGTTGACCTTGCCCGAGCCGGGGAGACCAGACAGCCAGACGGTGACGCCCGTCTGCCCGAGTCGCTCGCGGCGCTCGCGGCGGCTGACCTGGGTCTTGTTCTCGAGGCCCGAGCCTGCACGCGCCTCGCGCACGATGTCGTCTACGTCTTGCTCGCCCTCGTCGGGCAAGATCATGCCGGCGCCGACCGTGGCGTTGCTGAGCGAGTCGATGATGATGAACGCGCCGGTGACGCGGTTGTCTGCGTAGGCGTCGTGGTAGATGGGCCGGTGCGTGGTGATGCTGAGCAGGCCGATCTCATTGAGCTCGAGCGTCTCGGCGGGCACTCGCTCGAGCGTGACCAGGTCGGTCTTGCTCTCGACCTTGCCCACCTGCATACGGATGGTCTGCGTGGTGTGCTTGAGGAAGTAGCTCTTGTCGGGGTCGAGCGGCCGCTCGTGCAGCCACACCACGTTGGCCGTGAAGCTACGCGACGCGCGTGGACGGTTGCTGGGAAACACGATCATGTCGCCGCGCGAGCAGTCGATCTCGTGCTCGAGCCGCAGCGTGACGCTCTCGGGTGCAGACGCCTGATCGATCTCGCCGGCGAACGTGTCGATGGCCTTGACGCGCGAGCGCTTGCCCGACGGCAGCACCATCACGTCGTCGCCCTTCTTCACCACGCCGCTGGCAATTTGCCCGGAAAAACCCCGATAGTTGAGGTCGGGGCGCAGCACGTACTGGACCGGGTAGCGGAAGTCTTTGAGGTTCTGGTCTTCGGCGATGGGCACCTGCTCGAGGAAACCGAGCACCGTGGGCCCCTTGTACCAGCCGATGTTCTCGCCGCGCTGCACCACGTTCTCGCCGAGCAGCGCACTGACCGGGATGAACGTCACGTCTTTGAACGACAGGTTGCTGCAGAACGCGCTGAACTCTTCTTGGAGCGCCTCGAAGCGAGCCTGACCGTAGCCGACCAGGTCCATCTTGTTGACGGCCACCAACAGGTGCGGGATGCCGAGCAACGACGCGATGTACGCGTGGCGCCGCGACTGCTCGAGCACGCCGAGCCGCGCGTCGATGAGGATGACCCCCACGTCGGCGGTGGACGCGCCCGTGACCATGTTGCGCGTGTACTGAACATGACCGGGCGTGTCGGCGACGATGAACTTGCGCTTCTCGGTGGTGAAGTAGCGGTAGGCCACGTCGATGGTGATGCCTTGCTCGCGCTCGGCCTCGAGACCGTCGGTGATCAGCGAGAAGTCGATGGGCACGCCCACCATGGTGGTGGCCTTGCGCACCGCCTCGAGCTGGTCTTCGTAGACGGCCTTCAGCTCGAACAGCAGCCGGCCAATCAGCGTGCTCTTGCCGTCGTCGACCGAGCCCACGATCACGAAGCGGAGCAGCTCTTTGTGCTCGTGTTTGGCCAAGAAGCCGAGAATGTCTCGCTCGATCAGCTCTTCTTCCGACGACATCAGAAGTATCCCTCGCGCTTCTTGCGCTCCATCGACGCGGCCTGGTCGTGATCGATCAGGCGTCCCTGTCGCTCGGAGTGACGGGTCAACAACATCTCTTTGATGATCTCGGGCAGCGTGGCTGCCTCGCTCTCGATGGCGCCCGAAAGCGGGTAGTCGCCCAACGTGCGAAAGCGGATCATCTTGTGGACCGGCTGCTCGCCCGGGAGCAGCGGCATGCGCTCGTCGTCGACCATGATCAGCGACCCGTTGCGCTCGACCGTGGGCCGCGAGGCGGCGAAGTACAGCGGCACCAGCTCGATGTTCTCGAGGTAGATGTACTGCCAGATGTCGAGCTCGGTCCAGTTGGACATCGGGAACACGCGGATGCTCTCGCCGCGGTTGATCTTGCCGTTGTACAGGCTCCACAGCTCGGGCCGCTGGTTCTTCGGGTCCCACTGCTGGAACTTGTCGCGGAAGCTGTAGATGCGCTCTTTGGCGCGCGACTTTTCTTCGTCGCGACGCGCGCCACCAAAGGCCGCGTCGAAGCCGTACTTGCCCAGCGCCTGCACCAACGCCTGCGTCTTCATCACGGTCGTGAACTTCTCGGAGCCGTGATCGAACGGGTTGATCTTGTCGCGCAGACCGTCTGGGTTGGTGTAGCGGATCAAGTCGAGCTTGTTCTGCTTCGTGAAGCGCTCACGAAACTCGTACATCGCCTTGAACTTGAACGTGGTGTCGACGTGGAGCAGCGGGAACGGCAGCGGGGCCGGGGCGAACGCCTTGAGCGCAAGCCGCACCAACACCGACGAGTCCTTGCCGATGGAGTACAGCATCACCGGCTTCTCGAACTCGGCGGCCACCTCGCGGATGATCTGAATGCTCTCCGCCTCGAGCTGCCGCAAGTGCGTGAGAGCGTGCGGTGCGAGAACAGGCGTCGCGGCCTCGACTTTACTCTGTTGAACCATTGCCCTGCTCCAGAGGCTCGGGAGTCTCCGAACCTCGGGGCGGGGTCTAGCGCGCATGGCGAATGGTCACAACCCAGAGACCGCGCCGACCATGAACTCGATCAGTGTGAGACGGTCCCACCACGACGGCGGTGTGTACTCGGCGTGCGCAATGGCCGCCGAGACCAGCGCGTGGACCTCGGTCTGACGCGCGAGCTGCTGCTCGTTCCACAGCGTCTCGGTGTAGGGCACCACGCGATCGGCGGTGCCGTGCACCAAAAACACGGGCACCCGCACGGGCTCGGGGCAGCTGCGCGGCGAGGCTCGCTCGAGCTCCGGTGTCCGCTCGGTCACACCGCGGAGCGCCCGCGCCCGCTCGGCCTCCGTGAACTCCCCCTTGTGAGGCTCGTCGAACAGCGACATCCAGAGTGCCACGCGCCCGTACGGGTGGGGCTCGACCAGGGCTGGCTCGCCCGTCGGTCCAAGCGCCGGTTCGCCCAGATAAAAGCGGCTCACGCGCACTGCGTCGTGGTGTGCGCCGAGCGCGATGACGCGTCCGATGAAGGCGCGCGTCGCGGGCTCGCAGGCGGCGCGCAAGGCCAGGCCTCCCCCGAAGCTGATGCCGAACACCGTGACCTGCCGCCGCCCGAGCTTTTGCGCGAGGGCCTTGGACGCAGCCGCAATCCGGTCCACGTCGTCGTGGGTGATCTTGTAGTGGGCGAGGCCCGTGACCTCGGGCGTGAGCACCAGAAAGCCCGCGCCGGCGAGCGAGCGGGCGAGGCTGACGAGCCGCGGCTCGTCGATGCCCTCTTCGTGCATGCCGTGCGCGAGCACGATGCCTTCTGGGGCCTCTTCCCCCACCGGCGTGTAGAGCGTCCCGTGGCCTCCCGGAAACGACAACGCAGAGACCTTCACACTGCGCTCGCGGTAGTGCACCAGCCACCCTGGCTCGGCGCTCTTCTCGAGGCGCATGAACAGGGCGGCACAGACCAGCCGACGGTGGACCGCGAACGCGATCAGGGTGACCAAGACAGCCGCGAGCCCGACCCCGGCCAGCACGCGCAGGCGGCGGGAAAACCTAGAAAAATCCACGCTTCCGTATACCGCATTCCAAGCGCGGCGATAGCTTCTCCATCGGCCGGCGGACCGTGCTATGCCGAGCCCCCTTTGTCCCGACACCGAGCCGATCCATGAAGTCCCCCCGAAATCCCTCGCTCGGCGTGATCTTTTTGACGGTCGTGATCGACCTGCTCGGCTTCGGCATCGTGATGCCGTTCCTCACGCTGCAGGCGCGCGATGCGTTCGGGGTCGACGCGGGCGCCGCCGCCATGCTGGGTGCCTGTTACTCCGCGATGCAGTTTTTGTTCATGCCGCTGTGGGGCCGGCTGTCCGACCGCATCGGGCGCCGCCCCGTGATGCTCACGTCGATCTTTTTTTCCGCGCTCACCATGGCTGCCCTGGGGGTGGCGCTGGCCTGGTCCGACACCATCCTCTGGCTGTTCGTCGCGCGTGCCCTCAGCGGCAGCGCCACCGCCAACATCGGCACCGCCAGCGCCTACATCGCCGACATCACGACGCCCGAAGAGCGCGTGAAGGGCATGGGCATGATCGGCATGGCGTTCGGCATCGGCTTCTTGGTCGGGCCCGGCGTGGGCGGACTGTTGGCGAGCATCACGCTCAACGGCCGCCACGGCCCGTGGGCCTGTTTTGCGGCCGCGGGACTCAGCGCCATCAACCTGGTCTGGGCTTTCACGTCGCTGCCCGAGTCGCTGCCCAAAGAGCGACGCGCCAAGCCCGAGCAAGCGCGCTCCATCTCGCCGCTGCGTGCGGAGGCGCTGCGGCGTCTGCTCAGCACGCCTGGCATCTCCCACGCCAGCCTGACCAACTTCCTGATCATCCTTTCGTTCTCCGGACTCGAGATCTCGTACGCGCTGTACGCCAGCGACGCGTTTGCGCTCAGCCAGCGCAACGTGGGACTGTTTTTCGTTTTTATGGGTCTGATCGGTGCGCTGGTGCAGGGCGGCTACGTGCGCCGCGTCTCGGGCAAGGTGCGCGAGACCTCGCTCGCGGCGGCCGGCCTCACCTTCATGTTGGTCGGGTTCGCCGGGTTCGTCGTCGCGCCGCGCGCGGGTCTGCTCGGTCTGTTCGTGGTCAGTGCGCTGATCGCCATTGGCAACGGACTCACGCAGCCCGCGATCTCGGCCTACATCTCGCGGCTCGCCGATCCCACCCGTCAGGGCGAGACGCTCAGCGCCAACCAGAGTATGTCGAGCTTGGCCCGCGTGTTTGGTCCTCTGCTCGGAGGCTACCTCTACGGCGCAAGCCCGCGCTGGGCCTTCTTGTGCTGCGCGCTGCTCAATGGAGTTGGGCTGCTGGTGTCGGGAGGGATGAGGTTGGTGCAGCCCCGCCCGGTCGTTCGCGCGACGCCCGTCGACAGCCCGCGCTGACATCCGCTCAGCGCCCGCTCAGTCGCGCCGTTCGATAGGGGGGCATGCCACGTCGGCAAGGTCACGGACAGGTGCGTTCCGTGCGCGCGCTCCACGAGCTCGACTTTGCCGTCGTGTTGCCAGGCAACGCGCGCGATCAACGACAGGCCGATGCCGTGCCCGCTTGCCCCGCTCGCGCGCGCCTCGGGGGAACGATAGAAAGGCACGAACACACGCTCTCTTTCGCTCGCTGCGATGCCGGGTCCGTCGTCGATGACGTCGATGCGGGCGACCTGA
>JBEGTL010000069.1:0-22499 GCA_041179425.1 Pseudomonadota bacterium | reverse complement strand
GCTCTTCTGCAACCAGCATCGCGGCCGCTCTCGAACTCTCCGGAGCCAAAGCTGTCGCCGAATGGGACCAGATCGCCGCATACCTTACCAATCTCGGCAAGGACCCAAACTGGCGCAGAAACCCGTCGATTCTCGACCAGCTTCGAGGGTGGAAGATCACGCCGGGCCGGCCGCGCAAGAAAGCAGCGTCCCTGCAGTGAACACTAACTGATCATATATGCGGGACTGAGTTCTCGATTCACCCGCGTCATCCGCTTTGAAGACTACAAGCCAGATGAGCTCTTTGCGATCTTTCAGAAGCTAGGAAACGAGACTGGCTATAGCTTGTCGAGTCCCGCCGAGACGCTTCTTAGAAACAATTTGGCGACTTTGTACAGTAACAGAGATCGGCATTGCGGAAATGGTCGTGACGTCCGCACTCTGTTTGAGGCGACGGTAGAGCAGCACGCGCTCCGACTCGACGTGGACGAATCGGCTGACCTATCGGTCTTCGAAGAGGTCGACGTCGAGAAAGCGTTCGAAGGTGCACAACGCTTGTGAGATTCCGGAGGGCCGGTTCTCCTGACCCGGTTGTCTAGGACGAGCGGCGGCGCTTGGGTGGTGCGGGCGGTGCACCAATGATCGGAATCTGCGTGAACTCGGCGACCGACTCGACGTTCTTCCAAGCCAAGGAGCGTGCAGGCACGCCCGGAGCGACGATCGCGATCAAGCTCTCGTCATCAGGTCCCAGGTCAACTGCGGTCGCGTCGAGCAAGAAGTCGCACAGGTGGTTTTCTCCGCACCTCACGGTCATGACCGCGAGGTGACGGGGGAACACCGCAGACTCGTGGAATGCCCGCAGCCTGGCTTTCTCGAGTCTCATCTCAAACATCTGGCGTCGATACTCAACACCAGTTGTGAATGCCACCTCGTAATCGATCTCGAGCCCGTCGAAGATGATTGCCGCCGTGTGTCGAAGCGCCCAGGCCAACTTTAGCAGGTCGGTGACAGGCATACGGACCTTGGAAGGCTTCGGCACGATCGCGCTCGCCACCCGCATCCAGCTTTCTGTCCACCACGCCGGCTGCGTCTTGTCGCTGCGTCCCCGAAGCAGCCACAGGCCGTCTGGGGATCGGTTCTGGTCGACCCAGCTCTCCATCAGATCCTGAGGTGGGGCATCCACCAGCTCGTAGTGCGCGTGCGAGCCAAGGTTGTCGTCGTGGGCGTAGATCACGCGGACCGCTCCCGCTCGCATCCTTAGGCTCGTCTCTTCGCCCTCGTACGGAGGCACGTCGACAACATCGTCCGGTTCGCTGTAGCCGGTGACCGTGATGGCGTGCGAGCCGTTGAGGTCCTCCACCGCGAGAATCACCGGCAGGTGAGAGCGAAGGCACGCAGCGAGGAGCGCGCGGAACGTCGCGGGATCGCCCTGCGCGCCGATCAAATCCGCACCGTAGCCGAGCGTCGCTATCGCATGCGCCATCTGTGAGTCATCTAAGCCGTAGCTCGCTGCGTAGGGGCTTTTCGACGCCGCCGTGATGGCAGAAGGAGTTGGCGTGCGGTGACCCGCCATGTGGGCGACCTTCTGCAGCGCCGACCAGAGCGCGGTCGAGGCGCATACGGCCGCTCCGCCGTCCTGCTGCTGGTAGGCGAGGCCGATCACCTGAAGTTGCAGTGCTCCAAGGTGAACGACGTATGGGCGAACGGCCGAGTACCGTCGCTTCCCGTCGAGCGGGTAGGTGCGGAGCACGGTTCGACCGAGCCGCGCGCGCTTCAGATCGCGCCGCACGACGAACCCGAGATACGCCAGGCTGAGCTTGGCTTCCACCTTACGGCGCTCTTCAGCGCTGGCGAGATGGGCTCTGTCCAGCAGGGCAGAAAGCTGGCGCTGTGTGAGATCGAAGTAGTGAAGGCGCCTGCACGCGTGATCGGGGACTCGGAACGACCGTGCGTAGTAGCTCGTAAAGTCATCGAGGTAGTGGCGGTCCACGTAGTGGTGCTCGCGCACGAAGGTTCGCGCCCCGAGATGCTCGAGGTAGTCCCACAAGTACTCCGTGGCAGGCGTTCCGCTGTCAGGGAAGTCGCTCCCGAACTCTGTGCGGTCGAGTGCAAGCACGTCGACTGCTCGTGCTGCTGTCTTTTTGCGAGCCACGATCGAGAGGATCAGCGGTATCGAATCTTGGAATCGACGCGGGCGGCGCGCTGCTGGCCCTGAGCCTTCGCCAGATCCTGGCGGCCACGATCGAGCGCCTCACGAACCTCAGCACGCGACGCGGCTTTGACGCTCGCATAGCTGCGCTCGTCGAGAGTGACGAAGAGGTCTTTGCTGTGCCGGTCGTTCATTGGGTAGCTGCCTAGCTCCGAGAGGGTAGTTCCGCGGATCTTCGGCTGCAACAGCTCTTTGGACTCAGTCGATGCGCATCCGTGATACTTTGATGATTACAGCTGCTTAGCAGCGACAGCAATCGCTTCGCGGTCGTTGGATTTCGACCTGGTCACGGTCTGCAAGAAGCGCCGAGCGGCTAGCCTCCTACGGGCGACCTCCTCCGGCGCCGCCACGTTCTCACCGACGCCATCAGGGCGTCCGCATCTTCACCGGTGACGACGGAGGTTGGCTGGATCGGACGGCCCACGTCGTCACCATAGCGCAACCGCTACGGCTGGCGGATGCCTGGTGCAGGGTGGACGG
This sequence comes from Pseudomonadota bacterium, assembly GCA_041179425.1. GTDB lineage: Bacteria > Myxococcota_A > Polyangia > Polyangiales > DASUME01 > DASUME01. Next base: position 19,831 of record JBEGTL010000069.1, on the reverse strand, counting down.
GCGGCAGGCCGGACCGCCCCTCGCGGGAGCTATGACAAGCTGTGACAGCGAGCTGTGACACGCCCTGTCCGAGCGGCCCGCCTACGACCGCTTCCCGCTCCCGAGACCGACATGAGACCGACCGGCACCCGCCCTCACCGCTTCCCCCTTTTCCTTCCGCGGCGTTGGCCACACCCGCCTCAGGATTGAAAATCCTCGTGTCGGCGGGGCGGGGGCGGGGCTGGGCACTGAGAAACCTCCGCTTACGGGGGTTTTCGTGCCTTAACGGCGTGCTTCGCCGCGTCTCTGCTGTCTCGGCAGAATCCTAGTGTCAACGGGTCGCGCGGCGCTGGGTCGTCTTCCAGGCTTCCGTCTTCATCCTCGGCCTCGTCGAAGGTGTCATAAACCTCTGGGGCACTCCAGAGCTCGGGCTCGTCGAAGCCAGCGTAGCGGCCTACCTCCGGCGGTCGTGCCCCGATGCTTTTCAGGTGCGGCAGCACTTCTTGTACTTGCGACCGCTGCCGCAGGGGCAGGGCGCATTGACGGGGACCTTCGCGCCGTAGCGCTGCGACAGCTCCTGCCGTGGGAACGCCGCCACGTGCTGCGGGTCGCTATGCGTCGCTCCGCGCACCTTGGCGTGAGAGGGATGCGCCTCGTCGTCCACGACGCGCTTCCACATCGCGTAGTGGCGCACGAGCCGCTCGTAGTAAGCGCGATCCGTGGTCACCGTCTCGAGAAACATCGCCATCAGCTCTCCCGCGTGCGGGCCTTGTGGGTGGAGCCGATCGAGCTCGCACTGTCGCTCGTCGGAGAAGCGCGGGTCGCCCGGCGGCTCGAAGGCGTAGTTGATTGTCGCGGCGAGGGTGCGGCTCTCGGCGTGGGTCACCTGCACGAGCACGCGCCTGCAGTCACAATCTAGCTCGGTACAGTACAGCTCGCGAAGCACGTAGGTGCCTGGCGGAAGGTTGCGTTCGTCGCTGACGATCCAGGCGCGCGACTCTTTTGCGGCGAGCTCGCCGAACACGGTATCGAACGCTTGCATGCCGCCAGTCTTCAGCAGGTCGGGCGGGAGCACGGGTGGTGTCCCGCCGCCCGGAGGCGACGCGTTCGTTGGCAAGTAGGCCCGCGCCTCGACCCGTACGTTGTCGCGTCGGTTTCGATCACGTCCGCCTCGAACAGAAACGGGATCGAGCGATAGCGGGTCTTTCGCGCGGCGAGCAGCTGCCGCACGAGCCCTTGGCCTTCGGGCGGAACGCCGGTCGCTAACGTGTCCAACAGGACGTGATGGCCCGGGTCACCCGCGAGCTCAAGTGCACCCGCGTTCCAGCACAGGACGGCGACGCCCAAGCCCGCACGGAGAATGCGACGATTGGGCGGCTCGCCGTACTCGAACAGAGGCGCTGCAAACTCCAGGAGCAGCTCGGAGACCTTTCCTGGCAAGGCCCCGTCAGACCCACGGGTGCTGGATGGAATCGGGGCATGTGGCTTCATGACCGTGACGCGCGTGACATGCGTCGGCAGGGGACGCTAGTTTGGCGCTTGTGCGACGCGTTGCTTCGGCTTGGTGGACGTGCTCGCGCGCGAGGCTGCGCGTGGAGGAGCAGCGAACGGCAGCCAGCAGCGTCGGCCGCACGCAGTCGACGCGTGCTCGCCCGCGGGCTCCAACCGTGTACAACCGGGGCATGGACCACGATGCGTTCCGCGAGGCTTGGCTCGATGCACTTCGAGATGAAGAGCTGCTCAGGTATCCGGACCGACCCGACGACCGCATCGACCTCGCCAAGATGAGCCGAGAGCACTCGGTGCGCATCGGCATGGGGCACAGGCAGCAGGCGGAACCGTTCTTCGTGAGCATGGTGCTCAGCTGGACTTGGAGCCCCGTTCATGCCGCGCGGACGTACACGAATGAAGAAGACCTGCTCAGCGATCTCCTCGGACGAAAGCAGGCGCAAGACCTCGTCACGGAGCCACCATGGCTTCGCCTGGACGTGAAGCTCTGCGCGAACATGCCGTACGGCAAGCCGCTGTCGCTGAAGGGAGCGAAGTCTCTGCAGCGGTGGACAGACAAGGTGACGCACGACCTGAAGCCGTTCCTGCGCACACGGGTTGAGGGTACCAAGAAGATCGAGGCCATCCACGCCCATCTCGGTGGTCCCGAGGCTCGCATGCAATGCGACGGAGCTGGAGAGCTGGTATTGCTGGCTGTCGAGCTGGAAGCCTGGCGCGCGATCACGCTCCCCCGCGAGTCGGACACTGCGGAGCTAAGCACCGTGGACACGACGGCAATCTCGTTGCAGCGCTTCGCCAAGGATGCGCGCCGAGCATTCGCGGCATGGTCCGCCAGTATGGGCGTCCTGGTCGGCTAGAGGTCCGTGACACGGACGAATGTTGGCAGGACGTCAAAGCCCCCATCGAACGAGGCTACCTCGCTGATGGACCCCTCGCGCTGTAGAGGGACCAGCAGGGCGTCGTTGAAGTTGAGGCTGCCCGCGCTGGCTGCGATGATGTCGAGCACATTGGGTAGGAGACGCTCCTGCTCGCGCGCGAGGCAGCGGATTGAACCCCGCTCGCTCCATCGACGCACGGTCTCCAGAGCCGACGCGAGATCGGGAGGGAGCGTTTGTCGTTGAGGATCAATGAGGGGCTCCAATCACCTCTTAGGAGGCATGCGACCCGTTCGTGATGTCTTCGCACGCTTGGTCGGGGCACTGAGCGCCGCGAGCGCGGCGACGTACGCATCCACGTCCATGTCGTGAGCGCGCGCCAATTTCTGAAGCGTCGCGACACGAGGCATCGTGTCCCCTTCTTCGAGGCGACGTACCTGCCGCTCCGTCAGACCTGAGATATCTGACTGGCGAAGGTTGTGCTGTTCACGCAACGACCGAATGGCTTTTGCGTAGATAATGTCCGGTCCGCCTCGGGTCCTCATCGGCGCGTCTACAGCGCGCCGCTATCACACTCACCATCACAGCCCGCCCTTGAGAACCCGCAACCACCTATCCTTCCGCCCACTTCTGCGATCCTGTGAAGTACTTGAAAATCTCCGTGTCGGCGTGGCGTTCGGGAAGACCGCCAGTCCTTGAAAGCGAGGTTGGTGGTCAGGTGCGGAAGGGCTTACCGCAGGAGTCAGCTCTCCGCTTCGATAGTGGCCACGAAGGCGTTCACCCCTTGGGGTGAACGCCTGGCTGAAGTCGGGGTGGTAAGCGGTCGTCGGCAGTCGCGGGTGGTAGAGGCCTGCAGTCGTCCCCTGCTTCACCTGGAGCTTCATGCGATTCGCTCTTGCCTCGTCGGCCGTCCGTCTCATGCGCTCGGTCGTGCCCTGTGTCGCGCTGCTGGCGCTTGTGGGCTGTGCGGGCATCGTCGCGACGGCGCGCTGGCGCCGTTGCCCGAAGGCGGGGTCGTAGGCGCGGGTCCGGTCGCAAGTCCTACGCTCAACGACGGCGGGGGCGTCGATGCCTCACTCGCCCCGCCGCTTGATCGCACGGTGACCAGCGACTTCGCGTCGGGTTTTGGGTTCATCTACGACGGCCCCAACGCGAGCCAAACCGGTGTGAAGCCGGGCGCGATCGACAAACAGCGCCTGGCCATCGTGCGCGGACGCGTCATCGACGGCACGGCGCAGCCGGTGGCTGACGTGCGCATCTCGGTCGCAGGCGAGCCCGGGCTCGGGAGTACGAAGAGCAAGGCCGACGGCACGTTCGACCTCGCGGTCAACGGCGGCGGTGCGGTTCGGGTGGCGCTCTCGGCGGCGGGTTACCTACCGAGCGAGCGCACGCTGAAGCCGCTGGCGAGCGCGTTCGAGCGAGCGCCCGACGTGGTGCTCACCGAGTTCGACACCAAGGTGAGTGAAGTGACGCTCGGCGAAGGTCGGCCGCAGCAAGTGGTGGTCGGCAGTGCCATCGCCGATCGCAGCGGCACGCGCACGGGCACGCTCGTGTTCGGCTCGGGCACCACAGGCGGCGCCCGACAACCAGTTTCCGCGGCCCCCGGGCGTCACGGCCGAGGACGACCTTGCGCGGCTCGAGACCACCATGTGGCTGCCCTGGCAGGCGTCCACGCTCGGCACGTTCGACGCGAGCGCACTCGGCCTGGGCGGCTTCACTCTTGGTGTGCACCACGCCTACGACCCCGCCTCGCACACGCTGTACCTCGGCACCGGCGACCGTCGGCAAGCGACGCCCGAGACGCGCTCAGTCCGCGCATTGCTCGGCGCGGTGGGCGGCCAGCACGACAATGGCGGTCAGGCGCGGCGCACGACGATCGATCAGCCACACGGGCTGGCCGTGGCAGCGGACGGCGCGGTGTACGTCTCGCTCGAGGCGCAGCACAAGGTGGTGCGCGTCGGCAAAGACGGCCTGGTGCAGACGGTGGCGGGCACCGGCACGGCGGGCGCGACGGGCGACGGCGGCCCCGCGACCATGGCCACGCTCGCAAGTCCTCTTGGGCTCGCGCTCGCGGCCGACGGCACGCTGTACATTGCCGAGCGCACGAACGCCGTGGTGCGCCGCGTGCTGCCCAGCGGAATCATCGACACATTCGCTGGTGCGCTGCCGGCGTCGGCTGCACCCCCAACACCTGGCACCGCGGCCCCGGCTCCGGCCACGCCGGCGGTCGATGACGGCTCGCCCAAGCCCGCACGTATGGCGGTGTTCGGTGAGCCGCACGCGCTCGCGCTGGGCCTGGACGGCAGCCTGCTCATCGCGGATGCCAAGCGCAACCAGGTGCGTCGTGTGCGCCTGGACGGCGTGATTGAGCTCGTGCTCGGGAGTGCGGTCGGCACCGCCGGCTCGAGCGGCGATCGAGGCCCCGCCAGCAAGGCTCTCGTCAACAATCCGCTGTCGGTCGCCGTGGGTCCCGACGGTAGCTTGTACGTCGCCGAGTTCCAAGGACAGCGCATCCGCAGGGTCACCCCCGATGGCTCGGTGACGACGGTCGCCGGTGATGGCATCGCAGGTCGTATCGGCGACGACGGACCGGCCACGGCGGCGCGTCTCAGCAGTCCGCACACGGTCGACGTCGGCCCGGACGGTACGCTCTACATCACCGACGAAGGCAACGTTGTGCTGCGCAGCGTGACGCCGGACGGCATGATGCACACCATCGCGGGGGGCGGCGCCACCCAGCCCGACGACTTCACGCCCGCGCTCGACGCAAAGTTCGTGCTGCCCCGCATCACCGTGGTCGAGCCGAACGGTAACCTCGTGGTCGCGGACTACAACGGCGACGTGGTCCATCGCGTGCTGCCCTTCTTGCCGAGCGCCTCGCCTGGTGGTTCCGTGATCGCCAGCGACGATGGACTCGCGTGGGATGAGTTTGACCCTGGCGGCAGACATCTCAAGACAGTGGACGCGCTCACCAAGCAGACGCTGTGGTCATTTCAGTACGACGCCGCAGGCCGTTTGGGAAGCATCACAGACGCGGCCAATCGCGTGTTCACCATCGAGCGTGAAGCCTCGGGTCGCGCCACGCGCCTTATCTCCCCCGACGGCCTGGTCACGTCGTTCGCCCACGACGCCAAGGGCTGGCTGGCGAGCGTGGAAAACCCCGCACACGAGGCAGCCAAGGTCGCGCTATCCGAAACCGGTCTGCTCCTCTCGGAGACGGACCCGCAGGGCCGTGTGCACAGCTTCTCGTACGACCCAACGGGCCGACTCACCAAGGACACGGAGGCGAGCGGCTCCTTTCAGACGCTGGAGCGCTCGGCGGATCAAGCGACGCTGATCAAGAAGGACGCGCTCGGTCACACCATCACGTACGCACGCGAGCAGACGCAGGGCGCGCAGAAGCTTACGGTTACCGCCCCTGACGGTCTCAAGTCAGTGCGCACCAAGTTGCGCACCACGACCACCACCACAGGGCCCGATGGCAGCACCACCACCATCGCCCTCGGCGCAGACCCGCGCTTCGGCATGCAGGCGGCGTACGCGCGCTCGGTGCAGCTCAAGCTGCCAAGCGGTCTGCTCAGTGAGGTCGTGCGCACGCGTCAGGTCACACTTCGCAACCCTGACGACCCGAGCAGTCTGCAGACACTGCGCGAGACCACGACGCTGAAGGGCGGAAGCAGCGTGGACAGTGTGTTCGATGCGGACGCACACACCAACACGATCACGTCGTTCGGCGACAAACAGGTCGTCAGCTACGACGCGCAGGGCCGCGTGGCGCAGGTCGCAGCACCCAACGTGCTGCCCATAGCGTACGCGTACGACGCGGCCAGCCGGATCACGGAGGTGACGCAGGGCGCGCGCACCACGCGCTATGCCTACGACACGCACGGCTTCTTGACGGGCATCACGGATGCAACGGGTGTGATGCACACGTTCGAGCGGGACGCGGTGGGTCGTGCTCTTTCTTCGCGCGCAGGGCAGGTCGCACTCTCGTCGTTTGCGTTCGCGCCGGGCGGCGACCTCACTGCGCTGACCACCCCCACCAAGGCTGCCCACACCTTCAGCTACGACATGGGTGGCCGCGTTAGCAGCTACGTCGCCCCGAGTGCGAAGCCCGGTGAGGCGAGCGCCACGGCCTACGGCTACGCGGCAGACGACGTGCTCGAGAGCGTCACCACGCCGTCGGGAGCGCGCGTGCAACAGGTGCGCGAGCCGAGTGGACGCCTCTCCAGCGTGATGCGCCCCGAAGGCGCGGTCACATACAAGTACGACGACAACACGGGGGCGCTGGTCGCGGCCACGCTGGGCACGGAGAGCCTCAGCTTCACCTGGGACGGTTCGCTGCTGCTGAGCGCGAAGTCGAGCGGTACCCTCGCCAGCGCTGTCAGTGCGAAGTACGACACGGCGTTTCGCGTGACTGCCGACACCGTGCAAGGCGTGGCAGCCGCACGCACCTACGACGCCAACGGCCGGCTCACGTCGGTGCTCGGCGAGCAACTCGCCTATCGCGACGCCGCGCACGTTTCATCGCGCACGTTCGGGAGCCTTAAGGAGCAGTTCACGTATTCAGCCGAGTACGGCGAACTCGCGACAGAGGACACCAAGGTCGCCGGCACAGCGATGTTGAGCACGCGCTTCACGCGCGACGCGCTCGGTCGCATCACCAGCCAGATCGAGTCGGTGCTCGGCGGCGGCGAGACCACCACCGCGTATGCGTACGACGCGCTGGGCAGGCTTACTGAGGTGCGCGACGCGAGCGGCACGCGCGCTTACCACTACGACGACAACGGCAACCGTCTCGATGACGGCGCCATATACGATGCCCAAGACCGGTTGCTCGAGCGCGCGGGCGTCCGCTACGGCTACACGGCCGACGGCCAGCTCGAGCGCCGCACCGACGCAAGCGGCGAGCGCACGTACAGCTACGACGCGGCGGGCCAGCTCACGCGCGTCGTGACGGCTGGCAAGACCATCAGCTACGTCATCGACGCACTTGGTCGTCGCATCGGCAAGCGAGTCGACGGCAAGTTCGTGCAAGGCTTCGTGTACGACCTCGAGGGTCGTCTGGCAGCCGTGCTCGACGATGCAGGCCAGCTGGTTAGCCGCTTCGTGTACGCGTCGAGGGCGCACGTACCCGACCTGATGGTGCAAGGCACCACCACGCTCGTGCTCGTGAGCGACACGCGCGGCAGCCTCCGCCTGGTGGTCGATCCGACCAGCGGCCAGGTAGTGCAGCAGCTCGACTATGACGCCTGGGGCAACTTGGTGCACGACACGGCGCCACGGTTTCAGCCGTTCGGGTTTGCGGGTGGGTTGTATGACGCGGATACCGGTCTCGTGCGGTTCGGCGCGCGGGACTATGACGCGGAGACAGGGCGGTGGACGGCGCGGGATCCGATTGGATTCGCGGGGGGGCAGGCGAATCTGTATGCGTACGCAGGGAGCGATCCCGTGAACTACGTGGATCCGGTTGGCACTTCGAAGGCAAGTATCTGCGGTCGACTCATCAAGTGGTTCGGTGACCTTCCGGTGGTCCGCGAAATCGGTCGCGTGAGTGCGGAGAAGGGCCGCAGCCTGATGCGCCGAGGTCACGGCGTCGTGAGCGAAACGGAAGCGCAAGCCAAGCAGTTTGCGAAGGAGTATTCGGACATTGAAGGTGGTGGCGGGCGAGTTGTGAAGGATCCTGGTCACCGTGGAGGCGATCCGCACTATCATGGCCTCGGCAGCGACGGCGCACGGTTGCCGGGTCACTCTTGGTGGGAAGCGGGCCTGCTGCTCTTGTTCGACACGGACAACTCGGGTGACATCAGTTCCGACGAAGCGCTTGACGCCGTGTGTCCGTTGCCGTGGGGATGCGCTGGAGGTAGCGGTGTTCCAGAGGGCGCATGAATCTGCGATCAAGCTGTGTGGGGCTCCCGCACCCGAGCCTCGCCTCGTTCGCGGCAACGCGAAGGACGCGCTACTCGACGCCTGGTCGAAGGCCGACGTGTTCATCACGTCGCTACCCTCGGTCGGCATCTCGGATGCGGCGCAACTTGGACAGAGAAAGATGCGAGCAATCAGGGCCGCCCTTGCTGCGTGGCCCGCTCTGATCTGAACAAAGCGTCGCGTCGCTTTGCTGCTGGCAGCATCATCGGGTTGAGTCCGCGGCGCCCCTGTCTGATCGTGCTGGGCGATACTAAGGTGCTCGATCCAACATCGGCGATGGCTGACACAGGCTGCTGGGGTCCGCCCGGCGGTTGGGAGGATCTTGTTCTTGTGAGTCGGACCCGAGTGATCGGTTGGTCGAGCACACACGAGCGGTTGTCCGTGTTTCCAGCAGCATTGCTCGGAGCCGGACGGGGGTCTGTACCGCGCGGGTCAGTAGAAGTGCAGGTGCAAGCGGAGGAGCTCGCCCCCGAGAGTGTGGCAGAGTTGCGGAATGTTTAGCTGGTGGCGAAAGCCGATACCTGCGAAGGCTCCGCTCGTGGACTACTGGATTCAGGCTAGTGTGAACCTGGATTTGCCTATTGCAGAGCGAGGTGGCCGCGTTCTCGTGAGCTATCTGCGCATCTTCGGCGTGCGAGCAACGCCGGATTCGATGCGCACGATGGTGGCTGGCTGCGTGAATGACGGAACGGTTTCATGGGACAACAGTGAAGTCCGACTTGTCGAAGTAGACCGTCTGTCGCGGAAGGTCGCAAAGCCTCTGCGATGGTCGCTTGGCGCAGGCATTTGGCACAAAAGCGGCTGCATTTTTTTCCCGGCCGAACAGGGCACGCCCGGCGAGGAACCAGAACTGCGCCGGTTTCGTCCCTATTTGCCGCGCCAATGAGCGCTACCGCGACAAACCGAGTGCCGACGACGCTTGCCCATCACGAACAACATCACACCGCGCCCTTCAGCAGCCGCAACCACTTGCCCCTCCGCCCACTTCCCCGTTCCTGCGAAGAGCTTAAAATCCTCGTGCGGGGGGCGAGCCTGACCTGATGTCGTACTCTCAAGCGCACTCCTGGCGAAAGGGGACACCAGTCTTGCTCGGCGTGCATTGCACGTAGGCGAGCAGGAACGCATACGGTCATGCTGGCGAACCTCCCTGTTCTGCTTCGCTGGCGGACGAGTGCGTGGACGCGGTCGCCGCAAGCGCGCGCGGGGTACTCGCGTCGATCCGAATGACCAGCTTGCCCGGTACTGAATCATGCTCGAGCAGCTGATGCGCGCGTGCAACATCCTCGAGCTCGAACGTCCCGCCGATCACCGGACGCAGCGTTCCAGCTTCCACCATCGCGCTGATCTGGCGCAGGTCGTCCCCCGACGGCTGAACCCAAGCATGCGTGTGACTCTTGCGTGGGATGCGCGACGCAGTGATCCAGGCCACCAGCGTGCCCAGCATGGACGAAAAGGTCACCATGTTGGAGACGAACACGCCCGTTGGCGAGAGCAGATGCTTCAACTCAGAAAATGAGCTCTTGATCGCAACGTCGTAGATCACGTCGAAGCGCTCGGGTAACACGCGCAAGTCCGTTGTGCGGTAGTCGATGGCGCGCGCCACGTTCATGCCGCGCAAGAGCTCGAGGTGTGTTGCGCCGCATACCCCCGTCACCTCGGCACCCCGCGCCAAGGCTAGCTGGACGGCCAGGCTACCCACGCCGCCGCTGGCACCGATAATCAAGATGCGCTGGCCAGCGCGAAGTCGAGCGCGGTCGCGAACTACTTGGAGCGCCGTGAGTGCGGCGAGCGGAAGAGCCGCTGCCTGCTCGTAGTTGAGCTGCGCAGGTTTGGTAGCGAGCGTGTCCTCGCGCGTGCAAGCGTACTCGGCATAGGCGCCGCTTCGACAGTAGCGCGACCAAGCTCGACGACGGTTGGCATCCATGAAGCCATAGACAGAGTCGCCCTCACGGAAACGCGTCACCTTGCTTCCGCAGCGAACTACATCGCCCGCAATATCGCAGCCGAGTATGATTGGAAAACGAGAGCCTGAGAACGCCCGCAGCTCGCCCGCGCGCACTCTCCAATCGAGAGGGTTCACGCCCGCTGCGCGCACGCGGACGAGCACTTGATTGTCCGCTACATCGGGCATGGGGACGTCGTCAGCGAGCCGGAGCTGCTCAGCCGAACCGTATCTATCGATGACGATGGCGCGCATCGCGCGAGGACAGCACGGCGCCGCGTACGGCGCAACGAGATGCCTAAGTATGTCTGTGGATGACCGTGTGCTGAGCATGAGCGCGCCCCCGTACGGCGCGAGTCGAGCGGGCACGGTTGGTCGTTCCGGCTCTCGGCACGCAGTCAGAGCACGCGTAGATTGCGGAGGTCGCGATACTTGTCCATCAGGACTTGGATACGCTCGAGGTGCCCTAGCTCGAGCTCGACGAGCTTAAAAGCGCCCGCACTCGCGCTTCGCACGAAGGCCAGCTCGGCATCCACGCTCAGTCGAGCCGCCAGCAAATGGCAGACGCGTGCGCTCTCGATGTAGGCCTCCAACGCAGCCTCGATGATCGAGCTGGCGCTCTTGCCTGTCGCCCGCGAGAGCGCCTCCACCTTGCGCGCGAGCTCATCGTCGACCCGTGCATTCAGGCGGCCGCTCATGTGTCATGCCAATCGTATGACAACGGTCGATGCAAGCTTGGGTTGCACCGTCCTCGGTAAGACGCGTATGCCCGAGTTCGGCTTCAGCTGCACCACAGAGCCCGAAGTCGGCGCGCCCACGCGCAATCCATGGAACGACGCGCACTCGAGTGGCGGCTCTTCTGGCGGCTCCGCGGCGCTCGTCGCAGCGGGCGTCGTTCCCTTCGCGCATGGCAACGACGGCGGAGGATCGATTCGTGTCCCGGCTGCCAGTTGCGGCCTGATCGGTCTCAAGCTCACGCGCGGACGCTTCGTCGCAGGCGAAGTGACGCGGACGATGCCGATCGGCATCGTCAGTGAGGTGTGCTCACGAGAAGCGTCCGCGATACTGCGCGTTTCGTCGCCGCGATCGAACCCCGCTCCCCGCGCAAGCTGCCGCCCACTGGCCTCGTCGAGGGGCCGAGTTCGAAGAGGCTGCGCATCGCGCTCGTAGTCGACTCCGTCACCGCCATCGCGACGTGCGAGCAGACGCGCGCGCATGTCGAGCGAATCGCGCGCACCCGCGAGAAGCTCGGGCACGTCGTCGAGCCGTTCGTGCCACCGGTCCCGCCGACGTTCATCGAGGACCGCGGTTCACGTTGGCTTCGTGGCTGGCTCCAAGGAGCAGGTCGATGCGGCCTATGCGGCGGCGATGCGTGCGGGCGCAACCGACGCGGGCGCGCCCGGCGCACGCCTGCACTACGATCCTCGCTACTACGCCGGCAACGTGCTCGACCCCGACGGCTACAGCCTGGAATTCGTATACAAGAGCTGGCAGCACGACTGAGACTCGAGCGCTTGCGCTGACAAGGTTTTTCCGCAAACGAGCTGGGAGGCCTGCGAGCTGCCCGGCCAAACCTGTGAACAGAAAGATGCTGCTACCTGCGCGCTCGATCGCGAGTGCACGGTGAGCATCGGGCAGCCGCTCGATCGGGAGCGCCGCTGTCTCGGCGAGGACGTGCGCTTGGGCTGCACAACCGGGACTGACATCTCCTGCGAATCGATCTTCGCGCCCACCAACGCGGAGGATGCGCGAGGACAGCCGTTTCGCATCGTCAACGGCTGCGCTCCCGCGGGCTACACGAAGCACGACGATGTGGACGACTCGCGATTCTGGCAGCATTGCCCGCCGTAGCGCACGTCGAATGTTCCTGCTTGTGGACGGAAAAGGGCGCACGTTCGACGCAGATCTTGCGAGAACCGCGGCGCGAAAGGTCTCGATCCTCACGAGCGGCCGCGCGATATTGTACGTTCGCGGGCGCACACCGTCCGCTGTACCGACGCTTTGCGAGCAGCGCCTGGCGGGTCCGTGGGCCATGAAGTGGTGTGCGAGTGCTGGCTCGTACCGGAGCTGACGCTGGGTACCAACGCGGAGGGATGATGAGCTCGGAGGACCCGGGGAAGCCCTTGACTCAGGCGGCAAAGGCCACCCTGTTCGAGCTGTTGTCGTCGAGCGTGGACGACTTCGTCACATGCATCGATCGACAGCGGCGAATCGTTTTCCTCAACCGCACGCGAAGTCGGGAGCCGGAGGACATGCTCGGCCAGCCCATGGAGTCGTTCATCGCGCCGCCGTATCGGGAGATGGCGATCCGGTGCGCGGAGCGTGCTTTTGCGGGCGAGTCCCCGCAGCTGCTCGAGTACATCGTGCTCATGGGAGACGGCACGCGGCGTTTTTTTCGCACGCAGTTTTCTGCGCTCCGAGTCGGGTCCGAAGAGCTCGGTATCTTGCTCACGCGGGACTTGACAGAGCAGCGGCAGCTCGAGGCCGACCTTGCGGAGATCGTCGAGTTTCGGCGCGTGGTCGTCGAGCACCTGCCGGATTATGTCGTCCTCCTCGATCGCAACAGGAAGTTTGCCTGGGTGAACCGTCTGGCCGCGGGGCACTCCGCTGGCGACGTGATAGGCGCGCCGGTAGAGCAGTTCCTCGTCGCAGAAAGTCTGCCGCGCGCACGTATCGCCATCGCGGCTGCATTCGAAGAGGGCGCTCTCGGCCACTACGAAGCGGCCGGCGCCGGGGACAACGGCGCATCGGCCTGGTACGTCACGCGGGTCGTCCCCGTGCTTCGCGGGGGAAAGGTCGACAACGTGCTGCTGGTGTCCTCCGATATCACCGAGCAGAAGCGGGCCGAACATGCATTGCGCGAGACCGAAGAGCAGCTGCATCGCGCACAGCGGCTCGAGAGCTTGGGGCAGCTGTCCGGGGGCATCGCGCACGACTTCAACAATCTGCTTCAGGTCATCGACGGCAACCTCACCTACGCGCAAGACCGAATTGCCGCCGGAAAGGCAATTACCGAAGAGCTGGCGCAGGCGCTGCGCGCCACGGAGCGCGCGGCCGAGTTGACCTCGCACCTCTTGGCGATCGGGCGCCGCAAACGAGTCGATGTGCAGCGTGTCGACTTGGGCGAGCTCGTTGGACAGAGCGTTCGCATGCTGCGGCGCCTGATTCCAGAGAACGTGCGCCTTGTTTACCAATCCCCCGCGCACCCCGTGCACGTCGAGCTGGACGCGCCCCAGTTCGAGCAGGTGCTGATCAACCTCTGCGTGAATGCGCGCGATGCGATGCCGAACGGCGGAACGCTCACGGTCGACGTTGCGGCCCAGGGAGATCAGGTCGAGCTGTGCGTGCGAGACACGGGCAGCGGCATCACAGAGGCCCACCTACCGCGCGTGTTCGAGCCGTTCTTCACCACCAAGGGAGCCGGTTCTGGCCTGGGGCTCGCCGTGGCCGCGGGTATCGTCGGAGCGCACGGAGGCCTGATCGTCGCAGAGAGCGATGGGGCGACGTTCACCGCCATGAAGATCCGGCTCCCCCGCGTCGAGAGCGGCCCCGTGGCCACGCCCGCGTTGCGGCACGTATCCGCGCACGGTCAGGGTACGATCCTCGTCGCCGAAGACGAAGCCCAGGTGCGCGCGCAGCTTGTCCGTGTTCTGACCGGCGCAGGCTACACGGTTATCGAGGCGGAGGATGGCGCACGCGCCGTGGAGCTGTTCCGGGCGAACCTAGGCGCAATCGACCTCGTGCTGCTCGACATGATCATGCCCGAGCTCGATGGCTGGCAGGCATACCTTCAGATCGAGGCGCTCTCGCCGGGCGTCAAAGTGTTGTTTTCGACGGGCTACGCGGCCAACGTCCTGCCTCCCGACTTTGCGGCGCGCGGCGCGCGTTTGTTGAGCAAACCGTTCAAGCCGCACGCCTTGCTCGCGCACGTTCACCAGCTGCTGGCCGGCAGCGTAGCGGCCCCAGCCGAACGCTCGGGGTGAACTTTGGAAGCTGGCGCGCGTTCACGGTGACTCGATTACCGTAGGCGACCGCTGCGCGATACACTCGCGCGATGAGTAGTCTGAACCGCCTTCGAGCATGGCTACGTATGGACGGTCGGCTCACGCCGGGCCGAGGTCGCCTCACGGGTACGCTCGCGCTCGCCCTCGCCGTGCTGAGCGTGCTCGCCGTGCTCGCGTTTCATTTCCCTGCGTACCTGACCACGCCCGAGCTACGCGCCAAGTACGACGTCGCCGTGTTGCGCCAGCTGTTGTTCGCGACCCTCGTCGTCGCGGGCGGTCTGAGCCTCGCCAATCTGCTGGTCGGACGCAGCCGCTGGCTCTCGGCGTACGCCTTTTTCCTGGTCGCTGGGGCGGTCCTCGCGGGTGGCCACAAGGTACCCGTGGGCGATTTCCCCGACGGCGTCCCCTACCTCGGCCTCGACTGGTTCGTGCTCGACTTGCTCGGCTCGACGTTGGTCTTCGTCGCCATCGAGAAGCTGTTTCCGCTGTACGAAGCGCAGCCCATCTTTCGCCGGGCGTGGCAGACCGACCTGACGCACTTCCTGGTGAACCACTTGCTCGTTGGCGCCGTGCTGATGATCGTGAACTTCTTGGTCCATCGGTTCTTCGGCTGGGCCGTCTTGCCTGGCGTGGGAGCGTTCGTGCAAGCGCAGCCCTTCTGGCTCCAGCTGCTCGGCATCTTACTGGTGGCCGACCTGATCCAGTATTGGACGCATCGCGCGTATCACGAGGTGCCTTACTTGTGGCGCTTCCACTCGGTGCACCACAGCACCGAGGTCATGGACTGGCTGGCAGGCTCGCGCATGCACATCCTCGAGCTCATCGTCACGCGCACCGCGATCCTCGGGCCCATCTACGTGCTCGGCTTCTCGCGCAGCGTGATGGACGCCTACGTCTTGGTCGTGGGCTTCCAGGCCGTGTTTAACCACGCCAACGTCAGCTTGCGCTGGGGCTTTCTGCAGAAGCTGATCGTCACACCCGACTTTCACCACTGGCACCACAGCAGCGACACGGCGGCTATCGACAAAAACTACGCGGCCCACTTCGCCTTCCTCGACGCCTTGTTCGGCACCAAGGTGCAAGACGCGCGTGCCTTCCCCGAGCACTACGGCGTCGTGGGGAGCTACATGCCCGAGGGCTTTGTGAAGCAGCAGCTCTACCCGTTTCGAGCAAAACAGTAAGGCTCTCGGCGTGCAGACGTAGCGGCAGCGCCGAGATCGCCGCTACTCCGCGGCCGCCACCGAGCGCTTGTTCGCGTAGCGGCTCTCGGGTCGCGCCAGGCCGAGGTTCTCGCGCAGCGTCCTGCCCTCGTAGGCCGTGCGGAACAGGCCGCGGCGCTGGAGCTCGGGAATCAGTAGCTCGACCACGGTGTGCAGCGACTCGGGCAGCACGGGCGGCAGATGTTGAAGCCGTCGGCGCCCTCGTTCTCGAACCAGCGCTGGAGCTCGTCGGCAATGCTCTCGGGCGTGCCGGCGAGCACCCAGTGACCGCGCGCTCCCGCCAGCCGCTGGTACAGCTGGCGGAGTGTCAGGTTTTCGCGCTCGGCCAGCTCGGCCACCAAGCGCAGTCGGCTGATGCTGCCGTTGGTGCTCTCTGCGAACTTCGGCGTTGGCCCGTCGATGTCGTACGCGCGCAGGTCGACGCCCGGGAAGTAGGGCGCGAGGATGTTGAGCCCGATGGCCGTCTCGGAGAGCGCCACGCTGCAGATACCCGTCGTCGTGCAGACGCGCGCCGACTACGTGGCCGAGCGGGTGGCCGAAGCGCAGACTACCGATTCGCCCAACGAGCGGACGTTTCGTCGCGGACTGTCGTTGTTTCAGCTGAATCCCGCCATGTCGACATCGGAGACCGAGGCGCGGGCACAGGCCAAAAACGTCGGCGCCGTCTTCGACACTGACGAAGCCCGGGTCGTCGTCATAGACGACGGCTATGCGTTGAGCGGCAGCTACGTCGCCGTGCTGGTGCACGAGATGGTGCACGCGCTTCAGCACGCAGCGGGCGAGCTCGGTGGCAACGTTGCGCCACGCTACGACGCCAGGCTGGCCCGGAGCGCGGTGATCGAGGGGGAGGCCACGATCGCAGAAGACGAGGCCATCGTGCAGGGCTTTGGCTACGCCTTCGACTCGTCGGCCTACGGCAAGTCTCTTTCGAGCTACCGCGCACAGAAGGCGCCGCATCTTGCGTGGTCCAGGCGCACGTCGTTCGACGACCTGTACAGTGAGTTCAGCTACGCCTGGGGTGCCAGCTACCTGTGGCCGCTGCGCCGCGATCAGGGCGCTCCTGCCCTCGCGAGCGCGCACGCGACCTTACCCATCTCGACCTACGCCGTGATGAGTCTCGACCCGAGCCAGCCCGGCCAACGTCCCGACGACCTCGGCGACCAAGCGGTACCCGTGCTCCCGAACCTGGCCCTCGCTGCAACCGTGCACATGGGTCGCTTCGCGTACGATACGCTTCGGGCAGTCGCCAAGCAGACGTTTGCTTTTCCTGCTGGAGTGCACTTCGTTGCAGACACGCTGAGTGTGTTCTCGTCTGTCGACGGGTCGGTGTTGGCAGCCTGGCGCTTCCGCTTCGACGACCCGTCCGAGGTCTTCCTCACGCAGCAACTGCGACAACGCGAGACGGAGCTCTCGCCAGTCGGTGTAGACGGTGCCGATCTCTGGCTGATCGCCGCCGAGAAGGCAGATCTACTCGCCGCGCTGCCGGTGCCGCTCACGTTTCAGGCGGCGCCGGCTGCCGACTTTGGGTACGCGCCTGGCACGGAGGCACATCTCGCTTGCCCGTTGCGCCAGCGCTGAGGTCCAACGTAGAAGACGAGCGTTGGGCGGGCGTGTCGGCTACGAGCGCTTCGCCTCGCGGAGCTTGTCTTTTTTACTCTTTCGTTTGCCCTTGATGCCGCCGTTCACGTCGCGCACGGCAGGAGTCAGGTCGCGCGGCTCGAAGCCCGGGATTTGCTCGCGCTCTGGCTGAATGTGATGCCGCTTCTCGATCAGTCGGAAGTGGCCAGCGTTGTTGACGCTCACGAAGCTGACTGCCACGCCGGTCTCGCCTGCACGACCTGTGCGTCCGATGCGATGTGTGTAGTCTGCTGCCGAGCGCGGTAGATCGAAGTTCAAGACGGCGGGCAGCTGCACGATGTCTAGGCCGCGCGCGGCGAGGTCGGTTGCGACCAGGACCTGAAAGCGTCGCGCCTTGAAGTCGGCGAGGGTCTGGGTGCGCGTGTCCTGCCCGAGCTCGCCGTGCAGCGGCCAGGCTCGAAAACCCGCGCGCGATAGCTCGAGTGCGACGTCGTCGGCGGCGCGCCTGCTGGCGACGAAGACGAGCAGCTGCGGCCATGCATGTACGTGCAGCAAGTGGATCAGCAAGCGGCTGCGCTGGCTCTCGTCGACCTCGATCACACGCTGCTCGATCCGCTCTCTACCGGGTGCCGTCCCGGCGTCGAGGTTGATCCGAATGGGGTCGCGCAGCATCAGCTCGGCCAGGGCCACTACCTTGGGCGGAAAGGTGGCCGAGAACAGCACGCGCTGAAGATCTGTCGGCAGTCGTTTCTGCAGCGCCGTCAGCTCGTCGTGAAAACCGAGCGACAGCAGCCGGTCGGCCTCGTCGAGCACGAGCGTCTGGAGCTTGGTCAGGCTGAGTGCACCCTGCTCCAGGAGATCGAGCAAGCGTCCCGGTGTGGCCACGACGATCTGGGCCCCGGCAGCAAGAGTCTGGATCTGTCGCTCGATGGGAGCGCCTCCCACCGCAACGCAGGTCACGACCGGGAAGTCGAGGTGTCGCCCATAACGCGCGATGGCCTGCTCGGTCTGCACGGCGAGTTCGCGCGTGGGTGCGACGATCAGTGCCTGTACTCTGGCGGTGGCCTCGAGGCGCTCGAGGATGGGCAAGACGAAGGCCGCGGTCTTGCCGGAGCCCGTCTGTGCCGAGGCCCAGAGGTCGCGCCCCTGCAGCATCGGTGGAATCGCTGCCGCCTGCACGGGTGTTGGGTGCTCGTAGTCGAGCTCGACCAGGGCCTTGAGGAGCGGCGCGGACAGACCCAAGGCAGCGAACGTCATCGGGGCCCCTTACTCCGCCTGCGGGCGCCGTGCATCCACGGAGGCGTCAAACCAGCCTCGGGCCGGCCGCTCCCTTCTGTCGGCGTGAGCCTGCGCGCTACACTCGGGGTCGATGAGCACGACCGCTGGCAGCACGCCCTCCCACGCGGTCACGCGCGGGCTCTACGCTCGCACGCTGCGCGGGTTGCTGGCACCGCGTCGAGCCATCCCCGTGGGCGTGGTGTGTGTCGCCCTGGTCTTCGCGCAGGGACGCCTCGCGTCGCAGCCCATGGCAGTGCCCTTGGGTGGTCTGATGTGTCTTACGTTTCTATTGAGTGGCCCCTACCTTTGGCGCCGACTCGACGCGGCCGACCGGCGCCTGCCTTCGCGTGCGCTGCACCTCCTCGCCTACGCTGTGGCGGGGGCCGCGCTGACCCGGGTCGTGAGCATCACGCTGCCGCGCGCGTTGGGGTTGGGCTCGACCCTGCTGACTAGCGGTACGACGGCCTACATCAGCTTGGCGCTGTTCTGGGTGGGAGGTTGGGGCCTCGGGCGCGATCTCGACTACGAAGAGAGGGTGCATCGCGAGCGAGCACGCGCCGAGGCCATGGAGCGCGAGGCGCAGCGCGCGCAGCTACTCGCCGTTCGAAGCCACCTCGACCCGCACTTCTTGTTCAACACGCTGAACGCGATCGCCGAGTGGTGCCGTCAGGATGGCGAAGTGGCCGAGCGGGCCATCCTCAAGCTGTCGAGCATGTTGCGCACGGTGCTCTCGGGCATACAGCTTCCGTACTGGTCGCTGCGCAAGGAGCTCGAGCTGGTGGACGCGCTGCTCGAGCTCCACTTGGTGCGCGACGCCGAGATGTTCCGTGTGGAGCGCGATGTAGAAGTCGAACCGAGCGCGCACCAAGTGCCGCCGCTCATTCTGCTCCCCTTGATCGAAAACGCGGTCAAGCACGGTCCTGCTGCCGGAAAACGCGGCACGCTTCGTATCCACGTGAGCGAGCACGGCGGAATGCTGACTGTCCAGCTATCCAACCCGGGTCGCTTCGAGGGGCCACGTGAAGGGGGCCATGGTCTTGCGACGACTGTCCAACGGCTCGCGCTCGCGTACGATGGCGCGGCTTCGTTTGCGATCGACAACGAAGGCGCAACAACGCGCGTGACCGTGCAGCTGCCCTCCGACAAACCACCGGCCCATCGAGCATGAACGAGCGTACTTTACGCGTCCTCGTCGCTGACGACGAAGCCACCGCCCGCCGGCGCCTCGTGCGCTTGCTCGCGGCCTTCCCCCACGTGACCGTGGTGGCGGAGTGTACGAATGGTCGCGAAGTCATCGCGCACCTCGAAGCGTGTCAGCGCCCACCAGACATCTTGCTGCTCGACATCCGCATGCCCGAGCTGTCCGGGCTCGAGGCCTGCGCGCTGCTTCCCGAAGAATCGCCCTACGTCATCTTTGCGACGGCTCACTCCGAGCATGCCCTCGAGGCCTTCGAGGTGGGCGCAGAAGACTACCTGCTCAAGCCCATCGAGGCAGCGAGCCTCGAGCGTGCGCTGCGA